>JBAXFU010000004.1:0-73826 GCA_037139735.1 Phycisphaerae bacterium
AGGAATAGAGTTCAACCTCTCACTCGAGATGGCTCAGGAAACCCAGGCACGTCAGGTCATCGCCACGGTCGGAGCGTACTGTTACTCTGCCTTCGCCACAGGTTGCGGAGTACCAGTGTCGCCTTTGGATGTACCGCGTAATGAACACCATCGCCAAGTCGCTTATTGCCCTGAGTCTTGTGCTTTCGCTCTGCAGCGTCCAACGCGTGCAAGCTCAGCAGCCCGTCGCGTCACCCACCGCCGACGCGATCTACACGGGCGGCCCGATCATCACGATGAACGATGCGGCCCCGCAGGCTGAGGCAGTCGCGGTCAAGGACGGCAAGATCATCGCCGTCGGCACCAAGGCCGAGGTTGAGAAGTTCAAGGCCGCCGGGACCAAGGCCATCGACCTGGCGGGCAAGACCCTGCTGCCCGGGTTCATCGACGGGCACGGCCACTGCTTCGGCACCGGCTTTCAGGCGGTGTCGGCGAACCTGCTGCCGCCACCCGATGGCGGCGTTGATTCGATTGCCAAACTGCAGGAAGTGCTGCGTGCCTATGCGAGCACGGACATCGCCAAGCGGTTCAACATCATCATCGGGTTCGGGTACGATGATTCCCAACTCGCCGAGCTTCGTCACCCGACGAGGCAGGAACTCGACGCGGTGTCAGCCGACATTCCGATCATGGTGACGCACCAGTCGGGCCACCTGGCCAGCATGAACAGCAAAGCGCTTGAGTTGGCGGGGATCACCGGCGAGTCGGTGAACCCGCAGGGCGGGGTCATCCGCCGAGAGGCTGATGGGAAGACGCCCAACGGCGTGCTCGAGGAAACGGCATACATGTTGTCGGCGGGCAGGGTGCTGCCGAAGCTCGGACCAGAGCAACTGGCCCAACTGGCGCTGGCCGGTCAAGAACTGTACATCCGACACGGCTATACGACTGCGCAGGAGGGCGGGGCGGTGGGCCCGATGCACAGCAGCTTCGTGAAACTGGCCGAGGCCGGACAGATGAAGATTGACGTGGTTTCGTACGTCAACATGATGTCGAGCGACGAACCAACGGAACTGAGCTCGCTCTGGTACTCGCGAACTTATAAGAACGGCTACCGCGTGGGCGGCGTCAAGATCATGCTCGACGGATCGCCGCAGGGTAAGACGGCGCACCTGACCCAGCCGTACTTCAAGCCGCCATCGGGGTTGCCGGCGAGTTACAGGGGCTATGAAACGCTCTCCGACGCAGCAATCTGCGCCAAGGTTCAGCAGGCGTTCGCGAAGGGGTGGCAGATTCTGGCCCATTGCAACGGCGACGCTGCGATCGATCAATACATCGGTGCTGTTCGCGAGGCTGCGGCCAAGGACGGCCCCGCCGACCGGCGCAGCGTGGCCATCCACGCCCAGACGGCGCGGCTCGATCAACTCGACTCGATGAAAGAGCTCGGCATCATGCCGTCGTTCTTCGGCATGCACTGCTTCTACTGGGGCGACTGGCACCGCGATGAGACGCTCGGTCCGGCCCGCGCCGAGAGAATCAGTCCCGCCCAGTCCGCGCTCCGCCGCGGCATGATCTTCACGCAGCACCACGATTCGCCGGTCGCGCAGCCCAGCGCGATCCGCATCCTCTCGTCGGTCGTAACGCGCCGCACCCGCAGCGGCGACATCCTGGGTGCCGACGAACGCATCGGCGTGAACGACGCGCTCAAGAGCCTGACCATCTGGGGCGCGTACCAGCACTTCGAGGAGAAGAGCAAGGGATCGCTCGAAACCGGCAAGGTCGCGGACTTTGTGGTGCTCTCGGGCGACCCGTTCGCGGTCGATATCGAGGACCTGGACGAACTGACCGTGGTCGAGACCATCAAGGGCGGCAAGAGCATCTACAAGGCCGACGCGAAGGCGACCAAGGTCGGTGCGAATACGCTCCCCGAACTTCCGCCGATGCAGTGGGATAACGCCGCTGAGCGTCCAACCGTGCGGGGCATTTATGCCTACGCGCCGTTGCCTGGTCCCTGCGGCTGCGCCGGGTGCGCACTGGGTCATATCATCACGATGGGCCGGCGCGAGGTTGCTACGACCTCACGGTGAATCGGCTCGGTCGCTGCCGCCCTTGCGTCCCCTCAGGTCAGGCCAAGCTTGCGGACGGTCTTCATCGAGATGAAGAGATGGTGCGGATCGTCAGCGAGCTCGGTGAAGCCGTACTTCAGGTAGAAGCCCTTCGCGGCATCGTCGATCGCCACGACCTCGATCGCGTGGATGCCGAGAGCACGTTCGGCCCTGCCGACGCGACAGAGCGCATCGATCAGCAGATGTGAGCCGAGTCCGTGTCCTTGCACGCTCTTGTCGACCGCAAGCCGGCCAAGGTGCGCGACGGGCACCGGGTACTTCGGCAGACGCTTGCGCTGTTCATCGGTCAGGTTCTGGAACTGCACCGATCCCGCGGCCAGGGAGTAGTAACCGCGGACGATCTTCTCGCCGGGCTTGAGCGCGACGAAGGTGCGGCTGACGCCCGTCTTCTGGTTCTGGCTGGCAAACTGCTTGAGGAAGTTGTCGAGCGACTCGTGGCCGCACGAAAACTCGGCCCGATCGTGGTCGGAGCCGAGTTCTTCGATTGACCACTTGGCGGGTTCAGCGCCCACGCCGCGCCTTGTAGCTCTTGGCTGCCGCCTTCAATGCGGCGTTGGGCTCGCCAGATGCATCGAGCATGGCCAAGAACGTCTGCGCGTCGCGGGCCGAGAGCGTTCGCGTTGTCTCGCTTTGGATCGCCTCCTCCGAAGCCTTGAGCAACGCGGCGATGGCAAAGCTCGACACCGTCTGGCCCTGAGCGCTCGCGGCACGCTCAATGAGCGACTTGTGCTCGGGTGAGACTCGGAAATCGAGCCGGGCGGATGGGGAGTTGGGAAGGGCGCTCATGGTGGTACCTCGTGGCCGACGGTTGAGTATACCACTATGTACGGCAAAATGCCACACACGGTTCAGGGCTAGAGCAAGAATGGGCCGTTATCAGACCGTTTGGGCTGATTCCGCGATGGCTGCGGTGCTTTGCGTGCCCGATGATTCGTGTCCGTGACTCAGCCATCGCCCCAATCTCGATTCGCCATCCACACCCGCCAGTCGGTAGACACGGCGAAGGACCTCTCTTCATGCGACGCGCAGTTCCAGACTTGCCTGGACTGTGCCCGCGCCTATGGCGACAGGGATGGCGATTGGGTCGGCGAGCGCTTCGACGACAAGGGATGGTCGGGTGCAACCTTCGATCGCCCAGCGCTGAAGCGCTTGCGTCAGGCTGTCCGCGAGCGTCGCGTTCAGCGGGTGTACGCCGTGGCTCTGGATCGGCTTTCCCGCACGATGCGCGACGCGGTCACGATCCTCGACGAGATGGAGGCCGCCGGCGTCGAGCTCCGGTTGGTGCATCAACCGGGGATCGGGACAACCGCGGAGGGGCTGTTCCTCCGCCACATCATCGCATCCTTCGCAGAGTTCGAGCGGGAACTGATCACCGGCCGCCTGGCGGATACGCGGTTGTTTCTCAAGGCGCATGGTCGAAGGCTGGCGGGGCCGCCGCCGTACGGATACGACGCCGATCCGAAGACCAAGCAGCTCGTGCCCAACGGGCAGGAGACGAAGCGAATGCGGACCAGCTTTGAGATGGCCGCATCGGGCGTGCGACCCAGCGAGATCGCAAGCCTCCTCAAGAAGAAGGGATGGACGACCAAGAAGCGTGTCTCGAAGCGGACGGGCCGATCGATCGGCGGCGGAGTGTGGACCGCTCGCCAGGTCGTTGAGGTGCTCCGGAACCCCGTCTGCCTGGGCGTGTTCGCTGACAAGCACAAGCTCCGCTGCGGCGTGCACGATCCGATCATCGAGTTGGAGATGTTCGCTCGCGCCAAAGCCCACCTCGACGCACGGAGACGAACGAGCGCCAAGAAGCGGATAGCGCATCGCTTCCCGCTCAGGGGCAAGGTCATCTGCCCCGGCTGCGGCCGCCCCATGAGCACCCATACGGTGACTCGCCCCCTCGGCAAAGGCGGTAAACGGATCTACAGCTATTACCGATGCCGGTCAACGGCGGGGGGCGGCCGCCCTGCCCGGGACACCAGGTTCAGGCGTACCGGCTCGAACAAGCGGTCTCGGCAGCGCTGGAACAGGTCGACCCGTGGCGGTCGGTGCTGCGGCTCGCCACGCCGCCACGCCAGACGGAAACCGCCGAGGATCTTGCCCGCGGATGGATGGACCTCGATCATGCCGCCAGAGCCCGACTGATGCCAACGCTCATCCAGCGGCTGGAGCTTGATGAGGCCCGGCAGGAGATGACGATCGTCCTTGTCCCGGACGCATCGACCGTCGCAAGTGCTGTTTTGCAGGCACTTCCGACGCCGCCCGTTAACCAGTAGGTTGCTGTGAGTCAGGTCAGTTTAGAGTTTCCTTCCGACCCCGATCTCGACGCGGCGAGGCGTCGGCGGTCCTCTGCCGATTGGAACTCCTTCCAGCGTCCCTTGACCAGAGGCAGCAGCCGCTCGTCTCCGAGCAGGATGAGGCCCGTGAGGATGCCCAGCCGGACCGCGTCGTTGCCCTTGGCCTCATCGAACCGCGAGACCAGGAACTTGGGACCGCTGAGCGGGTCGCCGTTCACGCGGGGCATCAGCATCGCGTAGTCGAGCGCGGCTGTCGAGATCACGGTGCGATCGGTTTCGCCCTGCATGAATGGGAGGAGCGCCAGCACGCCCGTCTCGCCCTTCATCACGATCTGGCGGACTGCCTGCTCGAGTCGCCGACGGCGGTCGACCGAGAGTCGCTTGACCAGCGCGGCGTACAAGTTGTCAAGCGAGGATGGATCAGCGGGAGCGTGCGAACGGCCGTGGCGGGTCAGCATGGCGAAGGCGACGAACTCGAGCATGTCGTCATCCAGGGAGTCCTCGAGATCCGGCTGGTCGGTTGCGTCGAGGGCATTGCGCACCTGTGGCGGAAGCGGCTGCCCCCCATCGGAGGCCTTGGGTTTCCTTTTCCAGAACATCATGATTCTCCTGTGGGTGTGGTGCAACCGTCCTGCGTGCGTGGCGGTTCGCAGGCAGCGATCGTGCGGCCGAGTTGTTCAATGTGGCATCCCATCTCGCACGAAGCCGCCTCGAGCGCCCGGTCGCCCGTGACGCTCATCGCGTTCTCATCATTATAGTGAGTCCGAACAGGTTGCGTACGTGCCTCGATGCCTGTGCAGTCGTTTGCGCCGCATGCGGGGCTTGCTCGCAGTGCCGAGCGGCGTCCCGGGCTGAGGTGGATTGTGCTCACGGGCGTGCTGCGGGACGCCGTGCTCCGCTCGTCGACGACGCCGATGCATGTCTCCCGTCGCTGCCGGGTTGGGTGGCTGGCCGTCAGAAGGCCGGTTGCCCGCGGATGGCCAGCATCGTCAGCCATCCCGTCAGGCCCGTCCATGCCGCGGCCGCCAGCCAGACCGCGATGGACCCGGTCCGCGGCTTCCATCGCGAGGCGATGAGTCCGGCGGCGAGCATCGCCTGCATGGCATGAAGGCCGACAAAATGCGCGATGCGCAGCTCGCCGCCGGTGGTGGACCAGCCGAGGAAGGGAAGGCCGGTGGCACCGGATTCATCGCCCCCGATGAAGTGCGACCCTCGGGTGCTCAGCCACGCGCCGACGGCACCACCCGCCAGCACGTTGAGCGTGACGGCGGCGACGATGCCGGCACGCAAACCTCCGGTTCGGGTTCGCCACGCGTGCACGGCGAGCGGGATCGGTGCAAGCACCAACGCCACCGCGAACACGCCCATCACCGCGTACATCGCCACCCCGACGGCCGATTCCTGGTTGAAGTGCGAGCGGGCGCCACGCGCGGCTTGCAGCAGGATCCACGGCATCTCGACCGCGCTGGCGACCGCGATGATGCGCACCATCCATGAACGCGCCCGCGAGCGAGCGAACGCGGTCCCCGCCAGAGGCGACATGATCGCGAGCGTGGCACAATAGATCGCGAGCGAGCACGCGAACTTCAGCGGCTTCATCCAGACGTTCGCGCCGTCGAGCGTGCGGTCGTCGACCAGGGCGGCGACGAGCGAAGGAGGGATGATCGCGAGATTCGCCGTGGCCACCAGGAGGAGCCCGCGGTCGGCGCGAGCCACGGCCCAGCGGAGCAGGCCGATGGCTCCGAGGGAGGCATCCGGTTCGGTCGCGGTCTCTCGCGCCGGGCCTCGTCGTGAGAGCGTCAGCCACTCCTGCACGCGATAGAGCATCCAGCCGGCGGGACCGAAGAGGAAGGTCAGCACGAAGGCGGGCAGGACGGCGAGTTTCGAGATGTTCGCCCGCTCGGCACGCTCGTCGATGTGGACGCCGATCAGGAGGTCGAAGGCGAGGTAGTGGAGCCATCCGGCGAGCAGCGCCAGATCGCTCGCGAAGAGCTGCCTGACGGCGACGAAGCTGTCGAAGCCTCCCTCGGCGCGAGACCATCCCGCGGCGATCAGGCCCGCGTACGCCGCCGCGAGCAGCAGCGGCACGGCCGTGCCGGCGACGGCGCGACGCCAGCGAACCCGCCGCGGAAGCAGCACGAGCGAAAGCCAGCCCGCGAGGGCCACCGGACCGGTCGCTTCGAACAACGCGGGGGCGGACATGATGGCGACCGGGTCTGTCATGGGTGTTCTCGCGCGTGTTCACGGGTGGCGGGACGCGTCTCCGCCTTGACACTGTCAAGACAAAGTGTACCGTCCGGCTTGACACTGTCAAGTGAAGGGGCGACGATGGTGGGGTGTCCGACCTTCGAGAGCAAGTCCTGACGGCCAGTCTCGCCCTGATCGAGGAGCGAGGGGTCGCCGCGCTCTCGTTGCGGGAGGTGGCCCGCAGGGCGGGGGTCAGCCACCAGGCGCCGTACCACCACTTCGCCGGCAAGGAGGCCATCGTCGCCGAACTCGTCGCGCGCGGGTTCACGCGACTCTCGGAGATGCTCGAGGCCGCGGAAAGGGCCCGCGGCGAACCCGCCCGGCGACTGCGGCTCGCGGCCCGCGCGTACGTCGACTTCGCGCTCGGCAACCCGGCGGTGTTTCGCGTCATGTTCAGGCCCGAACTCGCCGACCTCTCGGCCTGCCCCGCGGCGGCCGCCGCGGGAACACGCGCCTATTCCGTGCTCGTGCGACTGGTCGAGGAGCGCTTCGCCGGGCCTCGGGTATCGCCCGAGCGGCTCGGGGTGATCACGACCATGCACTGGTCGATGGTGCATGGGCTCGCGACGCTGCTGCTCGACGGCTCACTCGGCAAGCGAGCCGGATCGGCGATGGCCGCCGACGCCCTGATCGAACGGACCCTCGACACCTTCTCGATCGCGGCGGGGTCGCTGGTCACTCCGACGCCACGGGCCTCCTGACGTGATGTCGCTTCGAGCGTGAATGCACGTGTGACGATCAACTCGCCGCGAGTTGCCCGCAGAGCCCGGCGCAACCCGGGCTACGGTCGTGAGCGTTCACGGCCGTGCCCTTCGTCTGGACCGCGTGGCGTGATGATGTTTCAGGAGCGTTCGATGTCTCAGCACGAAGTCGCCTCGCACGATCTTGCCACGCTCCCGCCCGGGTTGCCGGTGCCCGTCGATGATGGGGCGTGCCTGCACCTGCGTCGCGCGGCCCTGCCGCCGATCGAACTGGCTTCGACGAGCGGCACGACGCTGAGACTCGACCGGCTGCCTCGTCCCGCCGTGCTGTTCTTCTACCCGCGCACGGGCGTGCCCGGCGAGCCCGTGGGCAAGGGGGTCTCGGGCGAATCGTGGGAGTCGATTCCGGGGGCCCGCGGGTGCACGCCCCAGAGCTGCGGCTTTCGCGATGCCCACGCGGCCTTTGCCGCCATGGGCGTCAATGTCTTTGGCGTCAGCACCAACACCACCGAGCATCAGCGGGCCTTCAAGGACCGCGAACGCGTGCCCTTCGAGTTGCTCAGCGACAGCGGCCTGAAGCTGGCCAGGGCGATGCGCCTGCCGACGTTCGAGTTTCCGGTCGCCTCGGGCGGCCAGCCGACGCTCGTCAAACGCATGGCGTGGTACGTCGAGCCCGACGCGGGGGGCGTGGTTCGCGTTCGCAAGGTGTGGTATCCGGTTTTTCCGCCAGGCCAGAACGCCGCCCGCGTGCTTGAGTGGCTCGGCCGCCGCGCGGAGGTGACGCTCGTGACGCGGAGCGCGAGCCACGATGCCTTCGTTCGAGCCGAACTCGAGCGTCACTGGTTCGGCACGCAGATCTGGTCGCGGGGAATCTGCTACTACGCGGATCGCATTCCCGCCATCATCGCCATGCACGCGGGCGAGCCCGCGGGGTTGATTACCTACGACATGCTCCCCGGGGGCACACAGTGCGAGGTGGTGACGCTGAGCACGCGTCTCGAGAACCGTGGCATCGCCGCCCGTTTGCTCGAGGCGGTCGAAGACATCGCGCGGGCGGCGGGGGCGTGGCGCATCTTCCTGACCACCACCAACGACAACCTCAGGGCCATCGGGGTGTATCAGCGGTGCGGCTGGCAGTTCGCCGCGTTGCACAAGGGGATCGTGGACATGGCCAGGGAGCGGGTGCTGCACATTCCGCGGCTTGGCCCCAGCGGCATTCCGGTGCGTGACGAGCTCGAGTTCGAGTTGTGGTTGGCGTGAGGGTCGGAGGACTCGGCTGGAGCGATGCGGAAGGTCGTTCACGTGGTGGAGGTTTCGGTGGGAGGGATGCCGCCGGGGGCGCCCCGGGCAGCCCGGGCCAGCGGGTGCCGACGCGGCATGTGTGACCGGGCTGGTGGCGTTGCGGCGGCGGTGACCCGAGGGGGGCGTCTTGCAGCAAGAGGCCCCGGCACGTGCTTGCCTCCTTCTGCAAGGTTCAGACAGGACCGGCGGCCTGTCATGTCCAGCGCTCTTCGTGGATGTTGCTCCACGGAATGAGCCGAGCGCCCGAGCGGGTCTGCTTCTCGTCGCCCCCGTAGGCGACAACGACATCGACCGGACGGCCCGGGACTTCGAGGTGCCCCCGCACTCGTGAAGTCCCGTCGAAGAGACTCGAGGAGGCCGTGTGCGAGGCTTTCACCTCGACCAACGTCAGGCGGTCGGCCTGCTCGATCAGCAGGTCGGCCTCGGCCCCGTCACGGTCGCGGTAGAAGAACAGGCCTGCCCGCTCGCCTCGGTTGGTCCTGTGCTTGAGGATCTCGGTCACGACCCAGGTCTCGAAGAGCGGGCCGCGGAGCGGGTGCGACCGCAGCTGATCGGCCGTGCGGATGCCCAGCAGCCAGCAGGCCAAGCCCGTGTCGTGGAAGTGAAGCTTGGGCATCTTCACGAGCCGCTTGCGGTGGTTCGCGTGAAAGGCGGGCAGGCGGAAGGCGATGAATCCAGCCTCGAGTACGCTGAACCAGGCCTTGGCCGTGGGTTGCGAGATGCCGCAGTCGGCCGCGAGGGACGAGAAGTTCAGCAGTTGACCCGTGCGGCCCGCGCATAACTCCACGAACCGCTGAAACGCGACAAGGTCGCCGATGTTGCTCACCGACCGCACGTCGCGCTCGACGTACGTGGCGACGTATGAAGAGAGCCAGTCGGCCGGTCCGAGGCGCTGATCGAAGATGCGCGGGTAGCCGCCCGCGACGAGCGTCTGGTCGAGGCTGCGAGGGTGCTTCGCGAAACGCAGCACCTCCCCGCGGCACAGGGGAAGCAGGTGCAGCATCGCCGTGCGGCCCGCGAGCGACTGACTCACGGAGTCGACCAGAGCGAGATTCTGCGAGCCGGTGAGGATCCAACGCCCGGGTGCGGGGTTGGCGTCCATGATCGGCTGGAGATACGACGGCAAGTCGGGCACGCGCTGCACCTCATCGAAGACGGCGCCCGAGGGGTACTGCGACAGAAAGGCGCGAGGGTCCTCCCGAGCGAACGCGCGCACGTCCGGCGCCTCGAGGTTGACGTACGGCAGCTTCGGGAACACGCCGCGGCAGAGCGTGGACTTGCCCGACTGACGCGGTCCGGTCAGCGTCACGGCCGGGAACCGCCGGGCCGCCTTGCGGAGCAGTGGAGTGAGGTCGCGGTCGATCATGAGTCTCAACGGTAGTGCACATATCGGCTAAATCAAATTGCAACTTTTAATCAGCCGAAGATCAAGAAAGGGCCGTCGGCGGCTGTTCGGGGTCGAAACGGTGCCGGCCTTGGCCGTCAAGCCGCTGTCGGAGCGATGCTGGCGCGCAGCCGCGGGGGTTGCCATCACGCGACGCCTTCCTGCTCGCGACGTCAGGGACATGGCTCATGCTCCCAGACCGTCCCGGGCCGGGCGTTGCGGCGCCGGGGAGTCGCATGAGTCTCGCGAGCACCGGTGGCGAGCCACCTTCGTGGCACTCCTCGCCGGGCGACTGTCGCCGGGCGAGGCCCGATGCGTGCTCGGCGCGGGATGGAGCGTGGGCCGCAAGAATCGCTCGCTCACGCCCGTCCGCTCGCCCGAGGCGACGCTGGGTCACAAGCTCGCCGACGGCGGTGGCGAAAGGCAAGCCGGCCGGCGCATCGCGAGCCGGCGATGAAAGACCCGAGTGGCGTGCCGCCGCATGGTTCGACCGGTTGCGCTACCGTTTCGACCAGGGACAGTCGGTTTCGAAACGCCGCGCCGATCACGAGGGAGCCATCGCGTTGAACTCGCACATCACGCCGGAGATCCGCTGGGACGCGTCGGCCCTCGAGGCTGACCCTGTCGAACTCGCCAAGGCCTTCAATCGCAGCATCCACGGGCTGGCCAAGCGGCTTCCCGCCGCGGCTCGGGCGCGGTTCGTGATGGCCCTCGACTCCGAGCTCTACGGGCAGCTCGGCGAGGCCGCCATCGCCCTGTCGCGCGAGCAGGGCGACGGGCTGCACCCCAAGCACCGCATTCTCCGCTACCACGACTTCTTCGTCGAGCGGATCGGCAAGGGCGAGCGCGTGATCGACCTGGGCAGCGGCGTCGGGGCGTTGGCGGTGTCGATCGCGGCCAAGAGCGGGGCGAGGGTGCACGGCATCGACTGGACGCAACGCAACGTCGAGACTTCGCGGATGGCGGCGGCCGCCGCGGGGGTCGAGGCGACCTGCACCTTCGAGGTGGGCGACATCACGCTCGCGCGTGCGGAGGGGCGATTCGACGTCGTCGTCCTCTCGAACGTGCTCGAGCACATCGACGACCGCGAGCGGCGGCTCTCGATGTGGCGAGACTGGTACGAACCCCGTCGCATGCTCGTCCGCGTGCCGTCGTTCGAGCGCGATTGGCGGGTGCCGTACAAGAAGGAGCTGGGCGTCGAGTGGCGGTGCGATCCGACGCACTGCACCGAGTACACGCAGGACCAGCTCAAGCGCGAACTCGCGGACGCGGGCTACCGCGTCACCGAGTGCCAGGCCATGTGGGGCGAGTGGTGGTGCCAGGCCGAGCGGCGGTGGTGAGCGATCACTTGACGCGCGTCACGACGTCGCTGGCGAACAGGCTTCGCGTGCCGTCCGGGCGGCCCGACTCTCCCTTGAAGGTCCAGCGGTCGGCATCGAGCCGCGTGAAGGTGTTGTAAAAAGGGCCGTCGGGATAGTCGAAGACGAACTCGATGGAATCGCCGGTGCGCGTGCCCCGGCCGATGGCCGACGCGCCCGCGCCGAAGGAGTCGCACCAGTGGGCGACGTACTCGCCCGCGGCTCCGGCCTTGCCTTCGTCGCGGCCCACCATGACCATGGCCTGGTACGGTCGGCCCGCCGTCGTGCTCCACATGTGCATGCGGATGAACGCGCCGTCGACCACGCTCTCGACCCGCATGTCGTTGGTCACGTGCTCGCCCCTGATCGACCGATCGATGTGCCACGTGCCCATCATCGACCGCAGCAAGGGGTCTGCGACCTCGGGTGGGTACACCTTGCAGAAGGGTTCGCGCGAGGCGCATCCGGGGGCGGCGATGGTGGCGAGCAGACATGCGGCCGCCACGGGGCGGAGCCATGGAGTATTCGGCATGTCGGGAGCGTATCGACCCCGGCAACGCGGCAATGCGGGAGCTTTGCTCGTGGCAGGGCCGCGCGGACGCGGGACACCATGACGCTCTTCACGCACCAGCGAGAGGGCACTTCATGAATCGCGACCGCACCACGTCATCCGTTCGAGGGCCGGAGCCGCAGGAAGTCGATCCCGTCGAACGGTGGGAGGACGAAGGGGGCTCCTCCGCCGCCGGACACGTGCCGCGGGGCTCTGCGCCGTGGCGAGACGGAGTGGACGCGGCGCTTCGGCGCGCCGTGCAACCCCGGCTCGCGGCTCGTCCCGACCCGGCGCGACTTCCTCCCGGACGTCCGACGACGCAGCGATGATCTGCCTCCCGATCGTCGTTGCTTCCGACTCCAGGGAGATGGATCTCAAGGATCCCGAGGAGAACTTCGGGCCTCGCATGATCCGCGATGCGGCGGAACGGACGGGCGACGCCGTGGGCGACGGCACCAGCACGGCCACCATGCGAGTTCCCGGTCGTGCACGAGACGGATCCCGTGGAGGCGGCGATCGGGTCGATGCGTTCGATGGGGTGCTCGGCGGCGGTCGTGCTGCGAGATGGACGGCTGGCGGGGTTGGTGACCGCCGCAGGAATCGCCGAAATGGCGGGGCTCGACAGGCCGTGATCGGGGAAGTCTTCCGCTTGGGTTTGACGCGAGCGGCGGCCATCATGGACGTGGAACCTCGCGAAGGCGAACACAGGAGGATTCAATGAAGCGTCAGCCAGCCGTCATCATCGTCGCGTCGCTCGCCGGCATCTTCACCATGGTCGGGGCGGACGCGTCGACCACGCGTGCCGGACAGCCCGAGTCCACGCCGCCGCCGCCGCCTCCGGCCGATGGACAACCGGCCGACGCGATGAGCAACGTGCCGCTCGGATTGATTCCTGTGGAACGCGAGATGCTCTTCCGGCTCGACGACGACGCCTTCGATCATGTCACCCGCGCCAGGGAGTTGTACCGAAAGCGACAGGCGTGGGAGGCGATCGGGCATCTCCGCCGCGCGGGATGGATCTTCGGTTTGATCGAGCATGCGGCCCGCAACCAGCCTCCGAGCGACTCGACGGCGCAGGACGCAGACCAGCGGTTCGAGAAACTCTCCCAAGACTGCGAACGTCACGCCGTGGAGGGCGATCGCGACTTCGACCGTCGCCTGATGGAGATTCACCTGGCGATGGCGAACCTGATGCACGATCGGGCGCACGCGGCGTGGTCTGATCGACGCGGACGCGAGGCGGGGTACTGCCTCCGCAGCGCGGCCAGACACGTCGATTTCGCGGCGGCGTACGTCGGTTCGGAAATGGACCGGCCGCTCAAGGCGCTCATCCAGGGCGCGAGGGTCTCGGGCGGCAAGATCGTGGGCGACACCGGCTGGACGTTCGAGGATGTCGAGAAGGGCTTGCAGGCCATCGATGCCGGGCTTGCGTGGGTGAATCGACAGGCGGAGGCATCGGCCCCCAAGCACGTCGAGCAGGCCGTGCCGCCCTCGCCGCGGCCCGAGGGCAGTCGCTAGACCTCGGGGGGCTCGGTCCGACATGCGTCATCGTCAATGCTGGCGAGCGTCCCGAGGCGACGTCGGCCCTTCAAGGAGTTGAGCCATGGGAATGTGCACGCGAGACATCGCGAAAGTCTTGACCGGCGTGGCCCTGAACGAGGTGGTCGGCCACTGGTGGCTCGGCACGATCGGCACGAGGTTTCTGCCGCTGGACTTCGGCTGGTTCACGTTCACGCGAGAGGCCAACTGGGTCGCCATGGGCGCGTGGCCGCTTGTCGCGGCGGCGTGCGCGTGGCTGGCGTGGCGTCGGGTCGAACCACAGGCTTCGGTCCGGGCCGTCGTCGCGGCCCGGGCAGCGTCGGCGACAACGGGTTCATGACGCCTTTGGGTGGGTCTTCGCGGCGTCGGAGGCAACCCCGGTCGGCGCGTGAGAGGGTGAGCGGGGGCGTCATTGGGCCTCCCGCGGCTTGGTCGTGATGTCTGCCGTGATGGAGTTGTCGGGCCCGAGGTCCTTGTCGCAACAAGGCTTGAGCCGAGGTATCGGCACGGCGGGAGCTGTCGCAGGGTCTTCCATGCTCCCCGAGGGGTTCGTGCGGCGGTTCGATGAGGGAGTGAGGTCGTCGCCGGGCCGATCGGACGTCGGGCTTCGAGGCCATCCAACGCGTCGTCGCGGCGTGACGGGAGGTTTCTGCATCAGCATGCCTTGAAGTGCAATCGGAAGATCGGTGGAGCGTTCGTCCCGAGGGACGATCATTCCTCGAGCACTTTCAGGGACGAAGCTATGCGGAACACGACTCTCGCTCCGTTGATCATGGCCGCCGCGACAGCATCCGGGTCATTGACGATGCCCGTGGCGGCCCATCCGCCTGAGGCCGCCGGCGGGAGCGAGGTCCGGCACCGACACGCGGATCCCGCCACGATGCGGAACTGGACCAACGTGCGGACCGGCGAGGTCGTTCGGGGTGCGTTCCTCGCCTCCCGCGGCGATTCGGTCAGGATCGAGCGGGAGAACGGCGATGTCGTCAGTTTCGACGTCGCCGAACTCGCCACGGCCGATCAAGCCGAAGTGGAGCGCCGGGCGGCCGAGGTGAAGGCGATCAACGAGCAAATCGTGGCGGCGGCGCTCCAACCCGCCGCGACGAAGGCTCCGGCCAAGCCTGCGGCGGACCGGCCGATGCAGACGATCCCCTTCGATTCCTTCGCGCCCTTCGTCAAGACCCGATGGGACGACCGTTGGCTGTACATCGAGGGCGATGGGTTGCCCCACGCGCCGGCGGCGCATCCGATGATGGTCGGCATCACGGCGTGGCAGCAGCAAGTGCCGCTCCCGCAGGCCTACTCCGGTGACAACGCGTGGCAGGTGCCGCTCAAGCCCGAGTTGGCGGACAAGCCGGTTTCCGCCAAGGAGCAGTTGTTCCGCGGCGCGATCGCGATCGCCGCCAACGGCATTCCAATCTTCAACCCCATCAAGAACGACGGCCGGACCGACACGTTCCTCGCGGGCGAGTTGGATGAGTTCGGCGGACACTGCGGGCGGGGTGATGATTACCACTACCACGTCGCCCCTCTGGCCCTCCAGAAGGTGCTGGGGAAGGACCAGCCCTTGGCCTACGCGCTCGACGGGTTTCCGATCTACGGATACTTCGATCCCGCGGCCAAGAAGGGCGACGACAAGTGCTGTCCGCTCGGCGGCGTCGAGAAACTCGACTGGATGAACGGCCACTTCGCCGCCCCGGCCGCGGGGGCCGAGCCCGGGACCAAGGGCGTGTATCACTATCACGCGACCGCGACCTACCCGTACATCAACGGAGGCTTGCGAGGCAAGGTGACGGTGAAGGAGGACCAGATCGATCCGCAGCCGCGAGCGAGTTCGCCGCGACCGGCGCTGCCGCCGCTGCGAGGGGCGAGGATCACGGGATTCACCCGCGACGACGAGCAGAAGAAGATGACGGTGACGTACCTGCTGGGCGGGAAGGCCCACTCGGTGTCGTACGCCATCGCCGCCGACGGTGCAGTGCGGTTCACCTTCACCGACGGCGACGGCACGCAGACGACCGAGACGTACCGTGGTCGCGAACGCGGCGGCAAAGGCGACCGTCCGCCGCGGGACCGCGAGGGGCGGCAGCCCCGAGGCGATCGTGGCCGCGACGATCGCCCGCCCGGCGACGACCGCCCGCCGCCGCGAGAGGACCGTCCCCCGGGTGACGACCGTCCGCCCCCGCGCGATGGACAGCAGCGTCGGCCGCGTCGTGACGACCCGCCGCCCGCTCGTCCTGACGACGAGCGGCCCGTCGCGGCCCCGTCCGGCACGCTGCGGCTCACCAGTTCGGCGGTGGCCAACGGCGGCGCGTTGCCTGCGGAGTTCAGCGGCGACGGCGAGGGGGCCACGTTGCCGCTCTCGTGGACGGGGGCGCCCGAGGGGACCAAGAGCTACGCCATCATCATGGACCACACCGATCGCGACGGCGTGATCAAGACCTACTGGACTCTGTACGACATCCCCGGCGACGTCACGGCCCTGACGAAGAACGTGAAGGGAGTCGGCAAGCTCGGAGCGACGTGGAAGCGAGGCGAGACGTACGTGACGCCTCACTCCGCGGGGCGTGGCACCTTCACCTATACGCTTCACCTCTACGCGTTGTCCGCTCCGCCGGGCCTTGCCTTCCCGGGAGGCTCCGTGACCCGCGAGTCGCTGCTGGCGAAGATCAAGGACATCACACTCGGGACGGCCGACCTTCGGGTGACCTACAAACGGCTCGACAGCGGCGGCGAGGAGCCTCGCCCCCGTGACGGACATGACGGACGTGACGGCGGACGTTGAGTCGCCTGTTTCCGCGTGTGATGTCGTTTCCACGCACATGAGCCCGGTTCGCGAACGTCAGCACCATGATCCCAGTCATTCCATCGATCCTCGTCGCCTGTGCCGTGATGTCGATCGGCCTGCCCGCTTCGTCGGCCCAGCCGCAGTCTTCGCCTTCGTCCAACCCGGCCGACTCGGCCAGGCCTCGGGGGCGTGACGGCCAACCGGGCGGAGGCGGTCGCGGGAGGGAAGGCGGCCGCGGCCTGCTCTCGGAGATGAACACGTTCAAGACCGATGTTCCGGCGCATTCGCGGAACATCATTCTCGTCCGTCCGACGCACGACTCGATGACCGTCAGCGTCGTGAGCAATGGCGGCGAGGTGGGGTACGTCGAATGGGCCAAGGCGCCCTCGGCCGGCAGCCCGGCGGACGTGACGGAGTTTCCGCAGCGATCCAAGGCGGAGACGCTCAAGCCCGGCGAACCCCTCAATGTCGTCCTCGAAGGATTGTCGTCGGGGAACCGCTACGCCTATCGATGGCGGAGCAAGGCCGTCGGCTCGTCGGCCGAGGCGCCCTTCGAGATCGACACAACCCGCTTCTTCGTCACCCCGCCCCCGATCGGCGGGGGCGCGACGGGATCGCGGACCTTCAACTTCTCGATCATCGCCGATTCGCATCTCGATCCGGCCATGACGCCTTTGGTGTACGAGCAGGCGTTGCTCGATGCGCTCAAGGGCGGGGCGGCGTTCCACGTCGACCTGGGCGACACCTTCATGACCGACAAGCGAGGTCGAGACTTCCAGGGAGCGTTCCCGCAGTACGTGGCGCAGCGGTACTACTTCGGGCGGTTGTGCCACTCGGCGCCCCTCTTCATGGTGCTGGGCAACCATGACGGCGAGGCCGGATACGCCGCCAGGGGCGAAGGCAACATCGCCGCGTGGTCGTACGGGAACCGCACGCGGCTCTTCCCGCCGCCGGTCATCGAGACGGGGCCCGGGGCGATGTACACCGGGCGCACCTCGATGAAGGATGGGGCCGGCGCCCACTATTACGAGTTCACGTGGGGTGATGCGAAGATCATCGTGCTCGATCCATTCTGGTTCACCGTCGATCGCCCGCGTGGCGGCGGCGGCGGGAGGGGAGGCACCCAGGACGCGGACGTCGTCAACACCGACGACAACTGGAGTCGCACGCTGGGCAAGGAGCAGTACGACTGGCTGACGCGCACGCTCGAGACCTCGACGGCCGCGTACAAGTTCGTCTTCATTCATCACCTCGTGGGCGGTCTGGGCCGCGCCGTTCGCGGCGGCATGGAGTCGTCGGTCTACTTCGAGTGGGGTGGGCAGAACGCCGACGGGTCTTCGGGGTTCGCGGCCCGCAGGCCCGGGTGGGCGATGCCCATTCATGACCTGCTCGTGAAGCACCATGTCGCCGCGGTATTCCACGGGCACGACCATCTGTATGTCCATGCCGAGCGCGACGGCCTGATCTATCAATGCGTGCCGCAACCGGGCAACCTTCGTGGCAACACGCGTGCGGCGGAGATGTACGGCTACAAGGCCGGCACGATTCTGGGCAGTCCCGGCTACCTGCGGGTGTCGGTGACGCCGGAGAAGGCGACGGTCGCGTTCGTGCGGTCGGCGTTGCCCGAGGGACAGGCGGAGGAAGGCGGTCGCGGGGGCCGCGGCGGCCGGGACGGACGCGAGGCCGCCCGCGAGGCCAATGGCGACATCGTTCGTTCGTACGACATCAAGCCCGCGAAGGCGGGCCCGACTTCGGGCAAGGAGGCGCATTGATGAAGGTTCGACACGCATGCTGGCTCATCGGCGCGATCGGCGTCGTCGCGGTGCTCGCCGGATTGCACCAACCCCGGCCTCCGCGCGACGGGCGTCGGCCCAGGCAGGACCAGGGGGGCGTCGTGAAGCCCGCGATGTCGGACACGAATCGGGCGTCGATGTACGCCGACAACTGGTTCGTGATGTACATCAACGGCAAGCCGGCGGCGGTGGATTCGATCGACTTCCTGCCGCACAACGTGGTGTCGGTGGACCTGCTGCCCGAGTACCCGATGACGATCGCGGTGCTCGCGAAGGACAACGCGGATCCGAAGACCGGGTGCGAGTACGGGAATCACATCGGGGACGGCGGGTTCATCCTGAAGTTCGCCGACGGCACGGTCACCAACGCCTCGTGGAAGGCCAAGTGCTTCCATCACGGTCCGATCGACCGCGACACGGCGAACCCCAAGGTGCGGACCGAGCCC
Source organism: Phycisphaerae bacterium (assembly GCA_037139735.1). Classification (GTDB taxonomy): domain Bacteria; phylum Planctomycetota; class Phycisphaerae; order Phycisphaerales; family UBA1924; genus UBA2402. The sequence continues at coordinate 18,496 of JBAXFU010000004.1, forward strand.
ATCCCCGACCACTGGTTCGCGACCGACTTCGACGACAGCGGCTGGGCCGCGGCCGTCGAGTACGCCGAGGATCGAATCCAGCCCAAGGAGCCCTTCTACCAGCACGACTTCAAGGGTGCTTCGTGGATCTGGACGAGCGACCTGGACCTTGACAACACGGTCGTGTTCCGCACCCGCATCACGCGGGACGGGTGGAAGCCGCGGTGGACCACCAAGCCGGATCTGTCGATCACGGATGTCCCCGGACTCGGGAAGTGACGCTGGAAGGATCTCAACAAAGAGGAAGCAGCACGATGCCCAAGTCGTTCATCGGATACCTCATGGCGGCATCGGTCGCCTGTGTGTCGGGCGTGCCGGGGGTTTCAGGCGCCGCCGAGCCGCCCACGGCCGTGGCGAAGGGTCGCCATCCGAACTTCGTGTTCTTCCTCGGCGAGGGGCAGGGGTGGTCGAGCACGTCGGTGGTGATGGACAGTCGTTTGCTCGACGCGCCGCCGGTGCCGGGCCTGACGCCCCATCTGGAGCGACTTGCCGCCGAAGGTGCAAGGTTCAGCGACTTCTACGTCACGGCACCGCGGTGCACGCCCGCGAGGGCGTCGTTCTTCACGGGCATCGGTGCCGCGAAGTTGCACATGACGTACGTGAACGAAGGGGGCGGCGAGCGTCGGGGCGAGCAAGGTGGTGGCGGTGGCGGTGGCGGTGGTGGTGGTGGCGGTGGTGGTGGTGGCAGGGGCGGAGCCGGCGGCGGCCGCCGCGGAGCCGAAGGGGGCGAAGGCCAAGCGCCGCCGCCCCGCGAACCGCTCATCCTTCGCATGATCGCGCCCCCATCGGAGAAGGAACTGCCCCAAGAAGTCCGCACCACGGCCGAGGTGCTCCGCGAGGCCGGCTACGCGTCGGCCCACCTCGGCAAGTGGCACGTCGGCCGATCGAACCCTCGCGTGCACGGCTTTGAGGTCAACGACGGCGCGAACAGCAACGTCGGTCCCGGCAACAACCGCGAGCCCAACCCCGAGGAGGGCATCGCCATCACCGACAAGGGCATCGCGTTCATCACCGAGCAGGTGAAGGCCGGCAAGCCCTTCTTCGTGCAGATGTCGCACTACGGCGCGGGCAAGGAGTCGGAGGCGACGCCCGAGTCGCTCGCGGAGGTGCGAGACCTGCTCGAGAAGAGCGGCATGAAGGCGGCCCGCGAGAAGGAGCTCGTGCGTCTTGCCGCCATCCGCGACATGGACAAGGCCATCGGTCGCGTGATGGCGACGCTTCGGGAGCTCGGCGTCGCCGACAACACCGTCATCGCCTTCAGCACCGACCACGGGTCGCCCGGCGGCGGGGGCGGCGGTCCCCGCGGCACGGCTGCCAATCCGCCTCTTGCCGGCGGCAAGGGCAGCGTCCGCGAGGGCGGCGTCCGCGTGCCCATGATCATCGCCGGCCCGGGCATCAAGCCCGGCCTCGTCAGTCACGTCCGGGCGACGTGCATGGACCTGCTCCCCACCTTCGCCGACATGGCGGGCGCGCCCATCACCGTGGCGGCGGCCCATCGCGACGATCTGACCAGCATCGAGGGCGGCAGCCTGGTCGAGGTGCTCAAGGGCTCGGAGAACGCGGCCGTCAAGCGGCCCCGCGACGAGATCTACATCCACTTCCCGCACTACGACCTGGGCAACGGCGGTCCGGCGTCGGCCGTCTACATGGGGCCGTACAAGTTCATGCGCAACGACGACAGCGGGAAGCGATACCTCTTCAATCTCGAGAGGGATCCGAGCGAACTCAAGGACCTTGCCGCGGAGATGCCCGAGCGGGCCGGCGACATGGAAGCCAAGCTCGACGCCTATCTCAAGGCGATCGATGCGCCGGTGGCCAAGCCCAATCCCGCGGCCGGCGGCGATCAAGGCGGGGCCGCCACGCCCCCCGAGCGGGAGATTCGCCCGCGTCGACGAGGCGGAGCGGGCGGAGGCTGATCGCCCCAAGCCGGTTCGATTCATGCCTTGATCCGCGGAGGCCGATGCCGCCATCGTTCGATGCGGATCTTGGTGCCCGCAGCGTGGCGGAGCCTGCGTGGCGGCGGCATCGGACGCGTCAGCGTCGACCGTCAGCCCGAGTGCGGCGCTTCGGGTGGCGTGCAATCCCTTGTCGCGAGGTCGTCGAGTGCAGGGCGAAGTCGACGAAGAAGATAAAACAACCGGGCCGGATGTGCTCCGGCCCGGTCGCGAGACAGACGTATTGAGGAAGCAGTGCGATCAGCGACGGCGGCGACCGGCGACCAGGGCGGCGAGCCCCAGGAGGCCCATCGAAGACGGCGCGGGGATGACGGAGGGGTCGACGTACATCGCGAGGAGCTGGCCGCTCTCGACCAGTTCGCCGCCCAGCGACTTGTGGTTCTGCACGTCGAGCAGGTACCAGCCATCGCCGAGGAGGTCGCTGGCGTCCATGACGCCGGAGGACTCCTCATCGACGGTCTGGAAGTCCGCGCTGCCGCTCAGGAAGCGGGCAGGGTCGTGCTGGGCGATGAGCGCGAGGCCCTGCGAAGCGGTGTCGTAGAGCCACATCTTGCCCAGGTGCGCGTTGTTGCCGACATCCTCCTGCATCAGGATGCGGCCGAACTTGTCGACGCAGAGGTTGTCGAGCATCTGGAATCCGGAGGTGCGGCCGTCGAGGAGCATGGTGACCGAGCCGCCGGCCTCCGGGTTGGAGATGTCGTCGAAGCGGAGGCGGTAGAGACGGCTGGCGCCGACCTGCGAGGTGGTGTTGACGCGGTCGGTGGTCACGAAGTAGAAGTCGTTCTCGAAGCCGGGCCGCGCGTCCCACGCGCCGTCCTCGGGGCGGAGGAACTCGGTGACGCCCGCGTTGGTGGAGGCGACCTGAAGCTCAGCGCCCGACAAGGAGCTGACGTCGCCGAGGTTCGCGGTAACGAAGCGACCGGACACGCCGGCCGTGCGGGTCTCGGTCGTCAGGCCCTGAACGGCGATGCCGTAGAGGTTGCCGTTGGTCAGGCCCGCCCGCTGGATGTCGTTGCCCGAATCCGTCTTGTTGCCGACGTACATGTAGACCTGACCGGGGGTCGAATCGTCGTTGCCCATGACGATCGTCTTGGCCTGGGCCTTGGGGCTGGCGACGGAGTTCTCCCAAGAGAATCGACCGAGCTTGGGGAGTTGCCACGTGGTGTTCGCGTCGGCTCCAGTGGCGACGTGGGCGAAGGCGCGGCCTTCGGCGCCGCTCTCCTCGCCGTTCATGAAGATGCGGTTGGTGGTGCCGAGCCCGCCGAAGCTGTAGGCGCTCTGCGGAGCGAGATCGCCCGAGCAGAAGCGGGTGAACTGCGTCGTGCCGGAGGCGTAGCTCGTGCCGTTCCAGAGGTTGAGGCCGGCCGAGGAGGTCAGGTGGTCGCGTCCGGAGTTGACGGTGAGGTTGTTGACGTCCGCGTTGATGTTCCAGCGCGAGACGAACGCGCCGGTGCTCCCGTGCGAACGGACGGAACCGGCGGTTCCGCCAATCTCGTGGTTCATGAGCAGGGACATCGTGCCGTCGCCGTTCGAGAAGGCGCCCAGGCCGTCGGGAATGCCCGCCATCCGATAGCCGCCGATCGAGTCGCCGGTGGTGAAGATGCTCACCGTGCGCACCGCGCCGGGGGCGGGGCTCGTGCCGCCGCTGGTCGGAAGGAGGAAAGGCGTCTGGGAGCTGGAGGGTCCGGTGATCTGACCCATCGCCGCGCCCGCCGCCAACGCCAATGCCATCGCTGCAGTCATGGAAACTCGGTTCATCGTGTCTTTCTCCCGCCATCCGAGCGGATCGATCCGCGGCGACGCGCCGAGGAGCGCTCCTGGAAGGCCGAACATGAAAGGCCCGTGCCTCTCCGGATGCGTCAGGATGAGGACAACATTGCGCTTCGGCTCGTTGAGGAGTGTGTTGTGCAGAGGTGAAGGTCGCGTGAGGGCGTCTTGACGAAACGACGGCGGGTCGCTCGTTCGACGGGGCGTCGCGTGCCGATAGTCGTGGCATGGACTGGAAGACGTGGTACGACTCGCTGGAGAAGCCCTCGTGGACGCCCTCGCCGGCCTTCATCGGGATGATGTGGTCGATCCTCTACCCGATCATCCTCGTCACCTTCGGCTTCGTGCTGGTGCAAATGTCGAGGCGTCGCATCCCATGGCGGGTCGGGTTGCCCTTTGGCATCAACCTGCTTGCGAACATCGTCTTCACGCCCATCCAGTTCGGGCTGCGGAACCTGCCGCTGGCGAGCGTGGACATTCTCGTGGTGCTGGTGACGATTCCGTGGTTGATGGCGGCCATCTGGCGGCATCACCGGTGGGTGGCGGCTGCGCAGTTGCCGTACTTGGCGTGGGTGTCGACCGCGACGGCGCTGCAACTGAGCATCACGATCATGAACCTGGGGAGGGCCTGACGGCCGCGGGCGTCAGGCCTCGTACCGCGGCTCCCACTGGCCGAGTTCGATGCGTTGGATCAGATCGTGTTCGGCGATGGCGGGGGCGACGCCGTCGACCTGCGCCCGCAGCGACACCGCGAGCGCGATGTGACGCGCGACCTCGCGGAGTTCTCGCAGCGGCGGCAGCAGCGGGGCGTTGCGGTCGACGAGCGCGGGCGACTTCTCGCCCAGCGCGCGGGCGGCGGCCAGCAGCATGCCGTCGGTGACGCGGGTGGCCTTGCACGCCGCCAAGGCGAGTCCGATGGCCGGGAAGATGTAGACGTTGTTGCACTGCGCGATGGTGATCGCCCGCCCGCCGTCGGCGACGGGGGCGAAGGGCGAGCCGGTGGCCACGAGCGCACGGCCCTGCGTCCAGCGGAGCAGGTCCGCGGGCACGGCTTCGGCCTTGGAGGTGGGGTTGGAGAGGGGGAAGATGATCGGCCGGGGCGTCTTGCGGGCCATCTCCCGCACGAGCGGCTCGGTGAAGGCCCCGCCGACGGTCGAGAGGCCGATCAGGATGGTGGCGGGGACGGAGGCGATGACCTCCTCGAGGCCCGCGACGCCTGCCGCAGAGCGGGGGAAGGAGGCGACCCGGGCGGGGTCTTGCGCGAAGCGACGCTGCTCGGCGTTGAGGTCGGTGCGGGCGGCGTGCAGCACGCCGCCGCGGTTGACGATGTAGAACCTCGCGCGGGCCTCCGGCTCGGAGAGACCGTCGTCGACCATGGCGCGGCAGAGGTAGTCGGCGACGCCGATGCCCGCGGAGCCCGCGCCGAACATCACGACGGTCTGGTCGCGGAGGGCCTTGCCGCTGACGCTCACGGCGCCGAGGATGGCGCCCAGCGCGACGGCGGCGGTGCCCTGGATGTCGTCGTTGAAGCTCAGCAGGTCGTCGCGATGGCGGTCGAGCAGCGTGTGGGCGACCGAGTTGGGGAAGTCCTCCCACTGCAGGCAGGCGTGGGGGAGCTCGGCCTTGAAGGCCGCGATGAACTGATCGATGAAGTCGAAGTACGCCTGCCCGGAGAGTCGCTCGTGGCGCCAGCCCAGGTAGAGCGGGTCGCGGAGCCGTTCGGCGTTGTTGGTGCCCACGTCGAGGACGACGGGAAGCGTGCGGTTGGGATGGATGCCGCCGATGAGGGTGTAGAGCGAGAGCTTGCCGATGGGGATGCCCAGGCCGCCGACGCCCTGGTCGCCGATGCCCAGGATGCGTCCGCCGTCGGTGACGACGACGACGTCGATGTCGCGGCCGTGGCGGTTGGCGAGGATCTCGTGGATGCGGTCGCGGAGCGGGTAAGAGACGAAGAGCCCGCGAGGCCGCCGGTAGATGTGCGAGAACTGCTCGCACGCCTGCGCGACGGTGGGCGTATAGACGATGGGCATCATCTCCTCGACGTGGTCGAGCAGCAACCGGTAGAAGAGCACCTCGTTGGTGTCCTGAAGGGCGCGGAGGAAGATGTGCTTGTCGAGGTCCGAGGCGCGGGTCCGGAACGCGCCGTACGCGCGAACGGCTTGTTGCTCGAGCGTCTCGATCTGCGGCGGGAGCAGGCCCGTCAGCCCGTACCTCGCCCGCTCGTCCTCGGTGAAGGCCGTGCCCTTGGTGTACAGCGGGTGGTCGAGCAGCGCCTGCCCCCGACGGTGATGCAGGGTGTGGTGCTTCGATTCGATCAGTTGCTGCTGCGCCGTCGTGAGCATGGCGTGTCCTCCGGGCCGACACGGTCCTCGTTCGCGGCGTTCGCCTCGATTCGGGTGCGGCACCTCATGCTATGGGGACTTTCGGGCATCCCCGGCGGCGGCGCGGTCGGGTGCCTATCATTCATGTACATCCGGACGCCCGCACGCGTTCCGGAAGGCGTCTTGCCCACGCGAGCCCTCGCGGACGTGGATGGGACGCACCAAGGCGACGCGTGTCGCCCCTTGCGTCCTGACGCTGCTCGATCCCTCCATCACGAGGACTGTCGACGCTCTTCGGCCAGGGTTGGTCCCCTCCGTTCGTGCCATGGCCACGGTCGCGTCCGTTTCGGACGCCACGGCCAGGAAAGTTTCTCTTGTCGATCACGTTCTCCTCGTTCCCCATTTCCGAGCCCATCCTGCGCGCCATCGGCGAAGAGGGGTACACCACCCCGACGCCCATTCAGGCCAAGTCCATTCCCCTCGTGCTCGAGGGTCGCGACGTGCTGGGATGCGCCCAGACCGGCACCGGCAAGACTGCCGCGTTCGCCGTGCCCATCCTCCATCGCCTGGTCTCCGGCGTGGCACCGACCGCCCCTCGCGCCAAGGGCGTTCCCGCCAAGAAGTTCCGCGCCTTGGTGCTCAGCCCCACGCGTGAACTCGCCTCGCAGATCGCCGACAGCTTCAAGACCTACGGCCGCCACGCCGGCCTCAACGGCGCGGTGATCTTCGGTGGCGTCGGCCAGCGGCCGCAGGAAGACAATCTCCGTCGCGGCATCGACATCCTCGTCGCCACGCCCGGCCGCCTCCTTGATCTCACCGATCAGGGGTTGGTCGATTACTCCGGCGTCGAGGTCTTCGTGCTCGACGAGGCCGACCGCATGCTCGACATGGGCTTCATCAAGCCCATCCGCGACATCGCCGCTCGTTTGCCCAAGACGCGTCAGACGCTCCTCTTCAGCGCGACGATGCCCCCCGAGATCCAGCGCCTCGCCGAGTCGCTGCTCCGCAACCCCGCGAAGGTCTCCGTCGCCCCCGTCTCGAGCGCGGCTCCGCTCATCGAGCAGAGCGTCTACATCGTGGATCAGCAGACCAAGCAGGGCCTGCTCGCCGCCATCGTGGGCGAGGAGAAGGTCGCTCGTGCGGTCGTCTTCACCAAGACCAAGCACGGCGCGGACAAGGTGTGCAAGCGGCTCGTGCAGGCCGGCATCGCCGCGGTGGCCATTCACGGCAACAAGAACCAGAACCAGCGCACCCGCAGTCTCGACGCCTTCAAGAGCGGCCGCACCAAGGTGCTCGTCGCCACCGACGTCGCGGCACGAGGTCTCGACGTCGACGGCATCACCCACGTCATCAACTACGACCTGCCGATGGAGCCCGAGTCGTACGTGCACCGCATCGGCCGCACCGGCCGCGCGGGCGCGACGGGCGTGGCCATCGCCTTCTGCGACCCGCAGGCCGAGCGACTGCTCCTCCGCGACATCGAGCGCCTCACCGGCAAGCGCATTCCCGTCAACGCGAAGTTGCCCGAGCTCCCGCCCCCGCCCCCCAAGTCCGCCGAGCAACCCGCTCGCGAGCACGACGAGGGCGGGCGGCAGCAGCACCCCCGGCAAGGCCGCGGCGAACGCCCGCAGGGCGCCGGTCAACCCCGGCGCCAGCACCAGCCGCACGAGCCGCGGCGAGACGCTCGCGACGCCTCCCGTCCCGCTCGCCCGCCCGCGCACGGCGGCGGTCGTCCCGAACGCTCCTCGCCCCAGGCGACCGACTCCGACGGGCGTCCCCGCTTCACCGACCAGACGCCCCGTCGGCCCGGCATGGGATCGATGGGCAAGGGCCGCAAGCGGTTCTGATCGCAACGGCACGTCGCGCGGGCCCGGTACCATCGGAGACGATGCGCACCCCCGACCCCACGACGTTCCTCGAGCACTTCACGTCCATCGTGCTCGGGCATGCCGAGAAGGAATATCCCAACAAGCTCGATCACGTGATGAACGACGCCGGCGAGGTGCGTTCGCCGCGCGAGCTTCATCCCATCTTCTACGGCTCGTACGACTGGCACTCCAGCGTGCACGGGCATTGGCTGCTCGTTCGCGCGTTGCGGCTCATGCCCTCGCTCTTCACCCAGGCGCCCGCCGTCGCCTCGCTCCTTGACCGCAACTTCACCGCCGACAAGGTCGCGGGAGAGGTGGCGTACCTGCGGCAGAAGAGCCGCGGCACGTTCGAACGCACCTACGGCTGGGCGTGGCTGCTCAAGCTCGGCGCCGAACTTCACCTGGCATGTCGAGAGAAGTCCGCCTCCGATCCGCTCGGCGCGGCCATGGTGCGTTGGCGCGACGCGCTCCAACCCCTGGTCGACGCCTTCGCGGTGCTCTACGTCAACTTCCTTCCCAAGGCCACCTACCCCGTGCGGGTCGGTACGCACAACAACGCCGCCTTCGGGCTCTCGCTCGCCGTCGACTACGCGACGATCGCCGGGCATGCGTCGTTGCGGGCCATGATCGTCGACAAGGCCAAGGCGTGGTACGGCCGCGATGTCAACTGCCCGGCGTGGGAGCCAGACGGCACCGACTTCATCTCCCCTGCGCTGATGGAATCCGAGTGCATGCGGCGGGTGCTCGAGCCCACGGAGTTTCTCGCGTGGTTCGACGCGTTTCTTCCCGACTTGGCCGCGGGCAAGCCCGCGACCCTCTTCACGCCCGCCACGGTGAGCGATCGGGCCGATGCGCAGATCACGCATCTCGACGGGCTGAACCTCTGCCGAGCGTGGTGCTGGCGCTCCATCGGCAAGGCGCTCCCCGAGGCCGACCCCCGGAGGGCGTTGGCCTCCAAGGCCTTCACCGATCACCTCGATGCGGCCTTGGCCCATGTCACCGGCGACTACGTGGGCGAGCACTGGCTCGCCACGTTCGCGCTGCTGGCGGTGAGCGAGTGATCGTGCGGAAAACGACAAGGACCGGCCCGCGAGGGGCCGGTCCTTGGTTCGAGGTTCGTGTGGAGCCGTGACGCGAGGGGCCTTCTGCGAGAGGCCTTCCACGAGAGGCGTCACGCCTCGACCCTCACTTGGTCAGGTCCATCGGCTTCTTCGGGGGCTCGCGGCGGTCGGGGGCGACCGGCGCGGGTTCGGCTGCGGGGGCCGGGGTGTTCTGGGCGGTGCCGGTGCCGCGGGCCTTGGCGAGGAAGATCTCGACGCGACGGTTGGCGGGCGTGTTGCCGTTGGCGGCGTTGGGCACCAGGGGGCGATACTCGCCCCAGCCCGCGGCGAGCATGCGGCCGAAGGTGACGCCGTTGTCGCCCAGCACGTTGATCACCGCGATGGCGCGGTGGGCCGAGAGGTGACGGTTGGTCGGGTGGTTGCGGGCCGTATTCGCGCTGACGCGCTGGCTGTCGGTGTGGCCCTCGATGACCACTTCGTACTGGGTCGCCGACGAGCTCTTGAGCACCTCGGCCAGGGCGGCGATCGCCCGCTTGGCCTCGTCCTTCACGACGATCGAGCCCGAGTCGAAGGTCAGGTCGCTCGCGAAGCGGAGCATGCCGCGCTCCGAGTCGTACTTGACCAGGTTCGGATAGGTGCGGGCGAACTCCTTGAGCATCGCGTCGGTGTCGGAGTCGAGCTTGCCGAAGTCCAGGCCGGCCATGCGGGACTCGAGGTCCTTCATGCTGGCGTTGGCCCCGTCGAGCAGGCGACGCAGGTCGGCGTTCTCCTTCTGGAGCGCGGCGAGCGCGCCCTCGCCGGCGCCGAGGTTCTTCTTCAGGGCCTCCAGTGCCGTGCGGGCCTCGTCACGCTCGCGCTCGAGCTCCGCGTTGCGGGCCTTGAGGCTGCGGTTGGTGGTGTACAGGTTGTCGTACTCGCCCTGGCCCACGCAGCCCGTCAGGGTGCCGGCCGCCAGCGTCAGCGCCAGCATCTTCATCGCGGTGGTTCGCATCGTGGTCTTCATCGACGATTCACTCCTTCGGCTCGTGTGCCTCCGCTCGCGTGCCCCGTGCCCTGCCCCGGGCGCTACCGTGCGCCCAGTGCGGCCTTGTCCGCGATCGGGTCGACGATCGTAGACCCATTGGGGTCGGGAATTTCGCGTTTGCGGCATGGTTCGTGCAGATTCCCGGCACCCGCCCTCTACCATCCTGCCCCCTTCGTCGATCGGCCGATCGGCCCCGCCGGATCCCGATCTTCACCCGACCGACCATCGCGACGCCGCCCACGTGCCCGACACCCCCTCTCCACCCGAATATCTCCGCATCGACGCCCTCGCGATCGAGGACGCCTTGGCCGTCTCCGCCTCCCCCGGCTCGCTGCTGCTCGAGCTTCGCGATGTCGATGTGCTCGAGGTCGGCAACCGCCACCCCATCCACGCCCACACCAAGGTCCTGGCGGCCGGGCCTCGGGAACTGGTCGAACGCCATCCGGCCTCGGCCAAGGCTCGCGTCGTCAACCGGCCCGACGACGTGCTCATCCCGGGCATGGTCAACGCTCACTGCCACCTCGACCTGACCCACGTGGGGCCTCAACCCTTCGACCCTGAACGGGGCTTTGACGGCTTCATCGAGCTCGTCAGGACCCGCCGCCGCACCGTCGATGAGCAGATCGCCGAGTCCGTGCGGCTGGGCATCGATTCATGCCTCGCCTCGGGGGTGGTCGCGGTGGGAGACGTGGCCGGATCCGCCGGCGGCTGGCCGCGGCTCGCGCCGTACGAGGAACTCCTTCGCTCGCCCCTGTGGGGCACCAGTTTCGTGGAGTTCTTCGCCATTGGTCGACGCGAACAGGAAGGACTCGAGCGTCTCGAGGAGACCGTCGAGGAGGGCGTGCGTCGGATTCGCCGCCGGCGATTCAGCCTGGGCATTTCGCCTCACGCCCCGACGACCGTCTCGCACGCGGCGTTCATGCGGGCGGCCGAGATCGCCAACCGGCACCACCTGCCGCTGATGACTCACCTGGCGGAGACCGCGTCGGAGCGGGACTTCATCGCCGCCGGTGGGGGGCCCTCCCGACAACTCCTCGAACGCATCGGCATCTGGGACGACCAGGTGCTCCGCTCGATCGGCAAGGGACAGAGCCCCGTGGAGCACCTCCGCGACGTGCTTGGCTACGGCGATTTCATCGCCGTCCATTGCAACGGCCTCTCCGATCGCGACATCGGGATCCTCCTCGACACCCGCACCCCCGTGGTCTTCTGCCCCCGGGCCAGCGCGTACTTCCGGACCGACGAGGAGTTCGGCGAGCATCGCTACCGGGAACTGCTCTTCTGCGGCGTGCGGCTGGGCCTGGGCACCGACTCGATCATCAATCTGTGGCACGAGGGCCTCGAGGGCCAGACCGACCCCGGTCGCCTCCCGGGACTCTCGATCCTCGATGAAATGCGGCTCCTCTACCGGCGGGACGCCCTCCGGGCGATGACGCTGCTGGGCATGGTGACGCTCGACGCGGCCATGGTGCTCGGACTCGACCCGATCCACTTCACCTTCAAGCGCAACGCGGAGATCGCCGGCGTGGTGGCCGTCAACGCGCAGCGGCCCGGCTCGACGCGTCTTGAGCTCGCCGTCGATCGTATTTTGTTAGCTGGGAGCAGGCCGGAACTGCTGCTGATCGGCAAGTGAATCCGCGCGGAGGGGCGAAACGCACCCAGACGTCGAACATCGCTCCTGCCGCTGCGTAGCGTTCGGGCGAAGGAGGGGTTCGGGCAGGGAAGGCATGGACGCATGAGCGCAAAGTGGCAGCGAGTCCGGGCGGCAGACGACGAACTCTTCCGAGGTCCGTGGCTGTGGCCGATCAAGGCGACCCTTCGCGCCTTGAGTTCGATCACGCTCGCCGTCATCCTGCTCTCGCTGGTGGCCTTGTACGGCACGCTGGCGAGCGTTCCCATCGGGCTCCTGGCGCTGGCGCCGACGTACCTCGTGATCGGGCTGACGCTCCTTGCCCTCGTCGTGCCGGTCGCCGGCCTCCCGATGTTCGCGATTCACCGCCGCACGGCGGGGCGTTGGCGGACCAGCCCGCTCCTCTTCGCGAGCATGTTCATCCTGACGCTGGCGCTGGGCGTGCTGGCGACCTTCGCGTGGCACCGCTGGGTGTGGCCGTCGCTCATCTACGACCCGGTGCGGGACACGGGCCTGCGACTCTTCAAGGCGTTCGTCGCTCGCTACGACGCGGTCACGATCAGGCGCCTGCCGGGCTTCGAGATGTCGGAGCTCGAGTTCTACGCATGGTGGCCCTTGCGGCTGGTCCTGCTGGCCTTCGTGGCCAACATGGTGGTGTCGACGGTGCGTCGCATCGAGTTCACCTTCAAGAACGTCGGCGTCCTCACGGTGCACACGGGCATCGTGGTGATCGCCCTGGGCAGCGTGTATTACAGCGGGCTCAAGCGAGAGGGGGACACGCTCCTCTTCGCCGGCCAACTCGATCCGTCGTCGGGCACGCCGCTGGTGGGGCCGCCCCAGAACGTCTTCTTCGACAACACCCGCACGGCGGTGTACATCGAGGCGGGCAAGGGATGGGAGCAGCGTCCGCTGGCCGGCGTGCCTCGGTACAACGATTACGACCTGTCGGCCATCCGAGGCGTGTCGGCGTGGGAGACGGCTCGTCGCAAGGCGCCGTGGCTCGAGGCGCCGCAGCGGCCGCTGGACCTTCCGGTGGCCGACGGCGCGCCCGACATGTACCCGGAGATCCATGCGAGGATCGTGGGGTACTGCGCCTTCGCCACCGTGCACAAGGACTGGATCAAGGCCGAGCCCGCCCCGGGCCGGGCGGCCAACCCGCTGCGGATCGTCTACATGCACAGTTCGCTCCCCGATGATCAGGGACGCGTCTCGGATGATCCCGTGCTCGCATTCACCCTCTTGCCCGGTTCGCCCACCGATCGGGTCAGCGAGCAGGAGGGGGTCTTCGCCATCGAGTACACGGCGGGCGCCGACGCGGGCATGCCCGACGAGCGATGGCGAGACCTCTGCGAGCCCCTCCCGGACGGCACGCAGCACGCGCTGGTGGTCGAGGTGCCCGGCGTCGGGGGCCGGCCCTCGCGACGCAGCGTGCACCCCGTCACCGTGGGCTCGGTCATCGACGTGGCGCCCACCGGCTACCGCCTGAGCGTCAAGCAACTCTCGCCCACGCCACCCTTCCCGATCATCACCCCGGGTTACAAGGACGCCGTCAGCAGCGTCGCCGTCGTCACCGTCGAGACGCCCGGGATCGGCGAGGCCAAGGGCGAGGTCTTCGATCGGTATGTCTACCACCGCTTTCCCGCCATCAATCAGGACATGGTCGAAGGCGTGGCCGCGGACGGCCGCCCCAAGCGCCGCAACGCCGATCCTGCCATCCGCATCGCCCTCATCGATGCCAGTCGCCTTGGCGTCTACCTCGATGACGCCGCCGCGGGCACGCGGGCGGTCGTGCGGCAAAAGGGCGGCGAGGTGCGGGTGCTCGAGCGCCTCGACGCGGGCGATCGTCTCAACCAGATCGTCGACAAGATCAGTCTGAGCGTCGGCGACCGCTGGGCCCACTGCCGCGAGATCGACCGCCCGAGTCCCGCGCCCGCCGAGGAGGTCCGCAAGGACCGTCAGGCCATGGGCACGCACGAGAAGGCGATGCTCGCCGTCGAGGTGCGGCTTGGCGACGCCCCCGACGCGCCGCGCGAGCGAGTCTGGTTGCCCTTCTCCAAGTACTTCGGCGTCGGAGCCGAGACCGAACGCGCCGTCGAGGTCGGCGGGCGGCGGGTGAACCTCGCCTTCGGCCGCCTTCAGCATCGCCTGCCCGGTTTCGCCATCCAACTCGCCGACTTCAAGATGATCTCGTACGACCATCGAGGCGCGCCCCGCGACTACCAGTCCACGCTCCGCGTCACCTCGATGGACGGCGCCTTCGATTCCTTCGAACACGTCACGCAACTCAACGCCCCCCTCACCGCGCCGTACTTCTGGAACGACAAGGCCGGCCTGCTCTCGAACGTCGCCGGACGCCTCGTCGCTGGCGTCGATCCCAATCAGTTCAAGTTCAGTCAAGCCGGGTGGGATGCGCAGGGCTGGGCCCGAAGCCAGACGCAGGCCGACGCCGGGCTCATCAAGAAGCCCTTCGCCAGCTTCACCATCCTGGGCGTCGGCAACAGCCCCGGCATCCACGTCATCGCCTTCGGCGGCGTCCTGATGGCCCTGGGCATCCCGTGGGCCTTCTACCTCAAGCCCTGGCTCGTCCAACGCGAAAAACGTCGCATCCAGGAGCAACTCAAGGCCGGCACCTTCGTTCCGCCTCGACGCGAGGCCGCCCCCGCGACGCCTTTACCGACAACACCCTCCGAGCCCGTCTCCACGGGAGCCCCTTCATGATCCCTTTCCTCCGCTTCGCACGACTTGCACTGCAATCCCTTCGCAACGCCGGCCTGTGCCTCGTGGCGGTGTTGCTGGTTCGTGCCGCCGCGGCACAAACCGCCCCGGAGGGCAACGCCCACCCCGCCACCCAGAACGTCGCCGCCGCCGGCGCGTCGCAGGCCAACCCCTTCGGCCAGCACAGCACCGACCCCGCGGCCGTCTGCACGCCCGCCGAGAAGGCCGCCTTCGCCGCCCGCGTCGACCTCGAACCCCTGCTGGGTCTTTCGGTCTTCCACAACGGCCGTGCCAAGGTCCTCAAGACCCTCGCGATGGAGACCGTCTCGAAGATCACCGGTCGTCGCGCGTACGTCGACTTCCTCAAGTCTCCCAAGGAAGGCGGCGGCGAGAACGTCACCGACGTCAAGTACGACCCGATCTTCACGCTCCTCGACCTGACCATCGATCCCGCGTATTACCTCGAAAAGCCCTTGGTGGGCATCGAGTACCTTCCGCTCCGCGAGTCGCTCCTCGAGGCGGCCTTCCCGGGCGACGCCAACGCGGAGATCCGCGAACGCTGGAAGCGGGTCGGGCGGGTCACGCCGCTGATGATCGATCGCCACATGTCCGCCGTCGTTCAGGCCCATTCGGGCCTCGCCGACGCCGAGCCGTACATGCGGGCCTCCGGTCGGGTGGACGACGCGCTCCGCATGTTCATGGAGTGCCGCGCCAACTTCATGGTCGTCGCACCCGCCACCAAGGACGCGGCATGGGTCCACATCTCCTCCCTCGCCGAAGATCATCCCGCCCGTGCCGCCGCGTTGGCGCTGGGCAAGGCCTGGCGGGCCCGCGACGCATCGGGCGTCAACGTCGCCGCGTCCGCGTTGGCCGCGGAACTTCCCAAGATCAACGCCTCCGTTTACCCGACCACGTCGCGCCGGCTCGAGGTCTTCTACAACCGTCTGAACGCCTTCGAGTGGGGGTACTGGGCCTACTTCGTCTCGCTCGTGCTGCTGCTGCTGGCCTTTGGCATCGGACGCACGTGGCTGGCGCAGGCGGGGGTCACCGTGCTGGCCCTCGCGCTGGGGTTGCACGCCACCGGCTTCATCCTGCGGTGCATGATCGCGGAGCGGTTCGCCATTCAGAACCAGTTCGAGTCGATGACGGGCGTCAGTCTCTTCGCCGCCACGGTGGGCACCATCGTCATGGTGGTCCGCCGGCAATGGCTCTTCGGCGCGGCGGCGGCCGCCGTCGGGTTCATGGTCCTGCTCACGGCGACCCAGACGGGCATTCCCGGCGTTCACATCGAGCGTGAGGCGGCGATCCTCAACACCAGTTCGCTGCTCAAGTACCATGTCACCACGGTGCTGGTCTCGTACGGCCTCATAGCGCTGGGCTTTGTGTGCAGTCTGTTCTATCTCGGGACGCATTACTTCAAGGGCGAGGGCGAGATCGCGGGCCCAGGGGTCGGCGGAGGCACCATCGCCGTGGCGGTGGGCGGGCCGGGCGTTGTCGCCCCCCGAGCCAAGTTGCTCGCCGATCTCGACACCGCCCAGCTGATCATCCTGCAACTTGCCTTCTGGACGCTGGGCGTGGGCATCCTGCTTGGCGCATGGTGGGCCGATCACTCGTGGGGACGCTGGTGGGCCTTTGATCCCAAGGAGATCTGGGCGCTCATCACGTGGATCGTCTACCTGATCGTGGTGCACGTCCGCATCGCCTCGCCGGGAAGCAAGGGCATCGCCACCGCGTGGCTCAGCGTCGTCGGCTTCGTCGTCATGCTGTGGACTTACTTCGGGGTCAATCTCCTGCTGCCGGGCCTGCACGCCTATGCGTGAGCCCTGACGCACCGCGAGTCGGCGCCATGCGACTGCTTCGCGATCACTTCACCCTTTCCGCTGCGGCGCTCGCCCCGCGGTTGCTCGGCTGCACCCTCGTCCGCCTGCTTCCCGGCGGCGAACGACTGGCGGGCGTCATCGTCGAGACCGAGGCGTACGTGGGGGTGCAGGATCGGGCGAGTCATGCGTTCGGGGGCCGCCGCACGCCCCGCAACGAGTCGATGTACGCGGAGCCGGGGACCTGCTATGTCTACTTCACCTACGGGATGCACCACTGCGTGAACGTCGTGTGCTCGAAACGCGACGATCCGCAGGCGGTGCTGATCCGCGCCCTCGAGCCGGTGGAGGGGATCGATCTCATGCGTCGCCGACGCGGGGGAAAGCCCCCCGGTTCGTGCTGCAGTGGTCCGGGAAAACTCTGCGTGGCGATGGCGATCGATCGGTCGCTCGATGGACTCGATCTTGCCGCCGGTGAATCCCTGTGGATCGAGGATCGCCGCGGGGAGATGCCCCCGGTGCGGACCGCAGCCAGGGTGGGGATCGGCGACAAGGGCGTGTGGACGCGTCGCCGTCTCAGGTGGTTGGTGCGGGGTCACCCCCATGTCAGCGTCGGTCCGGATTGAGGCCGTCGGCTCAGGATGACGATGTGCGTGGCGCGAAGAGCGGCGTCGGGGCCTTTCGGGCGGATGTCGGATGGGTATGATTCGGTCCTCAGGTGGAAGCGACGGCAGTGCCGCGAGGAGCAGCGTGAGCGATTCGTTCGACGACATCCTCGATGCCCAGGAACCCGACCGGCCGGCGCCGGGGTCGGGACGCTTTCCCGTTCGCGCGTACGAGTTCGTGCTCGCCGGCTTGGGCCACACGGTCAAGACGGTTCACGGCGAACTCGCGGCCCAGCAGATGGCCGCGGGCGATGCCGACCCCGAGGACGAATCCCGCCACGTCAGCGGGCAGCAACTGTGCCTGGGGCTTCGCGACTTCGCGATCAATCGCTACGGGCGACTGGCCCGCACCGTGCTCGCGCGTTGGAACATCCGCAGCACCGACGACTTCGGACGCATCGTCTTCGACATGATCGAGACCAAGCAGCTCCGCAAGACCGAGCAGGATCGCTTCGAGGACTTCCTGGGCGTCTTCGACTTCGAGGAGGCCTTCGAGGACCTCTCGTCGAGTCACCAGTGAGCCCGTGACGGCCGTCGTCACGCGAGGGCCTTGTTCACCATATCCACATCCATCGCACCGCCAGTTGCGTCGCCACCGCCGCGTAGAACCCGGCGATCAGGTCGTCGATGAGAATGCCCCATCCGCCCGGCACTCGCTGGAGGCCCCGAGCCGGCCACGGCTTGATGATGTCGAGGATGCGGAACGAGAGGAACGCGATCGCGAGCGTGAGGGCGGCACGCATCGGATCCGCGAAGGCGACGGGCGGCAGCAGCATCAACGCCAGCGACTGGCCCGCCGTTTCGTCGGCCACCACGTGGCTCGGGTCCTTGCGGCCAAAGTGCGCCTCGGCCCGGTCGCCCTGCGCGATGCACGCGATCGAGAAGGTCGCGAGGAAGGTCGCCTGCACGCCGTTGAAGAGCCAGGGCGACTGGTTGGGGCCGCACTCCAGCGCCCAGAGCAACCCCGCCGCGACCACGGGGGGCAACGACCCCCACGTGCCCGGCGCGGGGCGCATGGCGCCAAGGCCGAAGGTCGTGATCCACATGGGAGGGCGAGATCGCATCGGAAGCGTCAGGAGCGGGAGGAGGCCGCGCGGGAGGCGTGAAGCGCGGCCGTCGCGTACGGCACGCCGCTGACGAGCGTCACCGCCAAGGTGACGTACATGGTGGCGTCGATGCACAGCCGGCCCCACGTGCCGGGGCCCACCGGCGTGATGCCCAGCAGCACCAGAATCAAGGGGATCGCCCCGGCCTGCACCACCATCTTGGCCTTCCCCGACGCCTTGGCTGAGAAGTCGGCGCCCGACTGCTCCATCACCGATCGGATGGAGGTCACCAGCAGTTCGCGGCTGAGCATGAGCACGACCATCCACGACGTCACGCCGCTCACCTGCAGCGCCGGACGCCCCGGCAGGTCCGAGCCGAACGTCGGTCCAGCCAGCATGATGAACGCGCCCATCACCAACACCTTGTCGGCGAAGGGATCCATCACCCGGCCGAACTGGCTCACCGTCTTCCAGCGTCGAGCCAAGGGTCCGTCGATGGCGTCGGTCAGGGCCGCAAGCCCGAAGAGGGCCGCGGCGACCAAGTAGGCCCACAGTGGATGGCGCGCCGAGACCACCAACTGGTTGGCGGGATAGTTCCAGACCGACAGCAGGATGAAAAAAGCCGCCGCGATCACCAGACGCGATCCCGTCAGGGCGTTGGGCACCCACCGGCGATAGTCCGTCGGCGTCTCGACGCGGAGACTCCCTTCTCCAGCGGCATGGGGTGGCGGCACGGCCCATGGTAGCCGATGACGCCATCGGCACTCGATGCGACTTCACGACCGAGCCCCAAGTCGAGCTCGATGGCGAACGTCACCCTGCCAGTGGTGGATCCCGGCCCTCAGCGCATCTACCCTGCACCCAATATCGGGGCCCCCCGCCCCGTGAGCTCTTTTTCAGGGTGGCGATTTGGAAACCATCAAGCAGATCATCAACCCCTACATGTTGTATGGACTATGCGTGCTGGGGGCACTGGGTGTGTGCCTCTCCCTGCCCCGTCGAGGCATCAGCCCGCAGGTCTTGGGCGCGCTCATTGCGTCCTTGGCCGGCGGCCTGCTGTTGCTTGGACTGGGCGCGACCAATCCGGCCTCGCTCCCCAACATCTACTTCTACGTCTTCTCGCTGGTTGCACTCGGTGCAGCCCTGCGGGTCATCACCCACCCCAGGCCCGTGTACGCCGCGTTGTACTTCGTCCTGACCGTCATCGCGACGGCGGGCCTGTTCCTGATCTTGTCGGCCGAGTTCATGGCGTTTGCCATGATCATCGTGTATGCCGGCGCGATCCTCATCACGTACCTGTTCGTGATCATGTTGGCCACCCAGTCGCCCCAGGAGGGCGAGATCGAAGTGCTGACCGAGTATGACACCGCCGCTCGCGAGCCGGTCGCGGCCACCGTGGTGGGCTTCCTGCTGCTGGCCATCATGACCACCTTGGCGTTCCGCGGCTTGCCCGGCCTGAAGGTCCCGGCCCCGATCCAGTCCGATGCGTTGCTGGCCGAGATGCCCCGGAAGATCGAGCGTGCGTTGGCCGGGGAGGGCTCGCTTCCCGCCGGCGGCAAGGTGAAGCTCGACGAGAAGAATCGCGCCGTGGTCGATTGGGGCGCCCGCAAGGTCACCATCGTCGATAGCGGCGGGGCCGAGTCGCAGGCGGCGATTCCCGAAGACCTCAAGGTCTCCAATCCGGATCGGTTGGGTTTCAATCTGCTTCGCGACCACCCCGGCACGATCGAGATCGCGGGCGTGATTTTGCTGATGGCGATGCTGGGCGCGGTGGTGCTGAGCCGCAAGCAGGTGCAGATCGACGAGGAAGCCAAGATGAAGCAGGCCCATTCGCTCGCGGCGTCCCTCGCCAAGGCGAAGATCGACAACCGCACCAGCGAAGGTGGAGGTCTGGAATGACGCACGATTTGTTCTTGCTGCTGGCCCAGACCGGCTTTCCGGCCCCGATGGCGCAGGCGACGCTCGCCCACTACGTGGTCGTGTCGCTCCTGATGTTCACGATCGGCCTGATCGGCTTCCTGACGCGGCGGAACCTGATCATCATGTTCCTGTGCACGGAACTGATGTTCCAGGCGGCCGGCATCGCGTTGGTGGCCTTCGGCCGTTTCCATCTCGACTACACCGGTCAGACCTTCGTGATCTTCGTCCTGACGGTCGCCGCGGCCGAGGCCTCGATGGCCTTGGCGCTGATCGTCCTGCTCTTCCGTCGCAAGGAGTCGCTGAGCGCGGAGGACTGGCAGGAGCTCAAGGGCTGAGAGGCCCCCGTCCGGCGACGTCGCCCCGAGTCGAATCATCCCCCTGAACAGGAACGGCCAAGTTGATGCACGCTACGAGCATTCTGAGCACATGGGCGGGCCTGCTGCCCGCGCAGCATGAGGCGGCCGGGGCTGCGGCCCATGCCGCGGGCGCGGTCGTGGACGGGCCGGCCTTCGCGGCCTTGGTGCCGCTGCTGCCCCTGCTGAGCTTCGTCCTCTGCGGCCTGTGCGCCGCCTTCAAGGTCCGTTCGAAGTTGCCCGCCTGGATCACGGTGGCGTGTCTGGCGGCCTCGTTCGCGACGGTCGTCGCCACCTCGCTCGACCTGCGAGGCGCGGGGGAGGGGGCGGTGATGGTGACGCACCTCTTCGAGTGGATCAACTACTCGTGGGGCGCCGAGGCGGGTCAGCGATTCCAGGCCAACTTCGCCTTCCATCTCGATTCGCTGACGTGCCTGTGGATGCTCTTCGTGACCGGCTTGGCGACGCTGATTGCGCTCTACGCCAGCGAGTACATGAGCCACGACGTCGGCACGGGCTACTGCCGCTTCTTCGCGGCGTTCAGTCTCTTCGTCTTCTCGATGGCCTGCCTGGTGATGGGCGACAACCTCGTGCTCCTCTACCTCGGGTGGGAGGGCGTGGGACTCTGCTCGTACCTGCTGATCGGCTACTTCTACAAGAAGCCCAGCGCGGTCGCGGCGGCGAAGAAGGCCTTCATCGTCAACCGCATCGGCGACCTCTTCCTCGCCCTTGGCATCATGCTCTGCTGGGTGCACTTCGGCAGCGTCGAGTATCGCGAGATCTTCGCCAGGCTCGGCCCTTCGCTCGACCTGCTCCGCGAGGGCAAGGTCGACCAGATCCCCGGCATCGTCCAGTTGATCCCCATGCTGCTGATGGTGGGGGCCTTCGGCAAGTCGGCCCAGTTGCCGCTCTACGTGTGGCTGCCGGACGCGATGGAAGGCCCGACGCCGGTCTCGGCCCTCATTCACGCGGCGACGATGGTCACCGCGGGCGTCTACCTGATCGCCCGCACCTACCCGCTCTTCCTCCTTTCGGAGCACGCCCTGCCCATCGTCGGCTGGGTCGGAGCCCTGACCGCCTTGTTGGCCGCCACCATCGGCATGGCCCAGTTCGACATCAAGCGGATCATGGCGTATTCGACCGTGAGCCAGCTCGGCTACATGTTCTGCGGGTTGTCCGTGCTCGGCAGCGTCGGTGCGGCGGCCCACGTCTTCACGCACGCCTTCTTCAAGGCCATGCTCTTCCTTTCGTGCGGCGCGGTCATGCACGGCTTTGCGGGCCAACTCGACCTCCGCAAGCTCTCGGGCGTGGCCTTCATGAAGGGGTGGGGCGTCGTCGGCTTGGCGATGTTCGTCGGGTGCCTCAACCTCGCGGGCTTCCCCGTGATCACCGCGGGCTACTGGTCGAAGGACATGATCCTGGGCGACGCCTTTGCCACCCCGGGCATGCAGCCCATCGGCTGGATCCTCCTGCTCACGGCCGGTCTCACGGCCTACTACACCTTCCGCGTCTTCTTCCGGGTCTTCGTCGGTCCCAAGCACTGCGAGCCTGGCGACGAACTGCATGCCCACGACGATCACGGCCATGGCCACGGCGACGCCCATGGGGACGGGCATGGGCATGGGGACGGGCATGGGGATCACGGCCACAAGGCCGATGCGGGCCACGCCGCGGCTCACGCGGACTTCCACCCCCACGCCCCCGGCTGGGCCATCAATCTCGTGCTTGGCGTCCTCGCCATCGCCGCCTTCGCCGCGATCATCCCGCTGAAGATCGGCGGGGAACACGGCGGCTGGCTCGCCTCGATGGTCGACGGATCGAGCGCCAAGTACCTGGGCGTCGCCGCGTCCCAGGCGGCCCACGGCGGGCACGGCGAGGGCCACGCCCACGCCACGTTCTTCGGCTATGACGCCCACAAGGCGATGATGATCGTCTCGGGCGTCGTCGGCTTCATCGGCATCTTCATCGCCTACTTGCTGCATTACGCCGGGCGAACCACGGCCGCCACGTCCAAGGCGGATTCGCTCCTGCCGGCCTTCGGTCCCCTCGCCACCGCCGCGCAGCACAAGTGGTACGTCGACGAAATCTACGACCTGCTGATCGTCAAGCCGCTGTGGGTCGTCTCCAACATCTTCGCGCTGATCGACAAGTACGTCGTGGACGGGCTGGTCGACTTCCTCGGCTGGCTGCCTCGCTTCATCGGCCGCTCGCTGCGTCCCAGCCAAGGGGGCGAACTTCACGGGTACGCCATCGGCATGGCCGGCGGCATCGCGGTCCTCGTCCTCATCGTGCTGCTGGTGACCTTCTAAGGGCCACTCCCTCATGATTCTCCTCTCTCTCATTCTGATCCCTCTGCTCTTCGCGGCGCTGCTGGCCCTTGCGCCCGCCGCCCAAGCGAGGTCGTTCGCGTTCCTGGGCATGCTGACGAGCTCCGCCGCGGCCGTGCTCGCGATGCTCCGCTTCGACTGGAGCAACGGGGCGGTCTTCGCCAACGAGAAGTCCTTCGGCTGGCTGAGCGAGTTGGGCATCCAGCTCAGCGTCGGCGCCGACTCGGTCTCGATGCTGATGATCGCCCTGACGGCCTTGCTGGGCCCGATCTGCGTGGCGGCGTCCACGACGGCGGTCACCGAGCGTCACCGCACCTTCTTCGGCTGGCTGCTGGTGCTGCAGGCCGCGATGTACGGCGTCTTCATCGCCCGCGACCTCGTCCTTTTCTACATCTGTTTCGAGTTCACGCTCGTGCCGATGTTCGTGCTCATCAGCGTCTTCGGATCGACCAACCGCAAGCACGCGTCCGTTAAGTTCTTCCTCTACACCTTCACCGGCTCGGTGATCGCCCTGGCGGGTCTGGTCTACGTCGCCAAGTTCAACGCGCAGTTGCCCGTCAACGCGAGCCGCGAATCGCTGGCGGCGTTGATGCAGGCCGGCGGCACCGCGGCTCCCGGCCCGGGCGTCTGGACGTTCGACATCGAGACGCTCGCCCGCGCCGCCCGTCGCATGTCGAGTTCGGAGCAGGCGTGGGTGCTGCTGGCGCTGATGGCCGGCTTTGCCGTCAAGGTGCCCCTCTTCCCCGTGCACACGTGGCTGCCCCTGGCCCACACCGAGGCGCCCACGGCCGGTTCGGTCATGCTGGCCGGCGTCCTGCTCAAGCTGGGCACCTACGGCATCTTCCGGTTCGCGATCCCCTTCGTGCCCGCCGCGTTCAGCGAATACGCCCCCCTCATCGCGCAGCTCTGCATCGTGGGCATCCTCTACGGCGGCCTCATCTGCTGGGTGCAGACCGACGTCAAGAAGCTCGTGGCCTACTCCTCGGTGGCGCACCTTGGGTTCTGCGTGCTCGGGCTCGCCGCGACCAACACCACGGGCGTGAGCGGCTCGATCCTCTACATGATCAACCACGGTCTGTCGACCGGCGCGCTCTTCCTTTGCATCGGCATGGTGTACGAGCGCTACCACACCCGCTCCATGAAGGAGTTGGGCGGGTTGGCGGCCAAGATGCCCGTCTGGTCCACCTTCATGGTCTTCTTCGCCATGGCGTCCGTGGGCTTGCCCGGACTCAACGGCTTCGTGAGCGAGTTCATGTGCCTCTTGGCCGCCTTCCAGGCGAGCAGCGCGTGGGGCAGCAGCACCACGATGGTCAACGGAGCGATGGATGCCGGGCTGTGGGGCTCGGCCGGCGCATCGACCATCGGAGCCACGCACGGCGGCTTGGGCCCGTGGTACGCGGCCATCGCCGGCATTGGCATGATCGTCGCGGCCATGTACCTGCTGCTCATGGTCGGTCGAGTCGTCTGGGGACCGCTGGTCGAGCCGCATGGCCACGGCGGGCATGGTCACGGCGGGCATGGTCACGTCGGGCATGGTCACGTCGGGCATGGTCACGGCGGGCACGGGGCCGATCACCATGACCACCATGTCGACGCTCACGGTCCGCTCCCGGCGGACCTGACCACCCGCGAGATCGCCGTCTTGGCTCCGTTGGCCATCTTGTGCCTGGTGCTGGGCGTCTATCCCAAGCTCCTGCTCTCGCCCCTCGAAGGGCCCGTGAACCAGACGGTGCAACTCATCGACTCGGCCCGATCCATGGGCCTGCAACTCGACGCGCCCGCCCACACGACCACGCCCGCGACCACGCCCGCGACCATGCCCGCGACCATGCCCGCTCATGGCGGTGCGCCGACCCAGGGACACGCCCAATGACCGAACGTCTTGCCTATCTCTGGCCCGAGATCGCCCTCTTCATTGCCACGTGCGTGGTGATGGTGCTGGGTCTCTCCCGCACCTACGCGACCCGCAAGGCCACCGCCACCATCGCCGCCTTGGGCACGTTCGCTTCGGCCGTGCTCGCGTTCCTGACCACGCCCGACGGGGGCGAGATCCAGGCCGCCGCGGGGCAGCTCTACCTCGCGTCGATGGTGCCCTATGCCAAGACGCTGATCGGCGCGGTGGCCACGTTGATCCTGCTCTCGATGGCCGGGACCGTCGATCGCGCCGAGGAGGCCGATATCGCCCGCGGGGTGCGAACGTTCGATCCGCTCCGCAGCAACCGAGCCGAGTTCTACGCCTTCTACCTCTTCTCCATCACCGGCCTCATGCTCTGCGCCGACGCCGATGACCTGATCTGGCTCTTCCTGGCCCTCGAACTCACCAGCCTGCCCACCTATATCATGGTGGCGATCTCCACGGCCCGCAATCGGGGTCGCGAGGCGGGCGTCAAGTACTTCTTCCTCGGCGCCATGGGCGCGGCCGTCTTCCTCTACGGATTCGCCCTGATCTACGGGGCGGTCGGCTCCACCAACCTCAACCAGATCGCGGTCGCCTTCGCCACGCAGGGCGTCAGCTCGTTGGGCATGGTCGGCGTCATGCTCGCCATCGTGGGCATCTGCTTCAAGATCGCCGCCGTCCCGATGCACTTCTACACGCCCGACGTGTACGAGGGCGCCGCGCCGCAGGTCTCCGGCTTCCTCGCCTTCGTGCCCAAGACGGCGGGGTTCCTCTCCATCCTGCTCATCTGCGGCGCGGTGGGTTGGAACTACGTCATCCCCGTCCGAGGCGGCGACCCGCTCGCCACCGTCATGCCCTCGCCTGAAGGCACGCAGCTTCCCGAGGTCCTGCGTCTGACCCTCTGGGTCATCGCCGCCCTCACCATGACCGTCGGCAACGTGCTGGCCCTGCTGCAAACCTCGGTCAAGCGGATGCTCGCCTACTCGTCGATCGCGCACTCGGGCTACATGCTCGTGGGCGTCATCGTCGGTCCCGGCATCGCCTCCGACTCCTTCAGCGGCAACGGGATCGCGGCGGTCCTCTTCTACCTGCTCAGCTACGGCGTCATGAATGCCGGCGTCTTCGCCGTGCTCGCCGCCCTGGAGCGGGCCCCCGGTCGCGACGGCGAAGCCCGCGAAATCGAGACCATCAGCGACCTCAAGGGACTCTGCCGCACGCATCCGATGCTCGGCTGGCCGATGGTGATCTGCTCCCTGAGTCTGCTGGGTCTGCCTCCGTTGCTGGGCTTCTTCGGCAAGTTGCCCCTCTTCACCGCCGCCATCCGCGCGGGGGAGATTCCGCTCGTGCTGGTGCTGGGCGTCAACTCCGCGATCGCCGCGTGCTACTACCTCAGGCTGGCCTTCGCGCCGCTGACCGAGGTCGCGGACGATGCCGACGGCGATCCCATCGTCGTCGCTCCCTTCCGCTCGCGAGCCGCGGCGGCCATCATCTCCTGCCTGCTTGTCATCGGCTTGGCCCTCGGCGGCAACGTGCTGATGCAGGGGGCTCGCACCGCCGCGAGCTACACCGAAGCGGCGGCCCTCAAGTCGCGGGTGCACCAAGCCGCGGATGCGGCGATGGCGCCTCGCGGCGTCGCGTCGCAGTGACGGGCGGCTGGCGCGGCGAGTGTCGGGCGATCGGCCGCTTGTCGGTCAATGGAGGCGACACGGTCTCCGGCGGCTGAGCGTCGTCGGCGACTATGCCACCATCGTTCCGCCGGCGAAGTTCGCCACGAGTTGGGAGTAGGTGAGGTTGGCGACGCCCGTTCGGCCTTCCAACGCGCTGCCGCTCGCTCCCCACGGATTGCGGACCGAGTAAAGGGAGACGCCATTGACTCGAGACACGCCGAGCAGCGAGTAGCCGTGTGCTCGGACGAGATTGGGCGCGGTGAGGGACGTCGCGAACTCGACGGCCTTTCCCGAGGCGAGCGTGGTCGAGAGCAAGCCGTAGAGCTTGGCGTCGGTGTACGCGGCAGGATTGAACGTGGCGGATTGCAAGCCGAAGAGGTCGTTGACCTCGCCAAAGTAGCCGCCGTTGAGCGAGGCGTAGGTGTTGGTGTCGCGACGGCAGAACGCGTAGGCCTTCTCGAGGATGGGAACCCAGATCCTTCCGGAAGCGCCGCCGTTGGCGTACAGCAGTGAGCTCAGACCCGCTCCGACCGCGGCGAACTGGTTGCTGACGCGATAAAAACGGGCCTTGCCGTCGTGGAAGTACCGGACGGTGTAGGTGCCGTCGCCCATGTCGACGCACGAGCCGGTGATGACCGATGGGCTGGAGTTGGCGATCGAAGCGAGCGTGGAGATGAAGTAGCAGTCGCCGACTTGTCCCTGGTTCGCGTCCGAGGCGGCGACGCCTGCGCCAAAGAGCGACTGATTCACCGATACCGTGTTGCGGATGTCGCCGGGATTGGGCAGACTGACTCCCGGCGCCTTGGAGACGCCGCCTTCGAAGGTGTCGACTCGATGAACGTTCGCGGAACCGGCGAACGTGTCGTCTTGATCGATCCACACGTTGGCGCTCACGACGAAGACGGAGAGGTCGTCGTTCAGGCCGTTGATGCTCTGGACGGTCACGCGGGTGGTGACCGATGCGTCGATCGAGAGGCTGTTGTTGCCGCCGCGGAGATAGACGAAGAGCCCGCCCGCGGTCGCCGCCTGCCGGACCGTCACGCCGTTGATGTTGAAGATGAGCGTGGGACCCGCCTGCGAGACGGAGAACCTGTCGCTCGCGGCGGCGTCGTTGAGAACCAGCTCGTTCCCGAATCTGGTCGTGATGCTCCATCCGGAAGTGCCGGGAAGCCGGACCTCGACGATTCGGGAGAAGGTCGAACTTCCTCCCGGCCCGTTCGCCAGGACCTTGTAGTAGGCCACGGCACCTTGGGCGAGCGTCGAGTCGGTATAGGACGTGTTGCTGCCGCCGTTGACGGTCGCCAGCAGCTTGAACGCGAGTCCGTCAGCGGAACGCCAGACGCAGTATCCGGTGGCCCTGGGGTCGCCCGCGGTCCAACTGAGCTTCGCCTTTCCGGAGCGGACGTCGGCCGAGAGCCCCGTCGGCATCGCCGGTGCGGTGGTGATCGACGCGGTGCTGCTGAGCGGCGACGTCCTGTCTCCCGACATGGCCTGCACCCGGTACTTGTACGGCGTGTCCGGGCTCGTGGCGTTGTCGGCGTAGAAGCGTCCGCTGGTTTGCCCGATCTTGACGAACGCGCCGCCGGCCTCGGAGCGATAGATCGCAAAGCCGGTCACGTTCGGATCGGAGTGCGTCCAGAAAACCGACACGTAGCTGCCGCCGTTGGCGAGGTCGGCGACCATCTGGGCAACGACGTTGCCGGGTCCGGTCATCGGTGTCGTCACCGACGCGAGCTCGGAGGCGTCCGAAGTTCTGGAAGCGGTGAAGCCGGCGACCTTGTAGGCATAGGTCGTGTTCGCAAGGGTGACGGCGTCGTTGAACTTCGTGTTCGTCGCGCCGGACACCCTCCCGACGATGGTGAAGGTCGAGTTCGCGCCGATGGCCCGCCACACGACGTACCCGGTGGCGTTCGAATCGTTGTTCTTCCAACTGAGGGAGATCACGCCCTTGCCCGAGACGAGGCCGTAGGACGCTTTCAGGTCCGATGGCGTCGCGAGCGACGATGCGGCGACGACGATCGGCGCGTCGCCGGAGAGGGACTGGATGACGGGCGCCATGCCCGACAGGGTGCTCGGCGCGGGGTCGATCAGCACGTCGTGGTGCGAGTAGATGCTCATCAGCACGCGTGATTCGAGGGGCTCGAAGTTGCACGCAGCGGGAACTCGAGCGATCGGATCGCTCGGGATGAGATCGGACTCAGGCGGTGCGTCCTGACGGTTGATGGCGAGGCTCATTCAGCGACGATCATCGGGATTTCCCCGGGGTTGCTTCAACGAGCGGGTCGTTGCGAGCTCGAGATCGACGACCTTGACGATCGACGGTCAACCCGGCACCGCCAGGAGAGTCCGAAAAGCCGCGCCGCCGTCAGGGTGAGTCCTTTTCCCTTTCCCGCATGAAGCCTGTGCGGGCCCGCCGATCCCGACACCAACGCTCATTGCGGGGCGGCCGCTGCGGAAAGTCAGGCCCGGCGGCGGAGCGGATCGGCGCGAGACGCGTTGGATCGATCCCCCGAACCCCGTGTCGGCCCGCAGCGTCGGACGGGGGTTGCAAGCCCCCGCGATCATCGCTCGAACGCGGCCGCGGCTCCCGCTCCCTCTCACTTCGCCGGCACGGGCGTCCCGTCGGCGTCGAAGATCATCGACGCCAGCAGGTTCTCGTTGTTGAGCTTCCACCGAGGCACCAGGCGGCCGTTGATGAAGATCATCGGCAGCGAGCGGATCCCCATGGACGTTGCCATCTGCGCGTCGCTGCGGATCGCCTCGGCCGCGAAGGGTTGTTCCATCGCTTCCATCAGGTCGTCCGCGTTCAGTCCCGCGATGCCCGCGGCTTCGCGGATCGTCGCCAGGTTGATCGCGTCCTGGTGCGCCATCAGGTGCCCGTGCACCGCCCAGAAGGCCTGCGGACCGCCCAGCACGTCGGCCGCTTCGCTGGCCTTGGCCGCCAGGCAGGCCGAGGCGTTCCGCTTGAGTTGGGTCGAAGGGTTGCAGTCGGCGTGCACCGGGTATTGCACGAAGTTGTAGCGGATGTTGGGCTTGGGGCCCCCGGTGAAGAGACGCAGGATGCCGTCGGCGTCGCCCGTGCTCTTCTCCGAGTAGTCGCCCACGAGCACCACCTGCACCTTCGCGTCGTCGGGGCCCAGCGTGTGGCGGGTGACGCCCTCGGGCATCGTCACCTGCGGCTGCGACCGCCAGTCCTCGAAATACTTCGTCCTCGCGTCGGCGGGGGCGTCCTGCGCGTTGGCCACCGCCAGTGGATTGGCCGCCAGCGTGGCCTGCACCGCCCGGGTCAACGCCTGCGGTGCGCTCCAGCCGCGAAGTTCGACGCCGTTGATGAAGATCATCGGCGTGAAGTAGATGCCCAGCGACAGGCCGAACTCGACGTCCTCAGCCACCGCGGCCTTCGTGATTTCGCCCGTCATGATCTGCTGGAAGGCCTTGGGGTCGTACCCCAACGACTGGAGCCCTTGCACCAGCTCCGCATCGGTGAACGAGCCCTGACGCGAGAAGAGCCAGCGGTGCATCTCCCAGAAGCCGTCGGCCCCGCGGAGCATGCCCGCCGTCTGGGCCGCCCGTGCCGCCCAGCACGCGTTGGGGTGCAGGTCCTGTCCGCCCATCGCAGGGTTGCAGCCGCTCGAGAGCGGGAAGTACCGCACGCCCACCGAGATGTTGGGCGTCGACTTCATCAACGCGTTGAGTTCTCCCTCGATCTTGAAGCAGTCAGGGCACTGGTAGTCGGTGAAGAGGACGATGCGCACGGGCGCCACCTCCGGGCCGAACCGGAATCGCCCCTCGAGCGCTCGCTTGGGGCGAGCCGCCGCCTCGGGGTTCGGCGAAGGGTCCGGCGTGGCCGAAGGATCCGCCGTCGACGGAGCGGCCTGGGATCCTTGGCGACCGGCTTGCGAGGCCATCTCGGCCGTGCTTGCGGCCAGTTGCGACTCGGCCTGCGCCCGGGCCCGGGCCTGAAAGACCAGTTCCACGGGCACCAGCACCGAATACGTCGCCGCCGCCGCCACCGAGCCGATGGCCGCCTGACGGATCCAGTTCGCGTGGACCCCCGTCGTGGCCAGTTCCAGGGCGACCAACAGCAGCAGGTTGGCGGCATGAACCGCCAGGCAATAGGAACAGATCAGGTTGGCGCCGAGCGCAATCCCGAAGTACACCAGCGATCCTGCCGCCGCCAGACGCATGCCCCACGCGATGGCCTTGGCCGCACGCGCCCGGGTCAGCAACACGATGGTGGTCATGGCCGCGAAGTGCGCAGCGCCGATGATCGACAACGGGATGCCCAGGGCCGATCCCCAGACGCTCTTGGCCGCGGCATCACACCCGCCGCCCGCGCCGCACCCCGGCAGCGTCACGGCCCCGAAGTGCTTGAGCACCAGCGCGAGCGACGCCACCAACCCCGTCACGCAACAGGCCAGGGCCAAGGCGAACAAGGGCATGGAGGCGGGGGCGGGCTGGGGCTTGGCCGCCGCCGCAGGCGGTTGCTTCTTCTTCATGCCTTCAGGATAGCGACGGGTGGGCGAAGCGGTCACTGCCCGGGCGTGGCGTTGTCGGCGCCGACGGTCGACCACCCTGCTCGGCGCGGGCTCTGGCTGGGGTCTGGTGGGAGCGTGGGCAACGATTCGAGCGAGACCTTGGCGCCGGCCTGGTCGGCCAGTTCGAGGGTCGCGCCGGCGGACCGCAGGAGGGCCAGTTGTCGCATGCCGATGCGGGCATGGAGCGTGACGTGGGTGTCGGTGTAGACGCGGTCGGTAACGGTGCCGCGAGACTCGATGAGGTGGATCGTTCGCGAGTCGCGGAGGGGCACGGTGACCTGGAAGTCGGCGATGTCGCCCAAGGCCAGTTCACGAACGATGTCGCGCAGGCGGCCTAGGCCGCTGCGGGCATCGTCGCCGCCGATGGCGGAGATGGGCATCGAGCCCGGCACCCGCTGCTGCCACGCCAAGGCCTCGGCGTTGTCGCGGAGGCGGTCGATCTTGTTGAGCAGCACGATGCGGCGAGGGGCCGTCCAGTGGCGGTCCTCGGTGTGGGGCGAGTCGCGAAGCTCGGCTTCAAGCTCGTCGAGCACGTGCGTGACCACCTTGTACTGCAGTTCCGCCGCGGGGTCGGAGATGTCGAGGACGATGAGCAGCACGTCGGCGTGCGTGGCTTCCTCGAGCGTCGCGCGGAAGGAGGCCACCAGGTGGTGGGGGATGTTCCGCACGAAGCCCACGGTGTCGGAGAGCATCACCGACACCGCCCCGCCCAACGACCACTCGCGAGTGCGGGTCATGAGCGTGGCGAAGAGGCGGTCGTCGGCGTACGCGCCGCCCGCGGTGAGCGTGTTGAAGAGCGTCGACTTGCCGGCGTTGGTGTAGCCGACGATGCCCACGGTGAAGTGTTGCGACTTGCGGGCGGCCACCTCGCGACGCTTGCGGGCCTGGATCGACTCGAGCTCCCGCTTGAGCTCGATCTTGCGCTGGGCCACGAGGCGTCGGTCGATCTCGAGCTGCATCTCGCCCGGCCCCCGCGTGCCGATGCCGCCGACGATTCGCTCGAGGTGGCTCCACATCGCCTTGAGGCGCGGGTACGTGTACTCCATCTGGGCCAGCTCGACCTGCAGCTTGGCCTCGGCGGTGGCGGCGCGCGACGCGAAGATGTCGAGAATGAGCTCCGATCGGTCGAGCACCTTGCAGAGCGTCGTCTTCTCGATGTTGCTGATCTGCTTGGGCGACAGGTCGTGGTCGAAGATGATCGTCTTCGCGCCCGCCTCGCGGGCGAACTCGCGGAGTTCCTGCACCTTGCCCGAGCCGATGAACGTCGCCGGCACCGGCCGCTCGATGTTCTGCGACAACTCGCCCGCCACGATGGCCCCCGCCTGCTCCGCCAGCGACCGGAGTTCGCCAAAGGGGTCGCGGGGGTCGAAATCGGCGTCGGGAAGCCGCCCCGCGGCAAGCACCACCCGCTCGGACTGGACCTGAATCGACGTGCGTTCTTGAGACATGAATGGATCGCCGCGTCGCGCCTCCCGCCGCCTTGGACGGCTCGGCGCGGGCTGGACGCACGCGGACATAGAAAGGGTATCAACCCGAACCAGACGACGCGGGGCGAAACGCCGGACACGCCCGCCTACCCTTGGTCCCTTGGTTTGCGGGCCCAGCGCCCGGGCACCGGAGCCGCCCTCGAGGCTCCCCTTCGTTGGAGCAATCGTTCATGGAAACCACGCTCATCATCTTCAAGCCCGACGCCGTTCAGCGGGGGCTCATGGGCCAGATCCTCGCCCGCTTCGAGGCCAAGGGCCTCCAGGTCGTCGGCTGCAAGCTGATGCAGATCAGCGAGGAGCTCGCCGCCACCCACTACGCCGCCCACAAGGAGCGGCCCTTCTACGCCGGCCTGGTCAAGTTCATGACCAGCAGCCCGGTGCTTGTCTTGGCCCTCCGCGGCAATGGCGCGATCACCATCGCCCGCAACATGATGGGCGCCACCTTCGGCAGCAAGGCCAACCCGGGCACCATCCGCGGCGACTTCGGCGTGAGCAACTCGTTCAACCTCATCCACGGCAGCGACAGCCCCGAAGCCGCGGAGCGCGAGTTGGGCCTCTTCTTCAAGGCCGGCGAGATCCTGGACTGGAAGCGGGCGGGCGACGCCTGGATCTACGACATGGCCGGCGGCAAGCCCGAGTGATCGCGGCGGCTCCCGACCGACATTGCAACCAAAGACATGGCCCCGGCGGGTTCGCCCCGCCGGGGCCTTGCTGTTGATTTCGGTTGTCGACGCGTCGTGTCGAGGGGGCGTGCCGCTGCTCAGCCCGCGCTGACGTTGGCGGCGGGGTTGATCGTGGCGATGATCTCCGGGCCTTGCGAGACGATCTGATCGGCGATCTCGCGGCGGTTGATCTCCACCTCGCGCGGGAAGTCGAAGGCCACGCGGACGCGGTCTCCCTTCACCGAGGCGATGCGGACGATACCGATGGGGTTCTTGGGGTCCCCGATGACGACTTCTTCACCTTCGCGACGCGTGATGACGAGCATGCCGCTACTCCCATCCTGGGCTGCACGGAACGGACGGTTCTCAAGTTCGGGGGAGCACTCGCGGCGTCCCACCACCCTTTCCCGGGTCACACGCCCCGGGGGTCCACACTTCCACCACCTGAGTTATACCCTCCCGTATCGGTTGGCGGATGCCTGATTCTGCAAATCAACACGATCAGGTGGCGAACAAACGTCGAATCGGACCTTCCGGCCTGTGGATTTCGGGTGGAGAGCCCGTGGTTTGGGCATGGTGGACATGAAAGTCGCCTGATTCAGGCGTGGGGGACCGCCTCAACCCGCTTCACCTCGGGGATGTGGTGGCAAAGGTTTCGCTCGATCCCCACGTGAAGGGTGACGGAGGCCGACGGGCAGCCGATGCACGCGCCGAGGAAGCGGACGCGGACGACGCCATCGGAGGTGACCTCGACGAGTTCCACGTCGCCCCCGTCGGCCTGAATGGCCGGGCGGATCAAGGCCAGCACCTTCTGCACCCGGTCGGTGACGGAAGGGGTCGCTTGGGCGGACGCGTCTGTCATGAGGGAAGTGTACGACGCGATCACATGCGACGTTTCAGAGGGTGGGCACCATCGTGATGCCCGCCTTGGCGAGGTGCGACTGGATGGACTGCATCAGCGCCTGCTGGACCGCGCCGAAGTCGGTTCGGTTGGCCCAGGCGCTGACCTGCCACTCGATGGCCGACTTGCCGAAGCGGACGGTGCTGACGGAGGGGGCCGGTTGCTCGAGCACCTGAGGCAACGTGGCGACGGCCGCGAGGAGGGCCTCGCGGGTGGCCGGAATCTCCGAGCGGTAGTCGACGCCCACGGCGACATCGACGCGGCGGCGTTCGTGGTGGGAGGTGTTCTCCACGATGGCGTTGAAGGCCGCGGCGTTGGGGATGATGATGCGACGGTTGTCGGGGGTGTCGAGGCGAGTCGAGAAGAGTTCGATCTCGTCGACGAGCCCGGACTGGCCCGCCACGCTGATGGCGTCGCCGACCTTGAAGGGGCGGAAGAGCAGGAGCATCACGCCCGCGGCGAGGTTCGAGAGCGACCCCTGCAGGGCCAGGCCGATCGCCAGGCCCACCGCGCCGAAGACGGCGGCGAAGGCCGTGATGTTGACCCCGAACATGCCCAGGCACGCCACCGTCGACAGGGCGATCAGCGACCACCGGAGCAGCGTCGAGAGGAACTTGGAAATGGTCGGTTCGATGTGCGTGCGCTGCAGGGTCCGCAGCAGCAGGCCCGCGAACATGCCCGAGGCGATCCACGCGACGATGAAGAAGATCACCGCGCCCAGCACGCTCGGGGCGTAGTGCGCGACGACCGACATCGTCTGATCGGCGAAGGTCTGGAGCTTGTCGGCGGCCTGCTCGATCGACTGGGGCGGGGTGAGCGCGGGGGCGGAGGGATCGGCGGCGGCGGGAGTCGAGGCGACGGTCTGGGGGCTCATGGCGAGGGTGCTTCCCGGGGTGGAAGGCCCGTCGTGCACAAGCTGCCCGCGGGGCCGCACGTCGCGGCCGGCGGAGGCCTTCCTCAACCAGGCGGGAGCGTAGGCTCGCCGGGATCTTCGCCGGTCAGACGCTGCATGTACCACTTCCACAGGGAGCCGCCGTTCTTGCGGTCGGCGTGCTGGAGCGCGAGTTGGGCGTAGTCGAAGGAGCCCAGGAGGTCGTGGGCGATCACCGCGAGCTTGAGGATCTTGTCGTGATCGAGCTCGCCGATGGAGAGAGGATGCCGCAGGTAGATGACGTCGGACCAGAGGTGCTGGCGGATGCCGGCGGTGGGGCCCTGGGGCGCGACCAGCGGCGTGTAGGCGCGACCTTCCAGCGACTGGAAGGTGTGCAGCATGAGCTTGTGGCGCCGGAGCTCGGCATCGACATCGCCGAAGAGCGGCTGGTTCTTGTACATGGGGGCGAACTCGACCTCGGTCCACACGGCCAGCGTGCGGTCGAGCAGGCGGGGCCCGCCCCGGAAGGCGTCGAGTTCGGCGCCTTGGATGTCGATCTTGAGCAGGTCGATGTTGGCGATCTCGGGGATGTCGTCGAGCCGCCGGGTCTGCACGCGGGAGGTTTCCGTGACGGTGGTCACCTGCGCCAGGGTGTTGAAGAGCGAGAGGAACTCGATGTCGGGCTCGTAGAGGGACGCTGTCGCCGAGAAGTTGGTGAGGTGGAAGGTCCGCTCGGCGCCGTCGCCGATGAAGTACGGGAGGAAGACGCGATGGCGATGCTTCGCGGCGTTGAGCTTGTCGCACTCGGCCTGCACCGGCTCGAAGCCCACGACGCGGCACGGGGCCTTGGCGAGGATGGGCGCGTACTCGGGTTCGGCGTCGAGCGCCATGGCGCCCACGTCGACGACGTCGATGGTCGGACAGGTTCGTCCGAGCGATTGTGCGAGACTGAACTGCATGCGGGCCGTCTCCTGAGCGTCCCCCCGCGACCTCAGATGTTACGGAGCTTGTTGAGTCCGTTGAGGGCGGCGACCTTGTAGCACTCGGCCAGCGTCGGGTAGTTGAAGACGGTGTTCACGAAGTACTCGGCGGTGGCCCGGAAGGCGATGGCCGCCTGGCCGATGTGGACCAGCTCCGTGGCGTGCGTTCCGATGATGTGCACGCCCAGCACGGCGTGGCTCTCCTGGTGGATCAGCAGCTTGAGCATGCCGATCTCGTCGCGAAGGAGCTGGCCGCGGGCGGTCTCGCGGTAGTAGGCGATGCCCGCCTCGTAGGGCACGCCCTCGGCGGTGAGCTTGTCCTCCGTCCAGCCCACCATCGAGATCTCGGGGATGGCGTAGATGCCGTACGGCAGCAGGTTCTCCATCAGGTCGTGACGCTGCCCGAACATGTGGCATGCCGCGAGGCGACCCTGCTCCATGCTCGTGCTGGCCAGCGCGGGGAACCCGATCACGTCGCCACAGGCGTAGATGTGCGGGACGGCGGTCTGGTAGTACTCGTTGACCTTGATGCGTCCCCGGTCGTCGGCCGAGAGGCCGGCGTTGGCCAGGTCGAGTCCGTTGGTGGCGCCCTGGCGGCCGATGCAATAGAGCAGGCAGTCGGCCCGCAGCACCTTGCCGCTCTCGAGCGTCGCCTCGGCCATGATGTTGTTGCTCGTCCGGGCGTGCTTGGGCGGCTCGGCCTTGCGGATCGAGACGACCTTCTCGCCCAGTCGGAGGGTCACGCCTTGCGTGCGGAGGTGGTAGTGGAAGGCCTCGATGATCTCGGAGTCGACGAAGTCGAGCAGCCGGTTTCGACCTTCGACCAGCGTGATCTTGATGCCCAGCGAGGCGAGCATCGACGCGTACTCGGTGCCGATCACGCCGCCGCCCACGATGATCATCGAGTGGGGCAGGGTGCGGAGGCGAATGAGTTCGTCGGAGGTGATGATGTCGGTGTCGTCGAACTGGATGTTCGGCGGCCTCGTCGGGCGGGTGCCCACCGCGATGACGAAGTGATCGGCGTGAATCGCCTCGGTGACGTGCTCGCCGCAGATCTCGAGCGTGTGCGGGTCCTTGAAGCGTCCGTAGCCGTGGATGAGGCAGATGCCGTTGTGGGCGAAGTGGCGGTTGACCATGTCGATCTCCGCCTGGATCACGCGACCGCAGGAGGCCCACAGGTTGCCCATCGTCGCCTGCTTGGCCGCGAGCGTGAAGTCGGCGGTGGTCGGGCTGCTGCCCGGGTGCCCGCCGATGCTCATGATCGCCTCGCGAAGCGCCTTGCTCGGGATCGTGCCGGTGTTCACCGCCGCGCCGCCGACCACGTCGTGCGCCTCGACCACGGCCACGGACTTGCCCAGCTTGGCGGCCTGGATGGCCGCCCGCTGTCCGCCGGCGCCGGAACCGATGACACACAGGTCGAATCTACGCATGACGCAAAGGGTGAATGACTCGAACAGGGGATCTCGAGCGAATCGGACTCGCTGATCGTTCATCGACACTACCGGACCTTCGCTTTGAGCCCGTTCGCATTTTCCCCGGCCCTTCGGCGACCCTCGTCCCGGGTGGGGATTCCAAGCTACACTCGACTCTCCGCATGGCAGAGTCCGAAACCAGCCGCGTCTGCGTGGTGGGGTCCATCAACATGGACTTGGTCGTGCGCGTCCCCCGCCTGCCCGCCCGCGGCGAGACCGTCGCCGGCGGCTCCTACCGCACCTATCCCGGGGGCAAGGGCGCCAACCAGGCCGTCGCCGCCGCCCGCATGGGGGCCGAGGTCACCTTCGTCGGCGCCGTCGGGGACGATCCGCACGGCGCCAAGGTGCTTGCCGCCATGGAGGGTGAACGCCTCGACCTGCGTCACCTCGCCGTCCGGGCCGGAGAGACCACGGGGCTTGGACTCATCACCGTCGCCGACGGCGGCGAGAACATGATCGTCGTCTCGCCGGGCGCCAACGCCACCGTGAAGGCCGACGACGTTCGCGCCGCGCGAGACGCCATCGTCGGCGCCGACGTCCTCCTGCTTCAACTCGAGATTCCCTCCAGCGCGATCATCGAGGCCGCGTCCATCGCCCGCGAGGCCGGCGTCTGCGTGATGCTCAACGCCGCCCCGGTCCGCGGCGGCGTCGCCGACCTGCTCCCGCTGGTCGACGTGCTGGTCGTCAACCGCGGCGAGGCCGCATCGCTCCTCGGGCTCGATCCTTCCTCCGATCCGGGGCGCATGATGCTCCGCCTGCCCGATCTGGGGCCGCCCGCGATTCTGCTCACGCTGGGGGCGCAAGGCAGCATTCTCTCGCACCGCAAGCGGACCCGCCGCGTGCCCACGCCGCACGTGCAGGCCGTGGATTCCGTGGCGGCGGGCGACGCCTTCTGCGGCGCGCTGGCT
This sequence comes from Phycisphaerae bacterium, assembly GCA_037139735.1. Lineage (GTDB taxonomy): Bacteria > Planctomycetota > Phycisphaerae > Phycisphaerales > UBA1924 > UBA2402. The sequence goes on from JBAXFU010000004.1 coordinate 56,387, forward strand.
GCGATGTGGAAGAAGGTCCATCAGGCCTCGAAGGCCAAGAGCATGGACGAGTTCAAGTTCGCCGAACCCGCGGTGCTCGCGGCCTCCGCCGCCGGCGCTCTGGCCGCCACCAAGCCCGGGGCGATTCCAAGCCTGCCGGGTCGCGACGAAGTGCTTGAACTCGCGACGACGCTGCGGTTCGGCACCTGATGCTGCCGACCGCTGGCGGGCGATGCCGACCTTTCGGAGCGAGATTCCTCGCCGCCGCGCCGCTTCAGCGGTGTTCAGCCGCTTCGGCTCCGTCCGCGGCGGGGCCGTGGGGTTCGACCGTCTCGTCGTGGGGTTCGGTCGCCGGCTCGATCCGCACGCGGGTGACGCGGGTGGGTTCGGCGGTGATCACCGTGACCTTGATCGCCTCGTGCGTGAAGGTCTCGCCCGCCGCCGGAATGCGGCCGAGCGTGACGGTGACGAACCCGCCGACGGTGTCGTAATGCTCGCTCTCGGGGATCTCGACCGAGAGTTCGCGGAGTTCGTCGTTGGCGTCGTTGACGTAGGTGCGGGCGTCGATGTCGGCGCTCCGCTTCTCGGCGTTGACCTTGACCTCGACCGAGTCGGACTCGGGCACTTCGTACTCGTCCTGGATGTCGCCGAAGACTTCCTCGATGATGTCCTCGATGGTGACCAACCCCGCGGTGCCGCCGTATTCGTCGGCCACGATGGCGATGTGCACGCGTTTCTTCAGCAGCTCGGACAGGAGCTCCCGCACCGTCTTGGACTCGGGCACGAAGTACGCCGGACGCATCACGTGGCGGAGCTCGAAGGTGCGGCCTTGGCGAGACCCCTCGCCCGCGAGCCATCGCATGAGGTCCTTGACGTAGAAGACGCCCACCACGCGGTCGAGCGTGCCGTCGAAGACGGGGATGCGAGAGTGCCCGATGCGGCGGATGGCGGCCGTGACGTCGCTGAGCGAGAGGTCGGCCTCGATGGCCTCGATTTCGGTGCGGGGCGTCATCACCTGCGCCACCGTGCGGTCGCGGAACCGCACGACCGCCTCGATCATGTCGCGTTCGCTCTCGTCGAACTTGCCTTCCTCCTGCGCCTCCTCGACCACCGACAGGATCTCCTCCTGCAGCACTTCGGCCTCGGTCTGGTCCTTGCGGCCCGCCAGACGCCGGATCACCTCGTCGAGGCCCGAGGCCATGCCCCGCAGCGGCTTGCCCACCACGTGCATCACCCGCAGCAGCGGCGACCACGCGAAGATCGTCCGTTCGCCCGCGTGCCGGGCGATGCTCGTGGGCACCGTCGAGGTGAAGACCCACAGCAGCAGGGAGGCGAGCAGGATCCCGCCCGCGACGTCCGGGAGCGCCGGGGCGGGCGACTGCGGCTCCGACGACCGCACCGCGGCCAGCCAGAAGACCATCCCGACGGCCACGACCAGATTGCAGAAGGTTCGGGGAAGCGCCGTCGCGGCGGCATGTCCTTCGAGGTCGGCGAGGATCGCCTCGACCCGGGCCGCCGCCCGCGGGTTGCCCCGAATCGCCACGATGTCCTCGAGCACCGAACGGGTCAGGTCCCGCAGCGACTGGACGAGCGTGGAAAGCAGCGACCCCGCCGCGAGGGCGGCGAGCGAGATGCCAAGCCAACTCCAGTCGTTCACGATGCAAGTCTCCAACGCCGCTCCGCGTCCGTGAACGTCAAGGTTCGGACGGCAGGCGGGCTCCGATGCCGCCGGGGATCACGCCTCCCCGGGCCCGTCACCCGCCACGTACGGGCGGTGGAAGACGGGACCCACCCCGATCGCCGCGAGCGCCGCGTCTTCCGCGGCATGCATCGCCTCGAAGTCGGCCTCCTCATGATCGTCAAACCCGATGCAATGAAGCACGCCGTGCAGGGTGTACAGCAGCAACTCCCTCTCGCAAGGGTAGCCCCGAGGGGTGGATTGCCTTCTCGCTTCGTCGAGGCAGACGAGGATGTCCGTGTCCAGCACGCACGAAGGCCGTACATCGTCCTGACGGATCTGCTCCACGGTCGGAAGCGGGGGGGGTGACCATGTGCCGTCGTCATCCCCCGCGTCGGTCGCTTCGCCGATCGGTTCGCTCATGTCGAAAGTGAGGACGTCCGTCGTGCCGGGCACGCCGGCGAACTCCTCGTGGGCGGCAGCCATGGCGTGGTCGTCGACGAGCCGCACCCGCACCTCGCCTTGGCCGCCGACGCGACGCACGGCCTGTTCGGCGTGGCGGATGAGCCACGCCAGGGCGGCTTCGGGGAGTTGCCGCGTTTCGTCGAGCACCTCGATGGAGAGTCGGGACATGCTCGGGATGGTACCCGCCGTGTTCGGGCGTCAGGCGGGGGGCAGCAGCAACCGGAGGGCCCCGGGTTCGACCGTGGCCGCCCCTTCGACCTCCGAGGCGATGGGATCCGCGAGGTGGAGGGCCTCGCCATCGGCCTGCAGGGCGTGCGTGTGGTCGGTGTGCAGGCGGAACCGAACCTGCGCCCCGCGCGCCCGAAGGACGCCCGCGATGCCGTCCAATCGCAGGCGGCAGGCGACCAGTCTCGCGAGCATGGCGAGCGAGCCCTGCGCGGGGAGCACGGCGACGTCGAGGAGTCCGTCATTGACGATCGCCCGACGTGCCGGATCGATGCGAAGCGCGTACTGCCGCGAGTTGGCGATCACCAGCATGCCCCGGGTGCCGGCGCACAGGGTGGTTCCGTCGACCTCGACATCGAGGAAGGGAAGGTGCGGCAGCCTGAACTCGGCGCGGATGTGGCGGAGGTACGTCAGGTGCGTGATGGGCCCGCTGCGGGCCTCGTGGAGGCGGTGAATGACGCCTGCATCGGGTCCCGCGCTGAACATGACGGCGAACCGGACGGGGCCCCGGGCGAGCGAGGCGTCGCAGCGGCCGATGTCCATCGCGGCGGGGCGGGGCGACCTCAAGCTCGCGACGGCCAGGGCGATGGCCTGATCGAAGTCGGCCCGATGCATGCCGCACTGGCGGGCCAGAAGGTTCTCGGTGCCCAGCGCGAGGTGGAACATCGGCGTGGCGGATTCGATCAGGGCCGGCAGCAGCGCGTGGACGGTTCCGTCGCCCCCGAGGACCACGCAGGCGTCGGATTCGCGCAGCCGCGGGAGCAGCCACGCATGGTCGCCGGGATCGGTGCGGGGCATCTCGACGCGGGTGACCTTGTGATCGACGAGGATGGAGCCCAGCCGGTTGGCGGCGGCGGCCGCCTTGCCTCGTCCGGACCTGGGATTGACGATCAGCAGGACGCGCATGGCGTGTGATGCTTCAGCGGGCGGCGATGAGGCGGCGAAGGACGACGTCGGCCAGCGAGGGGAACATCGTGGCCAGCCCGAGCGCGAGGCGGGTGGAGCGACTGGTCCAGACTTCGCCCTTGGGCCTGCGAAGACAGCGAACGATGGCCTCGGCGACCACCTCGGCGGGCTGCATCATGCGTTCGGGCGTGCGGAGGGCCAGGCGGGGCTCCTTGCTGCGGGCGGAGGTGGCGTCGAAGAACTCGGTGCGAGTGCCGATGGGGTGCACGCTCGACACGGCGATGCGGTGGGGGGCCAACTCGTGGCGGAGGGCGCGGGCGTAGTGGTCCTGCGCGGCCTTGGTGGCGCAGTAGCTGGCGAAGAAGGGGATCCCGATCTTGGAGAGGCAACTCGAGCAGACCAGAATGTGTCCCTCGCCGGCCTTTCGCATCGCGTCGAGCGCAGGGCGGATGGTGTGGAGGGTGCCGAAGAAGTTGGTCTCGAAGATCTGGCGGACGTCATGCTCGGTGGACTCGGCGACCGGACCCTCGATGCCGTAGCCGGCATTCGCGAAGACGGCATAGAGCGAGCCGAAGGCGTCGATGGTGCGGCTCACGAGCCGCTCGCAGTCGGCGGGCTTGGCCACGTCGCACTCCACGATGATCGCGCGGCCGCCGGCGTCCGTGATCCGCCTCGCGACGGCTTCCAGCCGCTCGACGCGACGGGCCGCCAACGCGACCGGCATCCCCTCCCGGGCGCACCGGATCGCGGTGGCTGCGCCGATCCCGCTGCTGGCACCGGTGATGGCGATCGGCTTGGCGGAAAGCTGCGGCATTCGGGGACCATGGTAGTGGTCGCCGCGCCGCCTCGCGATGCTCGCAAGCACCCAAGTTCCCGGCCCCTGGCCGACGGGAGAAGGCCCGGCTGCCCCCTACACTTGAGGCATGACCACGATGGCTCGCCAACCCAGCGTCGCGTCCGCCCCTTCGACCGACCCCCTGCACCTGATTGACGTCGATCACGTGCGGTTCTTCGTCGGCAACGCCAAGCAGGCCGCGTACTTCTACGCCCACGTCTTCGGCTTCCAGATCGAGCAGTACGCCGACCTCACCACCGGCTCTCGCGACGCGGCCCACTACCTGCTCACGCAGGGCAACATCCGCATCCTCCTCACGACGCCCCTCACCGTCGACCATCCCGCCGCCATGGAGACGGCCCTCTACGGCGACGGCGTCAAGGACGTGGCCTTCACCGTCTTCGATGCCGGCGCCGCCTGGGAGCGGGCCCTCCGAAACGGCGCGATGTCCGCCGCCGAGCCCCGCACCGTCACCGACGAACACGGCTCCATCACCACCGCCAGCATCCGCACCTTCGGCCGGTGCATCCACACCTTCGTCTCCCGCACCGGCGGCTATGAACTGACCAAGGTCAAGCAGGGCGGCACGTTCGCCCCTCGGTTCGCCAAGTCGCCCTCGATCGGCGTCAACGAATACAACAAGGCCAACCCCTGCGGCCTCAAGTACGTCGATCACCTCGTCGGCAACGTCCAGCTCGGCAAGATGAACCACTGGGTGCGGTTCTACGAGGAGATTCTCGAGTTCAAGCTCTTCAAGACCTTCGACGACAAGGACATCTCGACCGAATACTCGGCGCTCATGTCCAAGGTCATGTCGTCGGGTTCGGGGCTCATCAAGATCCCCATCAACGAGCCCGCCGAGGGCAAGAAAAAGAGCCAGATCGAGGAGTACCTCGATTGGCACCAGGGCACGCCCGGGGTGCAGCACCTGGCCCTTCGCACCGACGACGAGTTGCACAGCATCGCCGAGTTGCGACGCCGCGGCGTCGAGTTCCTGAACATCCCCGATGCCTACTACGACAAGGTGTGGGAGCGGGTGAACACCATGCTCACCGGTCACGGCCACCAGCCCATCAAGGAGGACCACGCCCGCATCCGCGATCTGGGCATTCTCGTCGACGCCGACGACGAGGGGTACCTGCTCCAACTCTTCACGCGGCCGCTCCAGGACCGTCCGACGCTCTTCTTCGAGATCATCTGCCGCCGGGGCAGCCAGTCCTTCGGCAAGGGCAACTTCAAGGCCCTCTTCGAAAGTCTGGAACTCGAGCAGGCCCGACGCGGCAACCTCTGATCGACGTTCACGCCGTTCGCGGGGCCCCCGGGGCCGACGCGATATCATCCGTTCCCCTTCGCAACGACGCGAAGGATCACTCTTCCTCGCAGCGAAACACCAGCCATGCCTGAATCACGCCTTTTCACGTCCGAGTCCGTCTCGATGGGCCACCCCGACAAGGTTTCCGACCAGATCTCGGACGCCGTGCTCGACGCCCTGCTGGCGGATGATCCCCGCAGCCGCGTGGCCTGCGAGACGCTCTGCTGCACCGGCCTCGTCGTCGTCGCCGGCGAAGTGACCACCACGACCTACGCGAACATCCCCGAGATCGTCCGCGAGGTCGTCCGCGAGATCGGCTACACCTCCGGCGACATGCGGTTCGACGCCGACTCCTGCGGCGTGCTCGTGGCCCTCAACAAGCAGTCCGGCGACATCGCCATGGGCGTCGACAAGGAAGGCGCCGGCGACCAGGGCATGATGTTCGGCTACGCCTGCCGCGAAACCCCGGAACTGATGCCCCTGCCCATCGACCTCTCGCACCGCTTGGTCGAGCAGCAGGCCCACGTCCGTCGCGAGGGGCGCATCGCCGGCCTTCGCCCGGACGCCAAGAGCCAGGTGACGGTCGAGTATGACCACGGCAAGCCCGTTCGCGTCGACACCGTCGTCCTCTCCACGCAGCACGACCCGCAGTGGAACGAGAAGCAGGATCAGCTCCAGCGCGAGGTCGTCGAGCACATCCTCAAGCCCGTGCTCAAGGACTGGTGGAACGCGGGCATCAAGGTGCACGTCAACCCCACCGGCCGCTTCGAGATCGGCGGCCCGCACGGCGACACCGGCCTCACTGGCCGCAAGATCATCGTCGACACCTACGGCGGCATGGGCCGTCACGGCGGCGGCGCGTTCTCGGGCAAGGACCCCACCAAGGTCGATCGATCCGCGGCGTACATGGCCCGCTACATCGCCAAGAACATCGTCGCCGCAGGCCTCGCCGACCGCTGCGAGATCCAGGTCTCCTACGCCATCGGCGTCGCCGAGCCCACCAGCGTGCTGGTCGACTGCTTCGGCACCAACACCGTCGACGAGGCGAAGATCTCGAAGGCCGTCCGCGAGCACTTCGCCCTGACGCCCCGCAAGATCATCGAGTCGCTGGGCCTTCGCAACCCCATCTACTCGCCCACCGCCCGCCACGGCCACTTCGGCCGCAAGCCCTACGAGGGCCAGTTCTACGACCGCGTGAAGCGCCAGCACCGCGGCCCCAAGATCGAGTTCTTCAGCTGGGAGAAGACCGACAAGGCCGACGCGCTGCGTGCCGCGGCGAAGTGAGTTCAACGCCTCGAGAGCGTTTGCAGATCAAGCCGGGGGTCGTCGCGATGGCGGCGACCCCCGGTTGTCATTTTGCCGGTGGAGCGAGCGTTCAACCCGGAGGTGCGACCGTAGCCCGGGGCTTGCTCGCTGCGCTCGCGGCGCACCCGAGCTACGGTCGATGATTCGTTCGCGATCGTGTTCGTCAAGGCGTCACGTCGCGACGAGCCACGTCGCCTGCCGCACCATCGCGGCCGGCGGGTGTTGCGTGCCTGCGACGATGGCGTCGAGTCGCGGCGATTTGTCCGCGCCTGTCACCATGAACAGGCGCAGGCGTGCGGCGTTCACCAAGGGCAGCGTCATCGTCACGCGGTCGGGCACGGCGAAGGGCGCGGGGGCCTTGGTGTGGATGCACCAGCGGTTCGACTCGGCTACCGCCGCGTCGTCGCCTGGGAAGAGACTGAGCGTGTGGCCGTCGGCACCCATGCCCAAAAGCACCACGTCGATGCCGGGGCCCTGCTCGGGCAGCAGGCGTCGGAGCGTGGCTTCGTACGCCGCCGCGGCTTGCGCGGGAGGCAGGTGCGTGGGCACGGGCAGGATCGACGAATGGGGCACGCCCGCGGGCCCCGTGAGGGTCGTTTTCGCCATCTTCATGTTGCTGTCGGGGTGGTCGTGGGGCACGCAGCGTTCGTCGCCGAAGAGCAGCACGCAGCGAGACCAGTCGAGGGGGGGCTTGCGTGTCGCGAGCAGGCGGTAGAGGAGCTTGGGGGTGCTGCCGCCGGCGAGGGCGAGGGTGAAGCGGCCGCGATCCTTGATGGCCTGCTCGCACGCCTGCGTCACGAGGTCGGCCGCGTGGGCGGCGACGGCGTCGGGCGAGTCGAGTCGTACGAGGATGCCGTCGAGCATGGTGGTGGGCGTCAGGGTTCGGTCCAGCCGCAGGTCTGGTCGCCCGCCAGACGCTCCGCCGCGGCCGGTCCCCACGTGCCTGCAGGGTAGTGATGCAAGGGCATGGGCTGGCTGATCACCGGCGTGAAGAGCCGCCACGACTCCTCGACCTCGTCGTTGCGGACAAAGAGGGTGCGGTCGCCCCGCATCACGTCGAGCATGAGCGTCTGGTAGGCCTCGGGGAGCTTGCCGAAGGTGTCGGCGTATCGGAACCGCATCTCCTGCGTGGCCAGCCGCATGCCTTCGCCGGGGATCTTGGTCATGAAGGAGAGGTTGAACCCTTCGTTGGGCTGCAGGGTGATCTCGAGGCGGTTGCAGGCCATGCCGCAGACGATGTAGGGGTTGAAGACCGCCGCGGGGGGCTGGTGGAAGGTGACGACGATCGACGAGCACTTGCGGGGCAGTCGCTTGCCCGTGCGGAGCGAGAAGGGCACGCCGTTCCATCGCCAGTTGTTGATGCGGACCTTGGCCGCGGCGTAGGTTTCGGTGGCGCTCCGGGGATCGACGCCGGGCTCCTGCCGATAGCCGGCAACGGGATGGCCGTTGAGCGTCCCCGCGGCGTACTGCCCGAAGACGACATCCTCGGGCTTGATGACCGACATCGACTGCAGCACCTTGACCTTCTCGTTGGCCACGGCGTTGCCGTCGAGGGCGGCGGGCGGCTCCATGGCCACCAGGCACAGGAGTTGCATCATGTGATTCTGCATGATGTCGCGGAGCGCGCCGGTCTTCTCGTAGAACGAGCCGCGACCTTCGACGCCGAGCTCCTCGGCGACGGTGATCTCCACCTGACGCACGCGGTCGCGATTCCACAAGGGTTCGAACAGGGCGTTGCCGAATCGGAAGGCGAGCAGGTTCTGCACCGTCTCCTTGCCCAGGTAGTGATCGAGCCGGTAGACGCACTGCTCATCAAAGAAGCGGTGAATCTGGGCGTTGAGCGACTGGGCCGAGGGTAGGTCGTGCCCGAAGGGCTTCTCGATCACCAGCCGCGTCCACCCCTTCGAGACGTGGAGCCCGGCGTTGCCGAGCGATTCGATCGTGGGGAAGAAGGCAGAGGCCGGGAGTGCGAGGTAGAAGATCCGGTGCTGGTAGAGGTTGTGCTGCGCTTCAAGGGCCTCGATGCGGGCCTTGAGGGCCACATAGGCCGCCGGGGAGGAATCGCCCAGCGACTGGAAGTGCACGTGGTTGGAAAGCCACTCGTCGACCTCGGCGGCATCGTGCCCGGAGGCCAGCAGCGAGGTGCGGAGCGAGTCGCGGAACTGCTCGTCGCTCAGTGCGGCACGGGCGACGCCAAGGACCATGGCGCGGCCCTTGGCCGAACCGTGCCGATGCAGGTCGAAGAGCGAGGGCAGCACCTTGCGGTGGGCCAGGTCTCCCGTGGCGCCGAAGACCACCAGCGTGTGTCGGTCGGGTGTCTGGGTCGGCATGGCCGTGAGGTCCGAAGGGGGCGAACGTCGCTGCGAGATCAATGCTTCTGCATGCTGTGGCCGCCGAAGGCGTTGCGCATCACGGCGAGCATGCGATCGGAATACGACTCGCCGTCGCGAGAACGAAGGCGGGCCTGGAGACTGAGCGTGATGACGGGGGCGGCGACGTCGAGGTCGATGGCCTCGGCGACGGTCCAGCGGCCTTCGCCGCTGTCGCTGACGTAGGGGGCGATCGACTCGAGCTTCTGGTCCTGCTTGAGCGCCTCGGCGGTGAGGTCGAGCAGCCAGCTGCGGACCACCGAGCCCACCTGCCAGACCTGGGCCACCTGCGCCAGGTCGAGGTTGAGTTCCTTCTTCTTGTGCATGATGGCGAAGCCCTCGGCGAAGGCCTGCATCATGCCGTACTCGATGCCGTTGTGGATCATCTTGGTGAAGTGGCCCGCGCCGCTGGGGCCCACGTGTCCCCAGCCCTCGTTCTTGCCGGGAGCGAGCGACTCGAAGACGGGCCGCAGGCGTTCGACGGGCTCCTTCGCGCCGCCGATCATGAGCGAGTAGCCGTTGGCGAGGCCCCAGACGCCGCCGCTGGTGCCGCAGTCGACGTAGTGGAAGCCCTTGGCGGCCAGCGAGGCGGCCCGTCGCTGCGAGTCCTTGTAGTTGCTGTTGCCGCCGTCGATGATGCAGTCGCCCGGGGAGAGCATGGGGAGGAGTTGGGCGATCATGGCGTCGACGGGGTCGCCGGCGGGGATCATCAGCCAGACGTGACGCGGGCCGGTCATGGACTTGACGACCTCGGCGAGCGAGGCGCAGGCCTTGCCACCCGACTTGGCGAGTCGGGCGAGACTCTCCTGACTGGTATCGAGGCCCAGGACGCGGTGGCCGGCGCGGAGGAGCCGCTCGGCCATGTTGCCGCCCATCTTGCCCAGACCGATGATCGCGAGTTCCATGCGTGCACGTTCCCTTCAAAGGCAGGGGCGTGCCGTCGTGGCGCCGCCCGCGTCCAGTATACGGATATCGACCGATAAAGCGGGCGGCTTGGGGGCTTGTCAGGGGGATGTCGGGAAGATGACCACGAGCGGGTCTACATTCAGGCTCCAATGGCCACCGGCGAGCACGCACCCCCCTTTCCCGAGTCGCCCGAACAGGTCATGGAGGCGGCCGGGCGCTTCCGCGACGACTTCGAGGCTGCGCGCGCCGAGGTGGGCAAGGTCGTCGTCGGGCAGGCGGACTTGATCGAGCAGGTGCTGACGTGCATGTTCGTCGGAGGCCACGTGCTGCTCGAAGGCGTGCCCGGCATCGGCAAGACGCTGCTGGTGCGCACGCTGGCCCAGGCCGTGTCGCTCTCCTTCGGCCGGGTGCAGTTCACGCCCGACCTGATGCCCGCCGACATCACGGGCACCACCGTCGTCACCGAGACCGAGTCCGCGGACGGCCGTCGCGAGCGACGCTTCGCCTTCCAGCCCGGCCCGATCTTCGCGCAACTCGTGCTTGCCGACGAGATCAACCGCGCCACGCCCAAGACGCAGTCGGCGCTCCTTGAAGCGATGCAGGAGCAGAGCGTCACCGTCGGCGGCGTGAGCCATCGTCTCCCCGATCCCTTCGTCGTGCTCGCCACGCAGAATCCGGTCGAGCAGGAGGGAACCTATCCGCTGCCCGAAGCCCAGCTTGACCGCTTCTTCTTCAAGCTGCTCAGCCGCTCGCCGGGCCGGGCGGATCTCGCGGAGATCCTCGCCCGCACCACCGGCGCGGCAACGCCCGTGGCGCGTCCCTGCCTCGACGCGGCCCGCCTCATGTCGCACCAGCGGCTCGTCCGGCGCGTGCTCGTCACGCCCTCGGTGCAGGATTACGCCGTGAGGCTCGTGCTCGCCACGCATCCCGGCGGAGGCTTTGCGATGGTGGACAAGTACGTGCGGCTCGGCGCTTCGCCCCGTGCGGCGCAGGCGCTGGTCTTGGCGGCCAAGTGTCGCGCCCTGCTCGACGGCCGCACCGCGGCCGGCACCGACGACCTTCAGGCCGCCGCGTTGCCCGCCTTGCGTCACCGTCTCATCATGAACTTCGAGGCCCACGCCGAGGGCGTCACGGCCGACACCATCGTCTCGTCGTTGCTCCAGGGATTGCCCAGGGAGGCCCCGTGAACGCGACGGGCACGCGTGGCGTGGCGCTCGCGTTGCTCGTCGGATGCATTGCGGCGGCGACCGGCGGCTGCGGCTCCGACGGCCGCTCGACGTCCGACTGGACGCCCTCGCGTGAAGCGACGGAACGGGCCGGCGCTCGCATCGATGCCACGCCGGGGCGATCGCTCATCCTGCCGCTGGGACCGGAGACGGGTCGGCTCTCGATCCGTCGAGTGGCCCTCGCCGATGGGCGGCAGGTGCCCGTGGGGCTTTGGAGGATCACGCGGTCGGGCGTCGATGCAGACGCGGCGGTGGCGGGCTGGATCGGATCGGCGGGCCGCTGGGAGGCCCTGCGGGAGGAGGCGTCCTCGCCCCCCGCGCCTGGGGGGTCCATCCGCGTGGCGATCATCGACATTCCCAAGGACGCGGCGGGCGCGACCCTGTGGATCGACGGGCGTGCCACGCCCGTGAACTGGCTGTCGGATCCGGACCGGGTGCTCGAGCCGCGGCCGGAGTTCTGGCCGCCGCTGATGCCCGACCACGGCCGCGAGAACCAGTACCTCCGTGCCTTGCTTCGTGACGCGGCCACGTCGCCGCTGGACCGTTGGCGAGTGCGGCTGCTCCTCGACGGCTTGCGGGGCGAGGAGGGGCCGATCCCCTTCGACGATCCGGTGATCGAGGCCCTCGCGCAGCAGGCGGAGCGTCGGTGGCGGCTGGCCTTCGCGCGGATCGGCGCCCAGGATCGTCGGCTGGTGGGCGAACTCAAGTACCGACTCTGCGCGGTGATGGACTTTGGCGAGGGCGTGGTGGCGCCGGCGTGGGCGAGCGACGAGGCATCGCTCGAACGGGTGCAGGCCGACGCGCTCGATGCCCGCCGCGACGAGGCGACGGTCGTCGATCGCGTGCGTGCGTGGCTGGAGGAACAGCCGCAAGGGGCCGTGTGGGTCCACGACGACGGCGGATTGCTCAATCTCGAAGGGCGACCGGTGCCGTGCATCGGCGTCGCGAATCTTTCGCCCAAGCCGGTCCCCGCGTGGTCGTGGTTGGGCACCGAGGAGCCCCCGGCTCCGGACCTTCACGCCCTCGCGCCCTGGAGTTCGATGATGCTGGTGCCGCCGGAGGTGCCCGGCAGCCCGGCCGCGGCGGCCGGTTCGGTGCGAGCGGTGCAGGTCCATCTCGGCCCCTTTGTCGCCCAAGTGCCGGTGGCGGGGGAGGCCGAGCGGGTGCTGCCGCCGGGGGCTTCGGCGGCGACGTTCTTCCCCGATCTGACGCTGCGATCCTGGTACTACGCCATGCCCGACGTCGTGCCTGAGACGTGGGGGACGTCTGCACGGCTCTACCGCACGCCGATGACCCCCGAGCGTGCCGCGGCGGGGCTGTCGCCTTGGGAGCTCTACGTGCAGTGCTCGTTGGTGCCCGGCGCGGGCGTGGTGCGGAAGGAGTGCGTCACGGTGGTGATGGGCCCGCAGGCCTCGCCGCGGCTCGTGCTTCGTGTCGGCGCGGGAGGCGAGACGGTCCGCGTGGGCGCCGATGGCGTCGAGGCGGCGTGGGAGCATCCAGTGGTGGTGGTGAAGCGGGACAGCGGGTGGGCGTTCACGGCGCCGGTGCCGCTGGGGGCCACGGAGCGGACGGGGGCGGCCCTGCACCTCGGGCTCGCGAGGACGGACGCGATCGGGCGCCGAAGCGCGTGGCCGCGACCGATCCTGCCGTGGAGGCGACTGCCGTCGGGGCGAGCCCTGGATCTGCGGGCGTGGACGAAGGTGGAGTGAGGCGTTGTTTACCGCTTGAGGCCGTGCGAGTCCTTGACGCCCAGCGTGGCGTAGATCTCGCGGGTGGCGGTGGAACGGTTGAGCGTGTAGAAGTGCAACCCGGCCACGTTGTGGTCGAGCAGGTCGCGGCACTGCTCGGTGGCCCAGTGGATGCCCACGCGCTTGACGCCCTCTTCGTCATCGGCCGCGCGGTTGAGCGCGCGGATGAGGGGGGCGGGGTAGCGGGCGCCCAGGGCGAGCTCGGCCATTCGCTTCATGCCTGCCCGCGAGGTGATGGGCATGATGCCCGCGATGATGGGCACGCGGATGCCGGCCATCTCGCAGCGGGCGCGGAAGTCGTAGAAGTCGCGGTTGTCGAAGAAGAGCTGGGTGACGATGCAGTCGGCCCCCTCGTCGACCTTGGCCTTGAGCAGGTCGAGTTCGACGAGGCGGTTGGGCGTTTCCGGGTGGCCTTCGGGATAGCCCGCGACGCTGATGCCGAACCCGCGCGGGTCGGCGTGGACCTTGCGGTCGGCGAAACGCTTGATGAATCGAACGAGCTGGGCGGCGTGCCGGAAGTCCTTCCACGCGTCCGCGGGAGAGGCGAGGTCTCGGGGCACGTCGCCCCGGAGCGTCATGATGTTGCTGATGCCGGCGTGCGCGTATCGCTCGAGGATGGCCGTGATCTGCGCCTCGTCGTGGCAGACGCAGGTCAGGTGGGGCATGGGGTCGAGCGTCGTCTCGGTCTTGAGGCGGACGACCAGCTCGTGCGTGAGTTCGCGGGTGGAGCCGCCCGCGCCGTAGGTGACGGAGACGAAGGAGGGCTTGAGGGGCTCGAGTTGGCGGATGTTGGCGAAGAGTTCGGCGGAGGCGGCCTCGATGCGCGCAGGGAAGAACTCGAAGGAGAAGGTGGTGCCGTGCTGGGCGATGATGTCGCGGATGTGCATGGCGGCCTGCCGTGGGAGGAACGATCGTCTTCGAATGCCGGGCCGGTCGCGTTGGCGAAGGGCCCGGCGTGGATCATGTCGCCGCGGTGGCGGCGGGGGGAATCAATAGCGATAGTGGTCGGGCTTGTAGGGGCCGTCGGCGTCGACGCCGAGGTACTTGGCCTGCGAGTCGGTGAGGCGGGTGAGCTTCACGCCGAGCTTCTCGAGGTGCAGGCGAGCCACCATCTCGTCAAGCTTCTTGGGGAGGGTGTAGACCTTGCCCGTCTCGTAGCGGATGCCCGAGAGGGTGGGCTTGCCGCTGGCGGAGGCCCAGAGGTCGATCTGCGCGACGACCTGGTTGGTGAAGGAGGCGGACATCACGAACGAGGGGTGGCCGGTGGCGCACCCGAGGTTCATGAGGCGGCCTTCGGCGAGGATCAGCACGCTGTGGCCGCGACCGCCGCGGGTGCCGCTGAAGGTGAACTCGTCGAACTGGGGCTTGATGGTGGTGCGGCGGACGGAGGTGTCCTTGGAGAGGCCGGCCATGTCGATCTCGTTGTCGAAGTGGCCGATGTTGGCGACGATCGCCTTGTCCTTCATCTTCCGCATGTGGTCGACGGTGATGATGTCCTTGTTGCCGGTGGCGGTGATGAAGATGTCGGCCGAGTCGAGCATCTCCTCGAGCGTCGCGACCTGGTAGCCTTCCATCGCGGCCTGCAGGGCGCAGATGGGGTCGATCTCGGTGACGACCACGCGGGCGCCCTGGCCCTTGAGGGCCTGGCAGCATCCCTTGCCCACGTCGCCGTAGCCGAGCACCACGGCGACCTTGCCGCTGAGCATGACGTCGGTGGCGCGGTTGAGGCCGTCGACGAGCGAGTGGCGGCAGCCGTAGAGGTTGTCGAACTTGCTCTTGGTGGCCGAGTCGTTGACGTTGATGGCGGGCATGGCCAACTCGCCGCGGACCTGCATCTCGTAGAGGCGGTGCACGCCCGTGGTGGTCTCTTCGCTCACGCCCTTGACGCTCGCCAGGGCCTTGGTGAGGCGGCCCGGGTTGGTCTTGAGTTCGGCGGTGATGAGGTTGAGGATGACGCCCCATTCCTCGCTGTCGGTGGAGGGGTTGAAGGCGGGAACCTTGCCGGCCTTCTCGAACTGCGCGCCCTTGTGGAGGAGAAGCGTCAGGTCGCCGCCGTCGTCGAGGACCATGTTGGGGCCCTGGCCGCCGGGGAAGTTGAGGAGCTGGTTGGTGCACCACCAATACTCCTCGAGCGTCTCGCCCTTCCACGCGAAGACCGGCGTGCCCTTGGGATCGACCACGGTGCCGTTCTTGCCCACGACCACCGCCGCGGCGGCCGTGTCCTGCGTGCTGAAGATGTTGCACGAGGCCCAGCGGACCTGCGCGCCCAACTCGACGAGCGTCTCGATCAGCACGGCCGTCTGCACGGTCATGTGGAGGCTGCCGGCGATGCGGGCGCCCGCGAGCGGCTTGGACGCGGCGTACTTCTCGCGAAGGGCGATCAGGCCCGGCATCTCGTG
Organism: Phycisphaerae bacterium; assembly: GCA_037139735.1. GTDB lineage: Bacteria > Planctomycetota > Phycisphaerae > Phycisphaerales > UBA1924 > UBA2402. The sequence goes on from JBAXFU010000004.1 coordinate 71,740, forward strand.
CTCGGCCAGGCGGATCTCGTGGCGGCCGAGCTCGGCCAGCGACAGGTCGCGGACCTTGAAGTCGAGGCCCGAGGTGCTGATGGAGGGGGTGACGCTGGGGGACGCTGCAAGACTCATGGATGCTCCCTTGAAGTGGGGGTGGAACGACCGGGTGGGAACTCGAACGGGTGCGACATGGGGTTCGTCGTCCGGCGTCTCCGAGGATGCCCGTTCCCGAGGGACACGCTCGAATATCGGCGAACGGAGGGCGACTAGGTGATCCTTCCCGAGGCGACAAAGAGGCCCGGTCCCCGCGAGTCGGGTTCGGCGGGCAGTTCGTGATGCGTGCAACGGCCAAAGCCCGCCCCCGTCAGCAGCGACATCACCTGCTTGCGGGAGAAGCCCTGATGCACGTGTCCCATGGAGTGCCGGTACTCGGAACGGTCGTGGGGGACCATGTCCACGATCGTCAACACGCCCCCGCCCCGGGTGGTGCGGAGCGACTTGGCCACGTCCGCGAGGGCCGCGGGCACGTCCGGAACGTGATGGAGCACCAGCATGCACACCGCGGCGTCGATCGACCGGGCTGCAAGCGACAGCGATCCCATCGAGCCGCGAACGAAGTCCACGTTGCGACGCGACGCCAGACGCCGGCGAGCCGCCGCGAGCATCGGTTCGGACTGATCGATCGCCACCACCCGCTCGACGAAGGGAGCGAGCATCTCCGCCACGTTGCCGGTGCCGCAGCCGATATCGGCCACGACCCAGTCGGGACGGATGAGCGAGAGGAGGGCAGCCGCGGTGAACCGAGCGCCGAAGAGGTCGGACCGGACCTGATCCCACTCGCCGCGGACGCGTCCGAAGAAGTTGATGCTGTCGGTCTTCCGTTCCTCCAGCACGCCCGCGACCCGGCGGTCGTCCTCGTCGTGGCCCGGCACGCCCGACAGTTGCGGCTCAATCGCTCCCCACAACGCCTTGAGCGGCGGCGAGAGATCCGCGGGCACCAGCCGGTAGAAGCAGGCTGTGCCTTCGTGGCGCTTGGCCAGCCAGCCCGCCTCGCCCAAGGCCTTGGCCTGGCGGCTGGCGCTCGACTGGGCGATCTGCAGCACCTGGGCCAGTTCGCCCACCGTCAGCTCGTGCCGCTCCAGCAGCCGCAGCATGCGCAGACGCATCGCGTCGCCGAGGGTCGCGAGGGTCTGCTGCAGCGAAATGGCCGGGGCCGGTGCTTTCATGCTTGTATGCGGATGAATGGTAGAATGCCCGCCGGGGCGGGGCAAGCGACCCCGCCGGGGTCTACGCTGGGCGTCATGAGGATCACCAGGACGGCCACGGGCGTGCAGGTCGAGACGGGGTCGGGCTTCGCCCTGCCCATCCGGCACATCATCGGCATCGGGCTCAACTACGCGGCACACGCCAAGGAGACCGGCAAGGGCGTCCCCGAACGCCCCGTCCTCTTCTCCAAGAACCCCTTCTCCGCCTGCCTCCACGGCGACCGCATCGTCATCCCCCGCATCTGCCAGGACCGCCCGCAGGTCGACTTCGAGGCCGAACTGGGCGTGATCGTCGGCACGCAGCCCGACGGGGCGATGGTCCGCGACGTGCCCGCCGACAGGGCCTTGGCCTGCGTGGCGGCGTATGTGTGCGCCAACGACGTCTCGGCTCGCTGGTGGCAGAAGGACGGATCGGGCGGCCAGTTCAACCGCGGGAAGTCATTCGACACCTTCTGTCCCGTCGGTCCGCGGGCGGTCGCGCCGGCGGAGGTGGGCGTCAGGCGTGGGGCGCTCCGGCCGGTGGGGGGGGTGGGGCCGGCGGGGGAAGGGGCTATCCCACACCCTCAACACGCGAACCCTGGGCCCACGAAAAATGGTGGGGGGAGGGGGGTGGGAGGGGGGCTTGTCGCGGCGCGCGGGTCGTCGGACAAGGGTGCGGCGGGCAGGGGCGGGCGCAGGTGGGGTCGGCCATTTGGTCGCCGGTAGAGACACCGGCGACGCCCTCTGCCACGGCGGGTCGGCTCGCGCTGCCCCACTGTTGAGCACCCTTTCCCACCCCACCCCACCCCCCTCCTCCCCACCCACCCCACGTCCCCACCCCACCCGCTTCCCCCCACC
>JBAXFU010000005.1:0-73380 GCA_037139735.1 Phycisphaerae bacterium
GGGCGGATCCGGCGGCTTTTGCAACGTGCATTCGGGACGCTCCGGTTCGCCCGGTTCCGGCGGCGGCATCGTCGTGTCGGGTTCCACCTTCACGCTCATCAACTGCACGCTGGCCGGCAACACGACCTCCTTCGCGGGCCCCCTGACCGGCAGTGTCATTCGCAACAGCATCGTGTGGAACGACCGCTGGTCGGGCCCGGCGATCGACGCCGGCGCGTCGATCGAGCACTCGTCGCTCCCTTGGGCATTCCCGGGAGTCGGCAATCGGGTCGGCTCGCCGATGTTCATCGACATCGCCGGCGCCGACGGCGTCTCGGGCACCGAGGACGACGACCTTCGCCTCGATCGTCGCTCGGCCTGCATCGACGCCGGCGACAACACGTCGCTCCCGCCGGGGACCGTCACCGACCTTGACGGCCTGCCTCGCTTCGTCGACGCACCCGACTCGCCCGACACCGGCGTTGCCGGCGGCGATGGCGGGATGGCCGTCGTCGACATGGGGGCGCACGAATGGCGAATCCCGCCATGTCCGGGCGATCACAATCGCGACGGAGGCGTCGATGGGGCCGACATCGCGGCGTTCTTCGAGGACTGGGAAGCCGGACATGCCGCGGCCGACCTGAACCATGACGGAGGCGTCGACAGCGGCGATGTTTCGCTCTTCTTCCTGCACTGGGAGCAGGGGTGCTGATGGCGGGGGCTCACGCCGGGTCGCGTCTCGCCTCCAGCAGCGCGTCGCACACCTCTCGCACCGCCCCCTTCCCGCCCGGCTTGACCGTGACCATCTTGGCCGCGGCCAGCACCGGCGGATAGGCGTCGGCCACCGCGATGGGGAGCCCCGCCTCCCGCATGCACGCCAGGTCGTTGATGTCGTTGCCCACGTAGGCGATGTCCGCCATCGTCATGCCGCGGGAGGCCAGCAGGTCGCGGAGCTTGGTCAGCTTGTCGTCGATGCCCTGGTGGCACTCGAGGCCGAGCTTGCGGCACCTCGCCCCCACCACCGGGTTCTGCTCCTTGCTCAGCACCAGCATCGGCATGCCCGCGGCCTTGAGCATGCCCACGCCCAGGCCGTCGGATCGGTCGCACGACGCACCCTCCGTGCCGTCCTGCAGCACCAGCACGCGGTTGTCCGTCATCACGCCGTCGAAGTCGAAGACGACGAGCTTCACGCGGCGCAACACCTCGCCCGCCACGCCCTTGGTCGCCGGCTCGCTCTTCGCCCACATCAATGACTCGAGCCGCAACCACGGAACCGCGGGCATCTCGTGCAGCGCGACCCGCCCAAACACGAGGCAGCGATGTCGCTCGAAGCCCTCGACGCCGACGATCTTCAGCGAGCCGTTCTCCCGAAACCGCGGCGACGACTCGCGATCGACGTGCGACACGGCACGACCGTCCGGCTCACGGGTCCACGCACGCCCCTCCACCTCGCACACCGACACCAGCGAGTCGGCCCCCTCGCGATCGAAGGTCTTGAGGGCGAGATCCACCTCGCCGTCGCGACGCAGGGGCTTCTCGATCTCGAGGATCACCGCCCGCTGGAATCGCTCGCCGCGTGCACGCAGCAGGCCGACGACGTGCTCGAGCACGATGTCGTCGCTCGGTTCGGCGGCGGCCCCGCCAACGGGCGCATCGATCACGTCGACGCCCGCGGCCAGTGCCACGCGGGCGGCGGCCGGGTCATTGGTGCACACGACGGTGCGGGTCACGCCCGTGGCGTTGCGGGCATGATCGATGCTGTGGACCAGGAGCGGCCGCCCGAGGAAGGGCCGAAGGTGCTGGCCGGGAATGCCCTTGCTCTCCCCGCGGGCGGGAATGATCGCGAGCGTCGGAATCATGGGCCGATGGTAGGGACAGGCCGCCGATTCGCCGGTTGCGAGCCACAACGAAGCGACCTGAACGGCGACATCGCTGCCGCTTTGGCAGATGGAAGGGTTTCAAATTGGGGAGGACATCGAAGCCCCTTTCGACCTCGCGGTCGGTGAACGGGCCTTCAGTCTCAATGCCGAGGGTGGGACTCGAACCCACGACCTCCGGGTTATGAATCCAGCGCTCTAAACCAGCTGAGCTACCTCGGCGATCAGGGGGCAAGTATAGCCCCCGACCGCCCATCCGTCACCCCCGCTCTCAGGCCCCGCTGCTCTCCCTGACCACCAGTTCGGTCGCCAGCCGCACCCGCCGGGGCTTGAGGTCGCCGTCCTCGATTCGGGTCGCCAGAAGGTCGATGGCCGCGGCCCCGACATCAGCCAGCGGCACCCGCACGCTCGACAGCCGCGGTCGCACCAAGGACGCCAGGCGGGTATCGTCGAAGCCCACCACGCGGACGTCCCCCGGCACCTTCAGCGACAGGTCCTCGGCGGCCTGGAGCACGCCCAGCGCGATCTCGTCGTTGCCCGCGAGCACGCCGATGGCCCCCCGACGGCCGTGGCCGCGGCGTGCCTTCATCCATTCCGATCCCCACGCCACGTCGTAGCGACCAAAGGCCACCTGATCGTCGCGGAGTTCGTGTCCGGCCTTCGCCAACGACTCGCGGAAGGCCGCCGCTCGGGCCGCCGTGTCGAAGTTCGCCGCCGGACCACCCACGAAGTACAGCCGCGAGGCAGGCACCTGTTCGAGCAGGTGCGACACCGCCTGAGCCGTGCCCGTCGCATTGTCGACCAGCACGCAGTCGAGGCCCTCGACCTCCACGTCGATCAACACCACCGGCGTCTGATCCTCACCGGTGCCACGCCACGCCAAGCCCTGCGGCTCGGTGATCATCATCGCCAGTCCGTCCGCCAGGCCCAGCCCCGGGCCGCGTGTGGCGTCCTCGGGCGAGCGGGGCGCGCCCCTGGCCTCGCTGCTCACGAGCAGGTGGTATCCCAACTGGTGCGCCTTGGCGTCCGCGCCCCGGATGAGTTCGCTATAGAACTCGCCGAACATGTCGGGCAAGGCGAAGCAGAGCACGCGGCTCGAGCGGGTGATCAGCCCCTGCGCGAACGGATTGGGCTTGTACTTCAGCCGCTCGATCACCTCGCGGACCTTCTTGGCCGTCCCCTCGGCCACGAGTTCCGGGTTGTTCAGCACCCGCGAGACGGTCGCGATCGACACCTTGGCGGCATCCGCGACGTCCTGGATCGAGAAGGGCCCCTCCGACGATTTGCCACGCGGCTTCACGCCCGCATGATACCCACGCCCTGCCGCCCGCCTCGTACAGTCCTCGCCACCGGAGCCCCGCCATGCACACCCGCCGCACGCCCCGCGATTGCTCGCTCCGCCACGCCGCCGCTTGGGGCATCGCCGCGGGCGTGACGATGCTCGGCGGGTGCGCGACGCCGCCGCGGCCCGCCCCCATGCCGCCCGCCGTCGTCGCGGCGGCCGGTCAACCCCGGCCCCCCTTCCGCTTCGACGCCTCGGACGAGGCCTTCCTCGACGCCGTGCAACTCGGGGCGTTCCGGTTCCTCTGGGAACGCGCCGACGCTCGCACCGGCCTGATCCCGGATCGCGCCAGCAACCCAGCCATCGCCAGCGTCGCGGGCGTGGGCTTCCAACTCAGCGCCCTGCCCATCGGCGTCGAACGCGGCTGGATCACTCGAGACCAAGGCCTCGCCCGCGCCCAACTCATCATGCGGTCGCTGCAGGCCGACCCGGCGATCCGCAAGGCCGGCTTCTTCCAGCACTTCGTCGACGCCCCCACCGCAGGCATCCACAAGGGCACGCTTGAGCACGTCGTGAGCACCATCGACTCGGCCCTGCTGTTCTGCGGCGTGCTCACCGCCTCCTCCTACTTCGGGGCGGATCTGGCCCCACAGGCCGACGCGGTCTTCGCCGCGGCCGACTTCAACTTCTTCCGCTCCGGCGCCGAAGCCGGCAACGAATGGCAACGCGGGTTCATCTCGCTGGGCTGGAAGCCCGCGTCGCTCGAAGATGCGTCCGGCGCGGGTTCGCTGCTGCCGTACTCGTGGGTCGACTCTGGGTGCGAGCACAGGCTGGTGGCGTTCCTGGGCGTCTGCGCTCCGGATGCCGCCAAGCGGCTGGAGGCTGGCGACTACTACCGGTTGCGTCGAACGCTGGGGTCGGTCGAAGGCTCGCCCACGGTGTGGTTCCCGTACTCGGGCGCCTTGTTCGTCAACCAGTTCAGCCACTGCTGGGTCAACTACGCGGCGATGGGTCCCGACGATCCGTCGGTGGCGGGGTTCGGCCCCGAGCGACGTGCCCGCGTCGACTGGTGGGAGAACTCGCGCCGCATGACGGTGCTGCACCAGCGCAAGGCGATGGAGTACGCCCCGCGGTTTCGCACGCTGGGGGTGGATGCGTGGGGCTTCTCGGCGTCGGATTGCCCGCGGGGCTACTGCGTGCCCGGCGTTTTCCCCGAGCCCATGGCGATGCCCGGGGCCACGGCATTGACGGACTACGCGACCGAGCGTCCGCAGGACGATCCGGGCGACGGCACGGTGGCGCCGTACGCCGCGGGCACGTCGGTGATGTTCGACCCGGTGCGATCGGTGGCGGCCCTGAGGCATCTGGCGTCGATCAAGGATGCCAAGGGGAGTCCTTCGATCTGGCACGACCCGGCGACGGGTGGCTACGGGTTTGCCGACGCGATCAACCTCGATTGGGGGTGGGCGTCGGACGACTACGTGGCGATCGACCAAGGGCCGATGCTGCTGGCGATCGAGAATGCCCGCTCGGGCCTCGTGTGGCGGCTGTTTCACTCGCACCCGTACGTGAAGGCGGGCGGGCAGCGATTGGGGCTCCCCCAACCCTGAGGCAGCGTCCGAGAACACGGGGACGAGAAAAAGTCCCTCATTCCGCGTGAAGATGTCTTGACACGGTTACCGGAATCCCGGAGAATGAAAGCGTTTCCACGGGTGATCGGACTCGTGTACACGGCAGTCCGTGAATAACGTGGCGGGCTGGTTTCAAACACAGGGGGCATCGCGTGTTTCCGCGCGTGGGGCCTTCAGGCAGCGAGAGAAGAGGAGACAAGCATGAAGAGCAAGAGCGTGATGGGCGTGGCCTTCGTGGCGTTGATGGCGTCGGCGGGCGGCGCGATGGCGATCGACATGTCGACCGTCAACAGCTTCAAGTACGAGAAGCTGTGGAACGACTTCCCGACGGCCTCGGCCTCGGTGACCAACGCCTTCCCGAACTTCGGCGTCCGCGAGGACTTCGCCGCGGGCACGGTGGGCGGCTATGCCAACAAGCACGTGGGCTGGCTGAGCAACGACGGCGGCGCATCGGCGTTGACGAACAACTACGCCCAGAGCTGGACGCTCTCGTTCAGCGTCCGCATCGACACGGCCTTCGGCATGGGCCAGCCCCGTCGCGAGGCGGGCATTGAGGTGCACAACCCCCGCAATCCGGTCTTCGGCGGCTGGACCGACGAGGGTCAGGTGCTGATCGCCAGCGACGGCGAAGTGGCCGTCTTCGGCGCTGCCATGCCCTTCACCGGCCTGGGCAACGTCTACACGCTGGGCACCACCGCGGCGGTGACGTTCGAGTACTTTGCTCCCGGCGCCGTCGATGCGGTCAAGGGTGCGTATCGCCTGACCTTCGCCGACGCCGTCACCGGCGTGCACAGCAGCGGCCTCAAGATCTGGGGCAACGAGGGTGATGCACTCTACGGCATCAACTACGGCGCGAAGATCGGCCTCAAGGCCCAGAACCAGCGCAACCCCTTCATCGACGACTTCTCCGACATCCAGTACAGCAACGTCAACGTCGTTCCCGCGCCGGCGGCCCTCGGCCTGCTCGGACTCGCCGGCCTCGCGGCCGGCCGCCGTCGCCGCTGATCGCCGGTGAACATCTCCTGATTCAAGTCACGGCCCCGCGACGCTCTCGTCGCGGGGCCGTGTCAATTTGCCTCGCCCCTCGAGGGCGAACCAACGGGTAGCCCTGGACGCACGGCCGCCGATGTTCAAGATGATGAATGGCGGAAACGCGCGAGAGGCATCATCGCCACGCGGTGGCGCTGTTGGAGCTCGATTGCCGTCGATGTGGTCCTACGACGACCTTCTCACCCGCGGGCCGGCCCCAGCAACTGCTCGGGATCTTGCAGCAGGCGGATGATCTCCGCCAGCGCCAACGCCGCCAGCGCGCCGTCGACGACGCGGTGATCGCAGGCGAGCGACAGCGGGAGCAACTGTCCCACCTTGAACGCACCCTTGTTCACCACCACGCCCTCGCGAGCGCGGCCCACGGCCAGGATCGCCGCCTCGGGGTAGTTGATGATCGGCGTGGCGAAGCGGCCTGCGTGGCTGCCCACGTTGCTGATCGTGAACGTCGAGCCCATGAGTTGCTCGCGCGAGGCGGTGCGGCTGCGGGCCGAGTCGGCCGCCGCCGCGATGCCGCGGCTGATCTCGAGCACGCCCAGCCGATCCGCGTCGCGGAGCACCGGCACCATCAGGCCGTTCTCCGTGTCGGTGGCGATGCCGATGTGCACGCTGCGGTGCTGGATGATGCTGGCGTCGTACGAAGCGTCGCCGGGCTTCTCGTCCACCGTCGCGTTGAGCGGGCGGAACTGCGAGGTCGAAAGCACGCGGCAGACCGCGCCGGCCACGAAGGGCAGGAACGACACCTTCTCGCCGCTGGCGGCCGCCAACTTGCGACGCAGGCCGTCGAGCGAGGAGACGTCGGCCTCGTCCATCACCGTGAAGTGCACGGCCTGGTTCACGCTCTCGCGGAGGCGGTTGGCGATCGTGCGACGCACGCCGCGGAAGGGGATGCGGAGCGTGTCGGGCCCGCCGTCGAGGGCGATGGGTCGCGACGACGCAACCCGCGGCGCCTCGGGCGCGGCCGGGCGGGCCGGCGGGGCGAACGCCGGGGTCGGCGCAGGAGCGGCGGGCTTGGAGACCGGCGGAGCCTTGGGCTTCGAGGCGCCCGCTGCCGCGGCACGAACATCCTTCTCCGTCACTCGCCCGCCGATGCCGGTGCCATGGACGGCATCGATGTTGACGCCCAGTTCCTTGGCGATGCGGCGAACGGCCGGGGTGGCGAGGGCCTTGCCGGTGTTCTCGGTGCCGGGGATGGCGCTGAGCGACCCCACCACCGTGCCGGCGTCCTCTCGCTCCGCGGCGGGTTCGGGGATCTCCTCGACCGCGACCCGCGCGGGGGCGGCCTTGGCGGGTTCGGGGGCCTTGGCCCCAGCGCCGCCGACATACGTCACAAGGGGCGCACCGGTGTTGATGATCTCGCCTTCCTTGCCGTGGAGCGTCTTGATCACGCCCGCGCGGGGGCTGGGCACTTCGACGACGGCCTTGTCGGTCTCCATCTCGGCGAGGATGTCGAGTTCCTTGACGTGCTGCCCCTCGGCGACTCGCCACTTGAGCAGTTCAGCCTCGTGCACGCCCTCGCCCAGGTCGGGAAGGATGAAGACATCGGGATCGGAGGAGGTCTGGTGAGCCATGTCGTTGTACCGTGGAGAGAGAGGGAGTGATCGGGTGAGGGAGCGATGGACTCGGCGGGCCGGCGTCAATACGCCAACGTCTGCTGCACGGCCTCGACGATCCGCTTGCTGTCGGGGAGGTACTCAAGCTCGAGCTTGTAGTACGGCATGATCGTGTCGAAGCCGGCGACACGCTGCACCGGGGCGTGCAGGTTGAGGAAGCAGTGCTCCTGGATGATGCTCGAGAGCTCCGCGCCAAAGCCGCAGGTCTTGGGGGCCTCGTGCACGATCACGCAGCGACCGGTCTTGTTGACGCTCTCGATCACGGTGTCGCGATCGAGGGGCGAGATGGTGCGAAGGTCGATGAGTTCGACGCTGACATCCTCGGGGAGCGAGTCGAGGGCGGCGAGGGCCTGATAGACGCTCGCGCCCCAGGTCACCAGCGTGAGGTCGGCGCCCTCGGCGACGACCTTGGCCTTGCCGATGGGAATCGTGTACCGCTCCTCGGGGATCCATTCGCGGGTCGGGAGGCGATAAACGCGCTTGGGCTCGAAGAAGATGACGGGGTCGGGGTCGGCGATGGCCGCCGCCAGCAGGCCCTTGGCGTCGAGCGGGGTCGAGGGCATGACGACCTTCAGGCCGGGCTGATGGGCGTAGATGGCTTCGGGCGAGTCGCTGTGCAGTTCGGGGGCGTGGATGCCGCCGCCGACGGGCACGCGGACCACCATGGGCACCGTGATCGCGCCGCGGCTGCGGGTGCGGTACCGGGCGGCGTGGTTGCAGAGTTGGTCGTACGCGGGGCCGAGGAAGCCCTCGAACTGGATCTCGGGAATGGGCCGCATGCCGCCCATGGCCAGGCCGATGGCCGAGCCCATGATGCCCGACTCGCTGAGCGGGGTGTCGACGACGCGCTCCTCGCCGAAGCGGGCCTGCAGACCGTCGGTGGCGCGGAAGACGCCGCCGTTGAGGCCCACGTCTTCGCCCAGGCACATGACGCGGTCGTCAAGGTCCATCTCCTGCGACAGCGTCAGGGTGATGGCCTCGACGAGGTTGCACTCGACGAGCGCCTGTCCGCTCTGCTCGTCGATGCGACGGCGGAGCTTGGGGTTGAAGGGTTCCTTGACGGTGGTGGTGCTCGACATGGTGGCCTTTCGGAACGCTCCGCCGCCTCAACGGCGGGGAGTGGCGATGGACTTGGAAGATCACGACCCTCGAACGAATCACCGGCCCGAGAGGCCGACCTGCTCGGGCGACTGCCCCAGCGAGTGGGTCCGCATCGTGCGACGCTGCACCTCAAGCTCGGGCGGGATCGTCGCGAACGTGTAGTCGAAGATGTCCGACACCGGAGGCTTGGCGATCCCCTCGGCGGCTCGCACCACCTCGGAGACCATCACCTTGCCCGCCTCGTCGAGTTCGGCCTGCTTGGCGTCGTCCCACAGCCCCTTCGAGACCAGATACTTGCGGAGACGGATGATCGGGTCCTTGCCCACCCACGCCTCGACCTCGACCGGATCGCGATAGCGACGGGCATCGTCGGCCGTGGTGTGGTCGGCCAGGCGATAGGTCACGGCCTCGATGAAGGAAGGCCCGCCGCCCTTGCGGGCTCGCTCGATGGCGTCGCGGCTGGCCTTGTAGACCGCGAAGAGGTCGTTGCCGTCCACCCGCACGCAGGGCATGCCGTAGGCGATGGCCTTCTGGGCCACCGTGCTGCTCCACATCTGACGCTCGCGGGGCACCGAGATGGCCCACTCGTTGTTCTGGCAGAAGAAGATGGTGGGCGTCTGCTGCACGCTGGCGAAGTTCATCGCCTCGTGGAAGTCGCCCTCGCTGGTCGCGCCGTCGCCGAAGTACGTGATGGCGACGCCGGGAATGCCCCGGAGCTTCATCGCCCACGAGATGCCAGTCGCGTGGAGCATCTGCGTGCCGATGGGGATGCACAACGGGGTGATGTTCACGCCCTCGGGGATCTGGTTGCCTCGCTCGTCGCCCATCCAGTGCAGGAGCACGTAGTGCATGGGCAGGCCGTGCATCCACAGGGCGGCGTTCTCGCGATAGCACGGCACCAGCCAGTCGACGCCCCGCTTGGCGGCGAAGGCCGAGCCGATGGCCGCCGCCTCCTGGCCCTTGTTCTGCGGGTACGTGCCCATGCGGCCCGAACGCTGGAGCTTGAAGGCCGTTTCGTCCAAGGCGCGGCACTTGCACATGTACTGGTAGAGCTCCAGCACGTGCTCGTCGGTGAGCGTGTCCTTCGCGAGTTGCTCGTCGAGAACGCCGTGCTCATCGAGAATGGAGATGTGCTCGACCGTCGCGGAGAAGTCAGTGCGGATGGGCATGGGCTAGGGTAGGGCCGCTCCGTGGCGCGTCCACTCGCCGCGGCCCGCTCCGGGCCTCCTCCGCCCCCCCGGTCAGGAGAAGGCGATCGCGGCGAATCGCCCCCGCTCGGCGGCGAAGTCCAACGGCGGCGGAGGCAGACGCAGCAGTCGCGGCTCGCGGCCCAATCCCTCACGCACCTCGCGCTCCAGTCGACCCGGGCGACAGAGCTCCCGCGTGTTGGTCGAGGCGAAGATCACGCCCCTGGGATCGAGCAGCGTCGCCGCCTCCTTCACGAGCGTCGCGTAGTCGTCGACGGAACTCCACGGGGGGATCCCCTTGCGTTTCGAGCCGGCCGCGAAACTCGGCGGGTCGAGGATCACCAGGTCGTACCGGAGCCCCTTGCGCCTGGCGTACCCGATGAACTCGAAGGTGTCCATCTTCGCGAAGCGGTGCGTCGCGGCGTCGAGCCCGTTGTGGGCGAAGTTGCGCCGCCCCCATTCGAGGTACCGAGGCGAGACGTCGACGCTCGTGGCGATCGCCCCCGCCGTCGCCGCCGCCACCGAGAAGGCGCACGTGTACGCGAAGGTGTTGAGCACCGCCGGCGCGGCCTGTCGTTCGCCGGCACGGCTCCGCACCCACGAGGCGACCCACGCCCGGTTCTCCCGCTGATCGAGGAAGAGCCCGGTGGAGAGGCCGTCGTACGGGCGCACCTCGAGCGACCAGCCGTGCTCTCGCACGACGACGGCCTCGGGCTGCGGCTCCCCCGCCGCCGGCACGGGATCGGTCACGCCCTCGGGCATCTCGCCTCCCATGCGGGAGCGGTCCTTCGCGAAGGGCTTGTGGTAGACGGCGCGAACGCCCAGGGGCGAGAGCGCGGCCAACGCGTCGCGGGCCGCCGCGATCGCGTCGAACCTCGCCGGCGCGGCGCCCTCGTGCGTGATCAGCGTGGCGAAGGGTCCGTAGACATCGACGAACACGCCGTCGATGCCGTCGGGGCCGCCGGCAAGCGCGCGAAAGGCTTGCGTCCGCCCGCGTCGGATGACGTCGCCGCGTCGCTCGAGGGCGGCTGCGATCAGGTCGCGGAAGGAAGCCGGGCGATCGCCCACGCGTCAGGCCTTCTGTTCCACGCGTTCCCACGCGTTGAGGCCGTGGCGAACGATGGCGCCGGTGGTGAGGTAGATCACCTGCTCGGCGATGTTGGTGCAGTGGTCCGCGATGATCTCGCAGGCCGTCGCGACTTCATGCAGCGCGAAGGCGAAGTCCGCGGACATCTGCCCTCGCACCATCTTCTGCTCGGCGTCCCGCAGCAGCGCGTCCTTGAAGGCCGTCACCGCGTGCTGGCTCTGGAGCACGATGTTCGCCAGGTTCGGATCGTCGCGGAGCACCGCCGTGTTCACGTCGCGGACGATCCCCACCACGCTGTTGGCCATCACGCGGAAGGTGTCGGGGAAGGCCTGGCCAGCCGCGCCGCCGATCTTCGCGGCCAGCACCATGTCGGCGAGTTCCACCGCCACGTCCGCCGTCCGCTCGAACTCGTTGTTCACCTTCACGATGGTCACCACGGCCCGGAGCTGCTCGGGGTGGAGTTCGGAGGGGTCGACGCGATCCCGCTTGGTGGCGTCGGTCAGCAGTTGCACGCAGGCCCGCTCGAGTTCGACATCGACGACGTCGATCAGGTCGTCCTGATTCTTCACCCATGCCGCCCGCTCCAGGCTCCCGGTGAAGATCGCGTCGAAGGCGGCTTCGAGCACGCCCTGCACGCGCTTGCCCTGGGCGACCAGGTCGCCCTTGAGGCGTTGCGTCCGCTGCACGAATCCTTCGGTGTCGGTCGTCATGGGTGGGAGAGAGCGGTCCGCCGAACAGGAACCACGTGATGGCCTTCAACCGTAGGGCCCGCCCTGCGACCGCGACGCGGGGCGGGCTCGCCCTTGGCCGCCCCTCGATCCCGTCCCCCACCGCTCATATGCTTTCCCGGACCATGATCACCCCCTCCCCGACCACCAAGATCGACCCCACGCACGCCCGCGGCACCTTCGTCGCCGCCGTCGCGGAAACCGCCACCAAGCCGGCCTTCGTCAAGTTCGCCGTGCCCAACACGAGCTACGAGCTCCACCTCCGCGCGGTCGGCTCCGTCACGGCCGAGCCCGGCAAGCGGCTCATCGGCGTCATTCGGGCCCAGGCACGGCGCATCGACACCACGCAGACCGGTGGTCAGTTCGTCGAGCCCGTGATGGGTCGTCCTCGCCGCGTGCAGGGCACCGTGGTCGCCATCGTCGGCGATGCCGTGGTGGTCAACGCCGGCACGCCGATCCACTGCACGCCCACCGATCCGCGTCAGAAGGCCGCGGACTTCACCCCCGGCCAGTTCGTCGGCTTCGACGTGCTCGACGGCGCCTCGATCGAGCAGGTCCGCTGAGCGGCCCGCCATCACTCCGCCAGGAGACCTTCGTCCAGTGTCGAGGTCCCTCTTCGATCCCCAGCGGACCGCCGCCGCTCGCTCGCAGGCCGCCCCAGACGGGGGCGACGCTCCGCTCACGGTGACGCAACTCGCGGCTCGGATCGACGGCACGCTCAAGGCGGGCATGGCCCAGGCCGTGCGATTCAGCGGCGAGGTCTCGGGCTTCCGCGACGGCGATCACTGGTACTTCACCATCAAGGACGCCGGCGCGGCCGTCAACTGCGTCCTGTGGCGTTCGGGCAAGAAAAACGTCAAGTTCACGCCGACCAACGGCCAGCAGGTGCTCGCCAAGGGTCGCGTCGAGTTCTACGCGCCGCAGGGACGCGTCTCGGTCATCCTCGACTCCCTCGAGCCCGTCGGCGCAGGCGCGCTCGATCTGGCCTTCAGGGCCTTGTGCGAGGAACTCCGCGGCTTGGGCTGGTTCGCCGAGGAACGCAAGCGGCCGCTCCCGCACTTTCCCGCCAAGATCGCCGTGGTCACCAGCCGCACCGCCGCCGCCTTGCAGGACGTGCTCGTGACCATGCGCAAGCGATGCCCGGCCGTGGGCGTGCTGCTGGTGGACTGCCGGGTGCAGGGGCAGGGAGCCGCCGAAGAGGTGGCCGCCGCCATCCGCGAGGTCGGCGGCCGGGCGAAGGAGCTTGGTGTCGAAGCCGTCCTCGTCACCCGAGGCGGCGGGTCGATGGAGGATCTGTGGACCTTCAACGAACGCGCCGTCGCCCAGGCGATCGTCGAGTGTCCCGTTCCCGTCGTGGCCGCCATCGGCCACGAGACCGACACGACCATCGCCGAACTCGTCGCCGACCTTCGCGCCGCCACGCCCACCCAGGCCGCCATGCGGCTGACGCCCGATGTCGCCGCACTCGCCCAGCAGGTGCACTCCGTCGGGGGCCGCCTTGCCATGCTGGTGCGTCAGGGGCTTGAGAGCCGCCGGCGACTGCTCGAGTCGGTCGCCTCGCGGCCGGTGCTCGCCTCGCCTCATCGCGCCTTGGAGGCGTATGAACTCGCCATCGATCGAGGCGCCGAGCAACTGGTCGGGGCCGTTCAGGCGAGCGTGAGCCGGCGGCGTGCCGGCGTCGATCGGCTTGCGCTGCGGCTGGAACGCTGCCGCCCGGCGGCACAACTCGCCTCGCGTGCCTCGCGGGTCGCCGCCGCCGACGTGTCGCTCCGGGCCGCCCTCCGCCATCGTCTGGATCGCCTTCGCGCGGGCGTCGACGCCGCCGCTCGCCAGTTGGAGGCCGTCAGCCCGCTGCGGGTGCTCGAACGCGGGTATTCGGTGACGACGACCGCCGACGGGACGCTGGTCCGCCGCACGGCCGATGCCCCGGCGGGCTCGGAACTTCTGACGCGGGTGGCCGACGGGGTGGTTCGCTCGAGGGTGGAGGGCCCGCCGCCCGACCCGGCGACCGAATCCGCGCGCAGGTCGCCGCGAGGCAAGGGTACGGGCGGCACGGGCCAAGGCGGTTCGCTCTTCGCCTGAGCGACCGGCGTCGGGCGAAGCCCGAGGCGGGCTAATCTTGCTCGTGAGCACCACCAAGGCAGCGAAGGATGCGACCAACCCCGAGGACCTCCCCTTCGAGGCGGCGATGGAACGCCTCGAGGCCATCGTGGAGCGGATCGAGCAGGGGGAAGTCGGGCTCGAGGAGTCGGTGAAGGAGTACGAAAAGGGCGTGGCCCTGCTCGCGCGGTGTCGACACATCCTGAGTCAGGCCGAGCAGAAGATCGAAGAGCTGAACAAGGCCTCCCCCAAGGCGTGATCCCCCTGCCCCGGGCCCCCGGCCGAGCGGCCGCCGGGTCGGAACGCTCCCCGATCGGCGGGGTGACGGGGGCCTGTTCTGGTGAAAGCAAGGCGGAGCGTCCGATGGACGCAAGGAGGTGCCGCAGCGGCGGCGCCAGACGCCCCCGCGACGGACACGCCCCATGCCCGAACTGGCCCGCTACGAACTCCTGATGACGATGTTGAGCGTGGTGAACGTGCTCTTCGCCTGCGCCTTCGGGGCGTGCATCGGCTCGCTGGTGAACGTGCTGGTCTATCGAATCCCGCTCGGGCTCGACGTGGTGAGCCCTCCGTCGCGATGTCCGAACTGCGAGACGCGGCTGACGTGGCGGGAGAACATTCCGATCTTCGGGTGGCTGGCCCTCGGGGGCAAGTGCCGCTTCTGCCGCTCGCCCATCTCGGCGGAATACCCCATCGTCGAGACGGTGGTGGCGGTGGCGTTCGGGCTCGTCTTCCTGAAGCTGTATTCCCAAGGGCCGTTCCTTGGCGTCCCGTTCAACGAGTTGACCCCCTCGTGGAGCAAGGGCACCTTCGTCACGACTTGGCCGATGATGGTCATCGTGCTGACGCTCGTGGGCTGCCTGACGGCCATCACGCTGATCGACGCCCGCACCTTCTTCATCCCGCTGGTGCTCACCTGGGTCCCCGCCGGGGCGGCGGTCGTGCTGACCGGCGTGCAGTTCGCCTTGGTCGCCATGGCGCCCGAGCACGAACGGCCGCGGTTCGCGTCCTCGTGGGACTGGAGCATCGCCACCCCGGGCCCCAGCGGCTGGATGGCCGCCGGCGCGGTCGCGGGGGTGGGGCTGGGCCTGCTCATCTCCAACCTGCTCCTGGCCTTCGGCGTGATCCGCCGCAGCTATCACGATTACGACACGTGGCTGGAAGCCCGGCAGCAGGAGTTGGGCATCCCGCAGTCCCCCAACGACCCGGGCCTGTGGCTGGAATATCCCCACGCCCGCCGGGAGGCCATCCGCGAGGTGCTCTTCCTCGCGCCGGCGATCCTGCTGGGCGTCCTTGGGGCACGGCTGGGGATGGCCCAGGCCGGCGCCTGGCAGCACATCATCGGGATCGACGTCTCAACCGGACTCGACATCGACGAGTGGCATTCGTCCAACCAACTCCCCCACTGGGCCAGCGTCGCCAGCGGCGTGCTCATGGGGTATCTGGTCGGGGGCGGGGCCGTGTGGCTCTTCCGCATCGTCGGCACGCTCGTCAAGGGGCAGGACGCCATGGGCATGGGTGACGTGCACCTGATGGCGGCGGTGGGCGCGTGCCTGGGGTGGCCCACGGCGGTGCTCGGGTTCTTTGCCGCGGCCTTCGTCGGTCTGGTCTGGAACTTCCGCGGGGTCTTCAAGGTCTGGCGGCTGGGTTCTCTGGCTCGGCGCGTCTCGACCCATCGCCACCAGCTCGAGCTGTTGTTGAAAGGCTGTCGGTTCGGCCGAGCGCTTCGGATGCTGTCCGGAACGCCCCAGCAGATGCCCTTTGGACCCTACCTGGCGGTCGGCACGTTCATGGTCTGGTACCTGCAGCCGCTGGTGGAGCGGGTGCTAGGGCCGATCTTCCGGCACGGGCTTCGATTCACGCTGCCTTGACGGCTGAGGGGTTCCGACGGCTGAGGTTGCCCGACGGTGGTGACGGGGACGATTTGGACCCGGGCGGTGGAGCGTCTGTCGGATCCCGTCGCGGGCTGAAAAAAATCCACGGAATTGCCCGAAGGCGTTCACAAACCCTTGCGGCATCGGTACGATTCGCCCGCTCGACGGACATGGAAATCCGGCGAGGCTCGATCCGTCGAGCGTTGGCTGGCGATGTCGTGTTGTCGACGGCCGACTCGGTTCAAGGGCACTTCAGCAAGGGGCAGTTCATGGCAAGGTCGACCATCATCCGTCAGATCGGCATCGGGTTCATCGCGTTGGTTTCGGCCACCATGGTCATGGGCGGCTGCAGCTCGCAGAAGAAGCAGACGGAAGCCGCGCTCGCCGAGGCCGCCGATCTTCGCGAGAAGGTCGCGACCCTCGATCAGGCCAATCGCGACAAGGACGGCAAGATCGCCGAACTGCAGACGGCGCTGAGCACCTGCCAGACGCAGCTGGCCGCCAAGCCCGCCAGCGAGCCCAACCCCGCGATCGCCGACGGCGGCACCTCGTCGGGCGGCAGCAAGGACTTCTCGAAGGACAGCGACGGCAACATGCGCGCTCGTCTGTCGGGCGACATCCTCTTCGATCCGGGCCAGGCGACGCTCAAGTCCGGCGCGAAGAAGACGCTGGACCGCATCGCCGCGGAGATCAAGTCGAAGTACCGCTCGAGCGAGATCCGCGTCGAAGGTCACACCGACACCGATCCGATCCGCAAGGCCAAGGGTCGATTCACCAGCAACGAGGCCCTGAGCGAGGCTCGCGCCGACGCGGTCCGCAAGTACCTCGTCAGCAAGGGCGTCACCGCCAGCCGCGTCGAGGCCGTCGGTTACGGCGCCACCAAGCCCAAGAACAGCAAGGCGGCCAGCCGCCGGGTCGAGATCGTGATCCTCAAGTGATCGCCTCCCGACCCTCCTGATCATCATGCGAAACGCGTCGCTCAGGCGACGCGTTTCTTTTTTTCCCCCGTCCGCATCGGCGGGGTCGCCTTGCAGTCCGTCGCGAAGTCAACGGAACATCAAGGGCCCGGGCGAGGGTGTCTCGCACGGAGCGATCGGAGAGGACGCAAGCACGGGATGAGGCGACCGACAACGGCCCGCCGACGTCCGCCGTCACGGCCCGACGAAGGTGTTGCCGCGCTCGGTGGGCAGTTCATTGCCCCGCAGGCGGAACTCCATCTTGGCCACGCGGGCGCCCGAACGTCGCATCTCGACGCGAGCCTGCTCCAGGGCGTGGTCCACGACCGCGGGCATCCAGATGTTGTCGTCGCCGTTCTGCGGCGAGGCCATCCACGCGCCCGAACCGTCGGAACGCACCACCCACTGGCCGTCGCCCCCGTGGTTGGGAGAGTTCTCCATCGGATTCACCGCCTGGCCCAGCCGCGACCGTGCGACCACCGGCGACTTGTCGGCCAAGACCACCATGGGCATGTCGCCATGGCGTTCGCCCCACTGCGGCTTGACCTTCGAGAACATCACGTGGTAGCTGTACGAGACCTCGTCGTGGCACGACCAATCGCCCTGCGTGGCTTCGCACGAGCAGTTCCGCTGCGCCGCGGGATTGCCGGGGCACGCGAAGTCCTGCAACTTGGCGTAGTGCAGACGCGGCAGTTGGAAGAGATTGGCCGAGTTCGATCGGCCGGGGCCATTACCCACGTCCCACCACGTCGGGCCCGCCAGCGAAGCGCTCGCCACGGGCAGTTGCTCGCGGTAGTCGGAGGCGTAGGAACTCATCGCGCCCGCCACCGCGGCCATGTTGCCGCCGCAGGTCACCTTCATCGAGTGATGGCGCCATGCCGTCAGCACGGGCCACAGCACGCTGACACCCAGCAGGCCCGCCGCGGCCATGGACAGGACGTCGGCCACTCGACGGAAGACCAGCCGTCCCGCGACGGGCATGGGCGGCTCCATCTCGGTGGCCGCGATCCTCGCCAAGGTCCGATCGACCAGCTCCGGCGACACTCGTTCACCCTCGCGAGGCGAGGTCACCAGATCGCCCAGATGCAGCAGGCCCCTGGCCCGCTCCCGCAACGTGCCGTTCACGCGATCGTCGCGGAAGCCCGCCGCGACCAGCGCGTCGAGCGCCTCTTCATCCGCGGCGCACAGCGTCTGCTCGGCCCGCTCGCCCGCACGACGATCGGAGGCCGCGATGACCGACAGCGTTCGATCCGTCAGCGACGCATCGATCGAGCCGGCCGAATCCTCGCCGGCCGCCAGTCCCATCACCAACGCGATCGACTCGGCCCGCTCCCGCAACGAATCCGGGACCAGCGACAGGTCGAAGCCCGCGTCGATGAGCGCGTCGAACGCCAACTCGTCGGCAGGCGACAGCCTGGCGCCTTCATGGGTCCGGCCGGTGAACTCACGATCGTGATGGTCGGGCTCGAAGGTCATTCGTGATCCCACAACAGCCGTCCACTCATCGGACACCCGGCGTCGGTGCGTCATTCCGGCGACTTGCGAGCGGCCTCCTCGTCGGCCTTGGCCTTCCAGAGCTTCGCGAACGTCGCCACCGCCGAATGCAGGCGGGACTTGACGGTGCCGAGCGGAATGCCGAGTTCGTCGGCGATCTGCACGTAGCTCAGACGCTGGAAGTAGGCCAGCAGCAGGATTTCGCGGAGCGAGTACGGGAGGGCATCGAGGATCCCCTGCACCTTCACGCTCGTTTCCCGACGCTGCATCGCGTCGTCGGGAGCCGGGATGTCCACCTCCATCAGGTCGATGAAACTACCGGAGGATCCGTCTCCTCCGGCGCCGCCGCCGTCCATCGGGGCCGACAGATCCAGCGTGCGTCGTCGCACCCTCCTACGCAGATAGTCGCGGGCCTTGTTCGCCGCGATCGTGAATAACCAAGGCCGGAACCGTCTTTCTGCGTCGAACGTGTGGGCTGCGACGTGTGCCTGCAGGAACGCCTCCTGGAAGACGTCCTCGGCCCCGGCGGTCTCCCCGGTCAGTCGCGTCAGAAAACGCATCAGATCGGACTGATGACGCTCGATGAGCATCCGCATCGCCGTGGGATCCCCCTGACGATGCCGCTCGAAGAGGATTTCGTCGCTCGTCTGGTTCACGATCGCCCGATCCGAATCGGGCTCATGCGCCCGAACCTTCCAACGCCGCTGCAGGATATCCGCCCGCCGAACAACGCCTCCCGAACGCCACACCCGTCACGGGGAGGCCAGCATGAGCCGCCTCGCCCCCACGCTTCTCGCGAACTGCACCGCCCGCTCTCCTCGCGAAGGCCCGAACCTCGCCACGCCCTCGGCGCGCAGGCGTGGCGCATGCGTTCGCTCATACTCGGCAAAGGCGGCACGATCGGAAAAGACATACCTCGAAACCACCCTGATGCGGGTGTCGCCCATTCCCTCCGAATCGAGGATGATCAGTTCCGCCGACCTCGCCCCGCCACGCACGACCTCGGCCAGGTGGCCCGCCTCCAGCCATGTCAGGTACTCGCCGGCCACCTCCGCGTCGGGGAGCGTCGCCGTGACCCAGTAGACCAACGCCTCATCGCCCGCTCGGGGTTCGTCCGGTGCCATCTCCCAGCATATGGGGGCCCCCGCTCACGGTCCCATATGCTCCTGAAATGGACCGCACCCGGCAATGCCCGGGGGCGAGCCGCGTTGAGCCCCTCGGGGCGTTCGAGCGCACTGGAGCGTGATCGGCGTGCAGGAAGACCGCAGCGACCCAATCCCTTCCGACGACGACCTCGCCTCGCTGCTCGCGAACGCCTCCCGCGGCGATCCGGCCGCGTGGTTCGACTTGGTGAACCGCTACGCGCGACGCATCTACGCCCTGGCCCGCAGCCGCTGCGGCAACCACGACGTCGCGGAGGAACTCACCCAGTCGGTCTTCGCGACCCTCGCCGAGAAGCTCCCCGCCGGGGGCTACGACGAACGCGGCCGGTTCGAGGCGTGGCTCTTCAGGGTCGCCGCCAATCGCGTTCGCGACCATGTCCGTCGAGGGCGTCTGCGGCACGTGTCGCAGGATCCCGAGACGCTCGACCGCGAGCACGTCGCCCGTGACGCGTACGAGCCCGGCGAGAGCAACGCGACCGAACTGGCGGACCTGCGGGCGGCGATGCATGGATTGACCGAAGCCGACCGCGAAGTGATCGAACTGAGGCACCACGGCGGCCTCTCCTTCAAGCAGATCGCCGAACTGCTCGACGAACCCTTGGGAACCCTGCTCGCCCGGCACCACCGGGCCCTCCGCAAGCTTCGGGAAACGATGGAACGAACCACCCAGTCTTCGCGGCCCGCCGCCGGTGACCGATCCAAGACGGCCGAATGATGAACGACGGAAGCGACCCCATGAGCCACGACCACCCCATCCGCCAGCCCGAACCGGCCCTGCCCGAATCGGCCTTGCACGACGACATTCGTGACATCGCCGCGCTGCTCGACCGCGCGGGCGCCGCGACTCGCGCCATGCCCGACGCCTCCTTCGAGGCTCGCGTGGCGATGCGGACCAGGCCCGTTCCGATCCGCTCGGAGGAGGTTCGCCCGTCCCTGTCGCTGCCGCACCTTGGCACATGGGGCGGACGCCGCACCGCGGGTCCCATGTGGGCCTCGCGAATCGCCGCGGCGTTGGCGGTCGCCGGCGGCCTGATGGCCGCATGGATGGGCACCCGCCCCGCGAGCATGCCCTCGACCATCGCCCCCTCCTCGGTGGCCACCGGTTCGACAGGGTCCAACGATGACCTCGAGTTGGCCTTCGCGGTCGCGGGCTTGGGCGACCAGAACGCCTCCACGCTGGACGAACTGCGTCTGCAGGCCGAATCGATCGACTCCACCATCCGCCGAGGCATCGACATGACCGATCTCTTCGGCGAAGAGGGCTCCACGTGAATCGCACCATCGCCCCCCTTGGCCGCTCACGTCCGTTCGCGATGCCGATCATCCGGGCGGCGGCGTGCCTCGTCGCCGCCGCCGGCCTGACATCGCTCGCCCTCGCGCAGCAGGAACCGCCGCCTCGCGAGCAGCGAGCCCCGCGCGAAGGTCGCCCGGAGCGATCGGGCTCGCCCGACGCCCCCGCGCTGCGCGAGCGGCTCGAGTCACGGCTCGACGAGATTCAGGAACAACGCCGGCAGTTGCTCGCCGCGCTCGAACGCCTCGAACAAGGCGCCTCGCCCGCCGACGTGATGCGAGAGTTCGGCCCCCTGATTCGCGACCCTCGCCGCGGTGAGGGCCGCGGTGAGGGCCGAGGCGAGGGTCGCGGCGAGGGCCCCGGACGAGTCGAAGGACAGGACCGCTCCCCGCCGCCGCCGCCGCCAGATGGCATGCGAGATCGCGACGAGGGACGCCAAGGGCCCGGCATGCGTGGCGAAGGCCGCGGCCAGCGATCCTCCCCCCGCCCGACAGCCCTTTCGCCCGAAGAGCGGGAACGCCTGATGACGCAGCTTCGCGAGCACGCGCCCGAACTGGCCGCTCGCGTCGAGGCGATGCAGAGCCGCGACCCCGAGACCGCGAGGCGATTCGGCGCACGCTTCCTCCCTCGTCTTCACGAGGCCATGAGGATGCGAGAAGGGGACCCCGAGGCCTTCCGGCTCAAGATCCGCGAACTCACCAACAGCGCGACCGTCTTCGAAGCCATGCGGGCGTTCCGCGACGCGGGCCAGGCGGAACCCGCCGTCCGCGCCGAGCGGGAGCAGGCATTGCGTCAGGCCCTTTCAGATCAGTTCGCCATCCGTCGCCAAACGCTGGCGAGCGACATCGATGCGCTCTCGAAGCGACTCGAACGGATGCGAGGCGACCTCCAGAAGGGTGAAGCGGACAAGCAAGCCGTCATCGACGGGGTCATCAACGCGGTGAGGGAGGGCAAGGAGCCTCCCGCCCCCGAGCGACGTCAGGACTGACCTCGCCCGGCACGGTGTCAGGACACGATCGCGCCCGGAGCGATGTCGGACGACGGCGCGAGCAGCACCACCGTGCGCACCACGTCGGCCGCGCCGTCCTTGGGCACGTTGCTCGCCGCCAGCAGCATGCCACGCGACTCCTCGCCCCGCAGCATTCGCGGCGCGAGGTTCGCCACGATGATGATCGACCGGCCCACGAGCTGCTCGGCCGTGTAGTGCTCGCGGATGCCCGCGCAGATCTGCCGGGGCGTGCCCGAGCCGTCGTCGAGTTGCAGCTTGAAGAGCTTGTCGGCCTTCGGGTGGTTCTCCGCGGCGATGACCTTCGCGACGCGCAGGTCGACCTTGGCGAACTCCTCGAAGGTGATCTGCGGCTTGGGCTCGACCCCCGCCTTGGGCGCGGCCGACGGAGCGGCGGAAGGTGCGGCAGAAGGTGCGGCGGCGGGCGTGGGCTCGGACATGGGCTGGAACACCTGACGGAATGGCTCGAGAATCCGCACGCAGGCGCGTCGCGGGATCAATCGCCCTTGACGCCGCCCGTCGGATCGCGGGTCACTGTAGGCGACGGCTTCGCCTGCTCTTGCGCCTTGGGTCGATCCGCCGGCGGCGGGTCGTCGCTGCCGTCGGCGTGACGCACCCATCGCCCGTGTCGCCAGTACATTCGGGTGGCGTCGATGCCCGCCCGCGTGCACACGGCCGCGGGGTCGGGATCGGCCAAGGGGGCTCCGTCGTCGGCCGCGAGTTGTGCCGCCCACGATCGCTGCGCTCCTTGGAGCAGCCACGACTCGAGCCTGACCTGGGCCATGAGTTCGGAAGCCTGCATCGCGGGCCCCGGCGTGCCGCCGCAGGCGGGACACGCGCGATACTCCGGCTGCGGCCCGCTCCCGCGACGCACCA
Organism: Phycisphaerae bacterium; assembly: GCA_037139735.1. GTDB lineage: Bacteria > Planctomycetota > Phycisphaerae > Phycisphaerales > UBA1924 > UBA2402. The sequence goes on from JBAXFU010000005.1 coordinate 22,293, forward strand.
CGCCCTTGTTCGCGCACTCGCGACACGGCCACGCCGCGGCTTCGCGTTCGAGCCACGACACGCCGCCCGACACCCCGCCTCGCCGCATCAGCGGCTCGATGGCGCGGAAGGCCTGCAACACCTCCGGCTTGGCGAGCACCTGCCTGGCGATCACGCCCTCGCCGGCTCGCACGTGCCCGAGGAGGACGGCGAGCCGAAAGGGCATCGCGTCGACGCTCGTCGGCGGCGGCTTGCGAAGCCAGCCGGGCGGCGCGCCCGCCGGATCCACCACCGACGCCAGCGCGTCGTACCAGCGACGATCCCGCTGCACGCCCGTGGACTCGGCGAGTCCGTGGCACGCGCCGGCCGCGATGTGCCGATCGCCGGGCCTGCCCCTGGCGATCTCGAAGGCTCGCCCGAAGAGTTCGATGGCCAGTCGCGTGTCGGCGGGGCCGCTCGAGGCGTCAAGAACCTCCTCCGCCAGGAGCAGATACGGCTCGGGCTCGGCGGGCGACAAGGCCGCGAGCCGGGCCGCGAACCGCTCGGTGACGGGCTGGACGCGCGGTGCCGCGGGCGGGGGCTCGACGGGCTGGGCCGCGAACGCGGCCGCCGCGAGCACGCCGGCGACGATCGCCGATCGCCACGTCGTGACGCACGGGTGCGACCTCATGAAGCGTTCTCCCGGTCGGCATCGCCCAGTCGCATCACCCACAACTCGAGCATGACGCGCTCCGACGAGGCGATCTGGTCGAGGACGTGCGCGGCCTTCCTGCGCTGCTCGAGGTTCGACGCCAGGATTTCGGCGACACGATCGGCCCTGGCGGGAAACTCGCAGCAGGTGGCGTACGCCATGAGTTCGACGAGCGTGACTTGACGGGCCGCGAAGACCTGCACCCGGCCCGCGGCGAGCCGCTCGCGGGCCTCCTTGTTGCGAAGGATCGCGGCGATGCTCAGCGGCTCGCGGCCCGTGGGCACGAGCGACTGGGCCTCGCGGATGGCGGCGGCCGCCACCTGCTCGACGGCCTGTTCGGCGGGCATCGTCCGGTCGCCGCCGCCGGAGGGCGCAAGGCGACCGGCGTAGGCGTCGGCGAGCGTCGCCCCGATGGCGTCGGCGATGGCGTCGATGCCGTCGCCGGCCAGCAGTTCGAGCGTCCGCTCCACGAGCGCGCGCCGCAGGGCGACGGGCCACGACGAGTGTCGCGGCGAGGGGAGCGAGTCGATGCCGATCACCGTCTTGAGGAGTTCGGCGTTTCGAGGCGTGGCGGCGATGAAGGGCGCGAACTCGAGCATCGCCGCGGCCACGGCGACATCGGACCCACGCCGCTTGAGCGTCGTTTGCGCCTCCGACTGCACCCGCTCGGGCGACCCCCTGAACGCGGTCTCGACGAGCAGTCGGGCCTCCATGAGCGTGGGCGTGTCGCTGAACGTCGAGAGGAGTTGCAGACGTTCGGAGATGCGTTGCTGCGCGGCCACGAACTGCACGGCCCACGCCGTCGACTCCCGTCGAAGGATCGACGGACGCGTCGAGGTCGCCAACGACGCGACTCGCTTCTCCAGTCCGGCGTCGAGGTCGAGCAGGAGCAGATCCACCTCCCCCGCCGCCGCCGCCGCTCGCGACTCGTCGAGTCCCGCCGCGGCGAGCATGCTCGCCCCCTGGCACAGCCTCGCCATCGCCACGGCACGAACCGCGCGACCCGCCACGGTGTCGGCGGCGGGCGACTCGAGTTCCCTCGCGGCCGCCTTGAGCCACGCCTCGTGCGTCGTGGCCTTCGACGGCGCGGGACGCCCGGCCCACGCCGACGCGTACTGGGCCCGCACCCTCGCACGCTCATCGTCGCGGGCGTCGGCCCTGAGCACCATCGTCGCATCGACTCCCGGAGCCCCCGAGCGGGTCGCCAGGGCGCGGGTGATGACGTGCAGGTCGTCGGCGTGAATGGCGGGCTGGTCGAACTTGGCGAGCAGCCACGCCCGCGACGGATCCTCCGCACGCCACGCAACGGCGCACGCGAGTTCCGTCAGCGTCCGGAAGGTGGCCTCGTCCTGCGAGGGGTCGGGCCCGGTGAGCATGATCCGATCCATCGCGGCCAGCACCAGCGAGGCGGGCGACACGGCCTGCGACGCCTTCGCCGCCTCGAGCCACTTGCCCCACGCCTGCACCCGGGCGTCGATCATCGCCGGATCGCTCGTGGCGTCGCGTGCGACCATGCTCGCGGCGAGGGATCGCAGCCATGCCGAGACGCCCTGATCGAAGGTCGTCTCGCCCACGCCGCCCGGACCGAAGATCTGCGACACCAACGCCTCGACGCGCCGCACCATGGCCTGCGGCAGGTCGCGTTCGCGAGCGAGCCTCGCGACGACGCCCGCCGTCCAGACGCTGCCGACAAGCTGCGACGCGGCGGGCGGATTCGTCCCGCCCGGGGCGTGGTCCGCGATGGCGTCCAGTACGCCCGGCCCCTCCTGCTGACGTGCCGCCCCCGCGTAGACCGCGTCGATCACCGCATCGACGGCGCGGATGCGTTCGTCCGCCAACGCCGAGGGCCATGCGTCCCCCAGCATCGCGTACGCGTGGGAGAAGGCTTCCGGCCCGCCACGCTCGCCGCCCCTGATCGCCGCCGTCGCGGTCTCGAGATCTCGCACCAGGTCGGGCCATTCCGCCACGTGCGTCGGCGGTGCGGGAGTCGGCGTGGACGAGGTCGCCGGCATCGACGTGGCGTTGAGCGGCCGTGGCGGCACGTCGCCCGGCGTGGCGGCCGGCGCGGCGGCCACCGGCGACGAGGCCGGGGACTGGCTCGGCCCGGTCGCCGGCGCAGGCGAGGGGGAAGCCGACGATGATCCCGGCGACGGCCGCATCGACACCACGACGATCACCACGGCGGCGACGCCGAGCAGACTCAGCAACCCTCCGAGCAGCCAGCCGATGAGCACGATCACGCCGCGGGAGGGATCGACCGGCGCAGGGTCGGGATCGAGGACCGAGCGTCCCGCCACGACCGGCCGCGGCCGGTTCCCCGTCGTCGGCGAGCCGCCGCCATGCTGCAGGGTCGCGAGCCATGCGGCCAGTTGCGTCGGGTCGATTCCCCGCTCGGCCCCCAGGGCCACGACGTGGCGCATGACCTCGCGTGACCATCCGCCTCCCGCGGCGACGACGGCCATCACCTGAGCCCTGAAGTCGTCGGGCATGACGGGCTCGCGAGGCTGGAAGGCGGCGGACCGATCCGATGTGAGGAGCTTCGACGCCGCCGCGTGGAGCGCCATCCGAAGTTCATCGGCCTGCGGCGCGGACCTGTGGGGATGCTCGCCGATCAGCCGCAATCTCGCGTGCAGGGCGTCGACGATCTGCACGTCGGTCCATGGACCTTGCCCCTCGAGGCCGAGCAGCGAACTCGGACGCTCGAGGTCGATCGCGTCGCCGAGGTACAAGGCCACCGCGGCCGCCGCACGGATGCGGCCGTCATCGCCGGGAACGGAGGCGGGGAGGGTCATGGCGGGCCACCCCCGGGACGCGGCGTGGCGAGCTTGAGCCGCTGCTCGAGCACGTCGAACTTGGCGTCCCACGGCGCGGGACCGTATCGAGGCCGCAGCGTCTTGAACTGCTGGAGCACGGCAAGGGCCTTGGCCTGATCCTGCTTGGCGATCAGGCGGATCGACTCGAGCCTGGCCTCGTACCACGCGTCGGAATCCTCCTCGGCCGAAGCCAGCATCTCGAGCCACGCCTGCACGGCCTGATCGAGTCGACCGGCCTCCTCCCCCAGGGTCGCAAGCCGCCGGAGCGAGCCGAGCGTCTTGAACCCCTTGTCGACCTGCTCGCGATCGAGTTGCATGGAGAGGTCTCGCATCGCCACGTCGCCCCGCAGTCGCCAGAGGGCGGCGGCCGCGTCGGCCACGCCGTCGCGGATGTTGGCGAGCGCGGCGGGCGTGAAGTCGGCGTGAAGCAGCACGCGAGTGCCTCCCGCGACGACGCGCGAGGCGGCGTCGACATCGTTGCGGTCGGCGTTCCACTGGTCGAGGGCGCGACGGAAGAGGAATCGTTCGGCGGCGGGCACGAAGGGCCCGCCCAGCGCCCGCAGCACGTCGAGTTCTCTCGCCTCGGCCTCGCCGTCCCGCTTGGCCACCGCGATCTGGAATCGCCGGTAGCCGAGTTCATCGGCCAGCTTGGACAGATCGACGCCATGGAACTTGGCGAGCGAGTCGATGATCGTCAGCGCCTCCTGGGCCGTCGAGACGTCGGGAACCGTCGCCCCCAGCGCCACCTCGGCGACGCGACGGGCGCGATTCGCCGCCACGTCGGCCATCCGCCTCGCCCCGGCCTCCTCGGTCGCGGTCGCCTCGGCCACTTCCTGACGCAGCAGGTCCATCGCCACGTCGACGAACTTCACGCCGGCGAAGTCGCGGGGCGAACCGCCCGCCGACTGCCTCCACGCTCGGTACAGGCCGTCCGCGGCCACCGAACGGGCGGCGCGGTGCACCGGATCCTCCCGCGGCACCTTCAGCAACGCGTCGATCTCGGTGGCCGTGAGCGCCTTGCCGCTCCCCGACCGCTGCAGCACCATCGCGTTGGCCTCGCGGGTGTTGGGGAAGGTCTGGATGAACAGCGTCTCGAGTCGCTCGCGACGGCCCTCGAGCCCCTTGGCCCCTTGCTTGGCGGCCAGTCCCAGCGAGACGATGGCATACTGCAACGCGTTGCGACGATCCGCTTCGGGCCCTGGCAAGGCGAAGGCCTGTTCGAGCGTCGTCGCCGCCTCCTCGAGCAGTCCGGCGTAGTGCTGCGACAACCCCATGCAGATCGTCGCCTGCAGCCGCGTCGACGCAAAGGACGCAGCGTCGGACGAGGCCAGGCACCCGCGGAAGAGTTCGGTCGCGACGCGATACGCGTCGACCGTCTCGGCATCCTTGGTCGGCGCGTTCGCCGCGTCCGGCCGGCGCGTCTTGTGCAGGTCGCGGGCGTCGTCGAAGGCCCGCAACGCTCGAACGTAGGTGTTGATGAAGCCCTCGGTGCCGATGATCGCCGTGCCGTACTGGCGCACGAGGCTCATCACGTGCCCGACCTCGCCCCGGGCCACCAGATCGGCCATCGCCACCTGCGCCGTCTCCTGCGCCTTGACGCGAAGCCCCTCGCGAAAGTCCGGCGTTCGCAACGCGCCGAGCGAGACGATCGCCAGTTGCCTGGCGTCGGCCAAGGCCAGCGGCCGCGGCTTGCCCGAATCGTCGCGTCTGGCCTTGGTCACCGCGATGTCGATCTCCGACCAGCGATCGTCCGCCGCCAGCACCACCAGGCGCCGACGCAGCAGTTGGTCGCCGACCTCCTTGGGCAGTTCGGAGGCCTGGTCCAGTTCCATCAGCCAGCGGATGGCCTCGACGTGGTTGCCCAGCCGCGAACTCGCCAACGCGCACCCGGTCACCGCCTTGGCGATGTGGTCGTAGCGGATGAGATCGAGCGGCGCCCGGTCGATCGTCGCGGGCCGGCCCGGCAACGCGTTGAGCAGCACCCCGAAGTGTTCCATCGCCTTCGCGGCGTGCTGCTGCTCGCCCGTCAGCATCGACAGGTACAACGACGCCCAGCCCGCGCGAAACTCCGCCCTCGAACGCTGCTCGCGAAGCTCGTCGATCTGCGTCCGCACCTTCGCCAGATCATCCTCGCCGATGCCCGCGCGATCGCGACGCTCCTCGAGCGTCTTGAGCCGCCCCGCCAACTCCCGGCCCAGCCGCTGAAAGACCGGCGTCACCTCCGTCAACACCCGCCTGGCCTCGGCCAGTTCCTCGGGCGTGGCGAGCAGCAACTGGTGACGCTCCACCAGGTCCTCCATCGGCAGGTACTGCGCCGTCGCCAGCGTCAGCCGCAACGCGGGCGTCGCTACCTCCGGCACCTTCGCCAAGAGTTCGCGGCAACGTCCCTCGATGGCCTGTCGCTCCGCGGGCGTCGGGCTCCCGTCGAGCATCCTCGCGTACAGGTCGCCCAGCGATTCCGCCACCACTCGCCTCGTCTCGCCCTGGGCCGTCTCGAGCCGCTGACGCAACGACGCCGCCAGCGGTTTGGTCAGTCCCAGGTCGAGCAAGTAGGCATCGGCGGGCGGCACCGGCCGCTCCGAGACCGGCCGCTCCGACACTGGCCGCTCCGGGGCCGGCGGCGGCGGGGCTTGACGTGCCATCGCCACGCCGCAGCACACGACCCACGCCATCCACCCCGCGCGCATGCTCACCGGGGCGGTCACGGCTTGGCCTCCTTGACGGTGGCGGCGGGAAGCGTCGGCGACGCGGGGAGTCGCCGCAGCGGCTCAAAGTCGAGGGCGGGATGCCTGGGGAACCGGTCGGCGAGCCGGTTGCGAAGCGCGTGGGCGCCGCGGAGATCGCCCGATTCGGCCATGGCCAACGCGGCTTCGGCCATCGCCACGCCCGTCACGTACGGGCATGCGTGCTCCATCGTCGCGGGAATGGCGAGCAGTTCGGCCACCGCGAGCATGCGGGACTCGTCGTCTTGCTCTCGCAGCAGCGAGCGGCCGATGGCGCAGCGACACCATGCCGCCAGCCACGGAGCGGGCGCCGGCTCGGCCGCCACTCTCGTCCGAAGCCGCTCGCGGGCCTGCGCTCTGGCCGCCGCATCGCCGGCGCGGGCCGCGACGATGTCATAGACCAGCCGCACGGCGTCGTCGGCCGCGACAGGTTCCGCCGGCAGCGTGCTGGACCCCAGTTCGGTCTGCATCGAGGTTCGATAGATCGCCCCCAACGCGGCGGCGCGTCCGGTTCGTTCCCTGGGCTGCGCCCGCAGCCACGTCTGCACCGCGGGCGTCGCCAGCCAGATCGGCGGCAACGACGGATTGAGCCGCGTGACCTCGTCGGCCGGCGTGAGATCGGTCGGGTCGATCGTGTCGCCTCCTCGCACGATCAGCCGGGGCGTCGGATCCCCCTCGCACGCCTCGAGGTACGACAGGAACGGATCGACCGCGAGCGTGTTGGCGCCTCGCGCCACGCGGCAGAGCAGCAGGCCGCCGGCGACCAGTTGCGCCATCGGGCCGCGACGCCCCGCGTATCGATCCTCGAGCGACTCGAACAGGGGCTCGGCCCCGCCAAGATCGCCTCGCTCGAGCCGCGTGCGGGCTCGCCACGCGGCCTCGGCCGCCGCGGCGTGCGCCGAGGCGTCCGATGCGAACCGCCCCTGCACCGAAACCACCATGTCCCACGGCACGCGGCGTCCTTCTGCGTCGCGAGATGGCCCCACGAGCACCCCGTCGATGCCCACGCCGAGCACAGGCTCGACCACGGCGGGCATGCCGCGACGAACGACGACCTCCTGCGCAGCCGCGAACCGCCACTGAACGCCCGCGACGGCGAACGCGGCGAAGACGACATGGATCGCGCGGCGGGAGGTCATTCCGGGACGAACTTGTAAGTCCCCTTGGTGGACGCGGCGATCTCCTTCATCGCGAGTTCGCCCTGCGTGCTGCCCAGGCAGATGCAGTGGATCGGAATCTTGACCTTCTCTCGCAGCTTCTGCAGCGCGGGCATGATGTCGTTGAACTCGCCGTCGGTCATGAAGTAGATGGCGTCGGGACGGGGCCGCATGGTGTGGATGACCTCGAGACCGGAGAGGGGCTCGGTGCCTCCGTTGGCCACCAGGGTTCCGAACTGCGCCCGGGCCCATCGCTTGCCCGCATCGGAGGCCTCTCGCCACTCGGCCTTGTCGCCCACGATCATGTGCACCGTGCTGAAGGCCACCACCACGAACGAGCTGGTGGGCGTCATGGCGTTCACCGACTTGATCAACTGCTCGCGAAGGTTGATGATCCGCCGTCCGTCCATCGAGGAACTGACGTCCACGAGGAAGGCGAACCGCGACCCTGTCGCCTCGACGCCGAAGAACGAGGCGCCCGACCCGCCCCCGCCGCCGCCCGAGCCGCCCAGGCCCATCCCGCCCGAGCCGGACAGGTCGCCGCCGCCGCCTAGGTCCCCCACCGAGGTCGCCTGCGTCGCGCCGCCGACGGCGGCATCGGCGACGATGGTGTCGTCCGTCCGCATCGGATCCTGCGGACCGGTTTCCGGAGGCAGGTCGGGAATCGCGGGCAATGCCCCGGCCGATTCCGCGGCCGCCTCCAGCGCGGCCAAGTCTCCCTGCGTCATCACGGCCATCTCGACGGGCCCGGCGGCCCCGCCGCCGTCGTCGCCCCCGCCGCCGCCGCGAACCAGCACGAGCGCGGCGATGACGATGAAGCAGGCGTGCGCGGCCAGCGACATCAGCAGCGCAGGGAGCATCGTCCGCCGAGCCCACGCGGGGATGGCGTCTGGTCGAGGCTGGACCTCCAAGGTGGCTGGGGTGGCGGACATCACGTGGATCTTCGGCGCAACTGACGCTAGGTCGCCCGGTCCCGCCGAGCGAGCGGGTCGCGTCGTGGCGGTGACGGGCATGACTTCATCGACCGACGCGGGTCGATCGCTGTCGCCTTACACTCCCCCATCATGGCATCCCCGACCAACGGCTCCTCCCCCGGTTCTACGACCTCGCCCCGCGGCGGTTCCTCCCCTGCGGGACGCCGCAAGCGGATCCTCCTCAAGATCAGCGGCGAGTCGCTGGGCAAGCCGGGCGGGTTCGGGATCGATTCGGACGAACTCGACACCATCGCCCGCGAGATCAAGCTCGCCACCGCCGCGGGGGCCCAGCTGGCCGTGGTGGTCGGCGGCGGCAACATCATCCGCGGGGCCGAGCTCGCGGCCCAGGGCCACATCCATCAGGCCACGGCCGACCACATGGGCATGCTGGGCACGGTCATCAACGGCCTGGCCCTCAAGGAGAAGCTCCTGTCGCTGGGCCAGGACTGCCGCGTGATGAGCGCCATCGAGATCCGGGCGGTGGCCGAGCCCTTCATCCGCAGCCGCGCCCTGCGACATCTCGAAAAGGGTCGCGTGGTGATCCTGGTGGCGGGCACCGGCAACCCCTTCTTCACCACCGACACCTGCGCGTCGCTTCGGGCCACGGAACTCGAGTGCGAGGTGCTCCTCAAGGCCACGAAGGTCGACGGCGTCTACACCGCCGACCCCAAGAAGGACCCCACCGCCACCAAGTACGACACCATCGCGCTCAACGACGCCATCAACCAGCGTCTCAAGATCATGGACATGACCGCGTTGGCGATGTGCAACGAGAACAAGGTGCCCGTGATCGTCTTCGACTACAAGGTGCCCGGCAACATCGCCAAGGTCGTCGCGGGCGAGCGGATCGGCACGCTGGTCAGCGCGTGAAGCGCCGGGACATCATCGTGAACGCCTGAAACGACGCGAGCGAGACCATGGTCTCGCTCGCGTCGTCGTTGATGGGCCGCTCCTGAGCGTCGTCGGGCTCAGGCCTTGGGGCCGGCCGCACGCACCGCCTCGGGCATGTCGAAGATCTTGTCGTTGTCGCGGAACTGCTGCGCGAGCTTCTTCGCCTGTGCGTCGTAGGCCGCCCCGTCCTTCCACGTGTTGCGGGGCATGAGCACCTCGCTGGGCACGCCGGGCACGGCCTTGGGGATGTGCAGCCCGAAGACCGGGTCGGTCTGGTACTCGGCCTTCGCGAGCGAGCCGTCGAGGATGGCCGTCACGAACGCGCGGGTGTACGAGAGCTTGAAGCGGCTGCCGGTGCCGTAGGGGCCGCCCGTCCAGCCGGTGTTCAGGAGCCACACGTTGGTGCCGTGCTGCTTGATCTTCGCGGCGAGTTGGTTGGCGTAGGTGATCGGCGGGCGGGGCAGGAAGACCCCGCCGAAGCAAGGCGAGAAGTTGGGCTGCGGCTCGGTCACGCCCGCCTCGGTGCCCGCGAGCTTGCTCGTGTACCCGTTGATGAAGTAGTACATCGCCTGCTCGCTGGTCAGCTTCGAGACCGGGGGCATCACGCCGTAGGCGTCGGCGGTCAGGAAGATCACGTTCTTGGGGTGTCCGCAGACGCTGGGGATCACCGCGCCGTCGATGAAGTCGACCGGGTACGTGACGCGGGTGTTCTCCGTGAGCCTGGCCGAGTCGTAGTCGGGAACGCGGGTCGAGGGATCGATCACCGTGTTCTCGAGGACGCTGCCGAAGCGGATGGCGTTCCAGATCTGCGGCTCGCCTTCCTTGCTCAGCTTGATGCACTTGGCGTAGCACCCGCCCTCGAAGTTGAAGACGCCCTGATCGCTCCAGCCGTGCTCGTCGTCGCCCACGAGCGCGCGGTTCGGATCGGCCGAGAGCGTCGTCTTGCCCGTGCCCGAGAGGCCGAAGAAGAGGGCGGGGTTGCCGCCGCTGGCCTTGTCCACGTTGCACGAGCAGTGCATCGGGAAGACGCCCGCCTCGGGCATGTCGTAGTTCATCGCGTAGAAGATGCTCTTCTTCATCTCGCCCGCGTACTCGGTGCCGATGATCACCACGCACTTGCGCGTCAGGCTCTGCGCGATGAGCACCGGGGCCTTGTACCCCAGCTTGGCCTGCTGCTCGGCCGTCAGTCGCATCTTGCCCGCGTTGATGATCGTCCAGTCCTTGCGGAACGGAGCCGGGGCCCCGGCCGCCTTCGTGCCCTGACGGATGAAGAGCGTCTGCGCGAAGAGACTGTGCCACGCCTGCTCGGTGACGACCTGCACGCCCAGGCGGTACTTCGGATCCGCGCCCGCCCACCCCTCGAACGTGTACACCTTCGGGCGGCCGTTGAGATAGTCGACGGCGATCTCGAGCGCGCCGTCGAACTGGGCCGGCGTCAGCGGGGTGTTCACCTTGCCCCACCAAATCTTGTCGTGAATCGCCGGCACGTCCTCGAGGTGCTTGTCCTTGGGGCTGCGACCCGTTCGGTCCCCCGTCAGGCACACCAACGCCCCGTTGTTCGCCAGCGTCCCCTCGCCCGCGCTCACCGCCCGCTCGACCAACTCCGCGGATGAAAGATTCGTGAAGCAGCGATGGGCCGAGAGGTCGAGGCGATCAAGGGCTGAGTTGGTCATGATGAAGCACTCGTGCGGTCGAACCGGTCCCTCGCGGCATTGAAACGGTTCCACGCCCGTCGGGACCGGAATGACGGGTCCGGCAAGGGTAGATTCGCTCCGCGAAACTTGCCACCCCAGGGAAGGGACCGGTTCGGGTGACCCCCGCCCGAGCACCCTCCCCGCCGCGGCGGGGCAATGTCACCCCGGGCAGCACGTTACGCCGATCAACGACATGCCACGGTCCTCCGGAGCCGCCATGAACACCCCTGCCCGCGTCGCGTGCGTGATCGCTCCCCTGCTGCTGTCCATCACCCCCGCGGCACGGTCGCAGCAGCCCCCGCCAGCCCCGACCGCCACCACCCCCTCGGGCTACCAGCGTGCGGCCGACTACTCGACCTCCATGGGCGGCCGGGCCGTGCTCGTCCTGCTCGACGGCGTCTCCATCTTCGAGCGCTACGACGACGGATGGAAGGAGAACCTGCCCCACCCGCTCGCCAGCGGGAGCAAGAGTTTCGCCGGCGTGGTCGCCGCGGCGGCCGTCGAGGACGGCCTCATCACGTGGGACGAACTCGCGTGCGACACCATCACCCAGTGGAAGGACCATCCGCTCAAGAGCCGCATCACCGTGCGCCACCTGCTCAACCTCTCGAGCGGACTCGACCCCGCCGAGGAGATCCTGCAGGGCTCCTTCGGCATGCTCCGTCGCCCGGGAACCAAGGACCGAGGGGCCGGCCAAGTCGCCGACGACCGATTCGCGGCCGCACTCGACGTCAAGATGAACCACGCGCCGGGCACCCGCTTCGAGTACGGCCCCTCGCACTTCTTCGCCTTCGGCTCGCTCCTCGAACGCAAGATCAAGGCGAGGCACGAGCAGGATCCGACCTTTCCGGACGACTCGTACGAGTCGTACATGAATCGCCGCGTGCTCGAGCCCATCGGCCTTTCCTTCGGCGCTCGAGGCCGAACCGAGGGCGCCTTCTGGGGACGCGACCGCGCCGGCCACCTGAACCTCCCCGGCGGCGCGGGGTTCACCGCCCGGCAGTGGGCCCGCTTCGGCGAGTTCATCCGCCTCCACGGCGCGGTCGAGCAACCCGACGGCGGCATGAAGCAGGTGATCGGATGGGAGACCATGAGCGAGTGCTTCAAGCCCAGCCAAGCCAACAAGGGCTACGGCCTGACGTGGTGGCTCCCCGTGCACGCCATCGAGCAGGACGACTCCTCGCAGCCCGCGGCAGGCGGCGGCACGCTCCGGGAGCGACTGAGCCGACGCGCCATGAATCGCGCGCTCAAGCAAGAGGCCGCCGCGGAAGGACCGGCCTTCGTCGACGAGCATGGCGAACCGATCGAGATCTACATGGCGGCAGGGCTGGGCAAGCAGCGGCTGTACGTCGTGCCATCGCTCAAGCTCACGGTGGTTCGCTTCGGTGCCAACGTCGCCGAAAGCTCGCGATTCGCGAACGCCGCGTTCCTCGGACCCATCATCGAGGAAGCCAAGGCCGCGTCGAAGTGATGCGTGGAGCGATCGTGGGCGGGGAGTCTCGCCGCGGGAGCGTGTCGATGGCACGTGCCCGCGCCGAAGGCCGGGCCCCAAAGGCAGGAACGAATCGGACCGACGGCAAGACGTGCGACCTCGCGGAGGCGGCCGTCAGCGCGTGACGGCCCCGTGTTCGGGGGCTGCTTGAAGCGCGAGGACGATGGCGAGCGTGGTCGGAGGCTCCAGCAATGCCGAGACGTCGCCGTTCACCGCTCTGGCCAGGGTTCGGGCCACCGACAATCCCAGTCCAAAGCCGCGTTGATCGTGACGGGACGGGTCTTTCCGCCAGAAGGGCTCGAAGAGGCGGGCGACATCGTCTTGAGTGATGCCCGGCGCCGGATTGCTGATCTTGATCAGGATGCCGTGTTGAGTTCGGTCGCCTCGGATCAGGATGGGGTCCGCCGCGGTCGCCGCACCATGCCGCAGGGCGTTGTCGAGCAGATTCCAGATGATCGAACCGAGCATCGCCGTATCGACCAGGGCGAGGCAGCCGGTCGCACACTCGATCCGAACCCGACTCGGATCGACGCGGTGCATGGCGATCGCACGCTCCGCCTGCTCCACGATGACGGGCCTGATGTCCGCCCCGACCAGATCGACCGCCCACGCATGATCCGAAGCGGCGCGTGCCAGACGAAGAAGGCCCTCGCAAAGACCCTGTGCCCGGGCGAGCACGGCCAAGGCCCGATCGGCGGTCTGCACCCACTCCTGAGCCGATCGTTCCCGGCTTGACGCGACCTCCAGGAGCATGCGAAGTTCGGCGATGGGCGTCCGAAGTTCGTGAGACGCCGCGGAGGCGAATCGCTTCTCACGGCGCATCGCCTCTTCGATGCGATCCAGCAGCGCGTTGACCCCGTCCCGGATCGGTGCGATCTCCGGCGCCAGCCGTGGCGCCGCGAGCCGCGTGCCGAGTGTCGCGGCATCGACACGCTCCACCTGTTCGGCCAGGTCGCTCACCGGGGCGAGTCCCCGGGCGATCGCCCACCGAAGCGACGCGAAGCCCGCGGCCGCAAGCACGGCACCCGCGATGGCGAGGCCGACCGCGAGCAGTTCGAGCGGACGATCGACGGTGTCTCGCGACACCGCGACAGCCACCAGCACCTCCGGAACCGACTCCGCCGGGCTCGATGTCGACGCGGGTCCCTCGCTCGAAGCAGAAGGAGTCGCGGCCGCCTCGCCCGCGGATGCATCGCCCGCGCCGTCCTCGCGTTCGATGGCCGGCGTGATGCGCGTGGCCAGCACCCGCACGCCCGCGCCCTCTGCCAGGTCCGCGTTCCAGGCGCGTGGTCCGCCGGTCGGATCGGGGCGTCTGCGGCGATCAACCAACGCGGCGGTTCCCATCGAACCCGACCGCTCGACCAGAGGCCCCAACTCGCCCCCTTCCATCCGCCACACCTCGAAGTACGCGGCTTGTGTCGAGCGGGCTCCCGGCTGCGCCCGATACTGGGGCATCGCCGCGTCCTCGAAGTCGAACTCCAGGGTGTCGTTGTGCCACTTGACGGCCGCCGCGAGCGCCTCGGCCCGCGCCGCGAGCGCATCATCAAGGCTCGCGTACAGCGACACCCGCACGAACGCGTACAGCCCCACCCCGACGGCGATCCCGAGCGGAAGCAGGGTGGCCAGCAGAATCCATGTCAAGCGGGCGCGCAGCGTCATCAAGTCACCCTCGCCCCGGACCCGCCGGCCCCCTTCATGCCGACATCGGCCTGCTCGGGCTCCCTGAGCACGTAGCCCACCTTGCGACGGGTGTGGATCATCGGCGGGCATCCCGCGGCCTGCAACGCCGAACGCACGGAATACACCGTCGCGTCGATCGCGTTCGACATGACCTGCGAGCGATCGTCGTACAGGTGCTCTTCCAGTTCCTGTCGCGACACGGGCTTGCCCAGCCGCATCGCCAGATACTCCAGAAGGGCGTACTCGCGAGGTGCGAGGGGAATGGGCCGGTCCCGCACCGCGGCGGTCCTCGCGGCCGAGTCGATGGAGAGTGGCCCGACCCGGATCACGGGCGTTCGCCGCCCGTGCCGACGACGCCCGAGGGCCTGCACCCGGGCCAGCAGTTCCTTGAACGCGAACGGCTTGACGAGGTAGTCGTCCGCCCCGCGAGTCAGGCCCAGGACCTTGTCCTCCAGCGCGTCCTTGGCCGTCAGCATGATGACCGCAGCGTCGACGCCCTTCTCTCGCATCCGGGCGAGCGCGGTCAGCCCGTCGAGCCCGGGCAGCATCCAATCGAGCACGATCACGTCGTACTCGGTGGTCTGCGCATGGATCAGCCCGCGATGGCCGTCGGCGACGGCGTCCACGGCGTACCCCGCCTCACGCAGGCCCTGGGCCAGCGAGTCGCGGAGCACGGCGGCATCTTCGACGATCAGGACTCGCATGGATCGCTCTCTCGGTCGCCCAGGCGTGTCACCCGGGGCATGTGCCGGACCATCGGATCGACCATTCGCTCATGCGCGGGCGATTCAGAAGGACCATTGGACGCCGAGGTACATCCGAAGCGCCGATCCGGAGTCGGGAGAGGGATTGAAGCTCCGTCCCGCCGAGCCGATGAGCGTGGCGCTCTCGGACAGGGTCTGCTTGAAGCCGACATTGAAGAGCGAGTCGTCGGGCGAGCCGCGGACGCCAAAGTCGTGCCGGAGTTCGGCGCACAAGGTCAGACCCTCTCGAATCGCGTATTCGGCCGCGACGCCCGTGAACCACCGATCCGCCTCCCCCTCCGCGAACTGCTCCTCGTACCCGCCATCGGCATAGACGAAGAGCTTCTCCTCGAGGAGGTGCCGCCCAACCTGCACCGGCACCGTCAAGGACGGGCTTCCGGCGCCCAGGCCTCTCCTCCTGCTGCCCAGCGGCACGCCAACGGCCGGATACATCGAGATCGAGACGGGCGCCTCCTTCTCGGTCAGGAACCTCAGCTTGGTTCCCAGCGACAGGTCGCCCGATCCGGCCCGCGCGCCCTCATGGTCGGCGGGATCCAGCGCCACGAGCGGCAGCTCGAACTTGAGTTGCACCCCCTCGGCCAGCCCGTAGTTCAGGTCGAACAGCGGCGCCTCCTGCTCCCAGGTGCGACCGCCACCCGTTTCGCTGCGACCGCTCAGGTCGAGCGTATAGGCCGTATTGAGCTCGAATCGCCCCTTGGGAAGCGTGTCGGGGTCGTCCGTGATGAGCGGAGGACCGGCAAGGACATCAGCGCCCATGCACAGGACGGCGAGTCCCGCGATGGCAGGGGTCGCCGAGATGCAACTGAGGATCGAGCGGCTCATTCAGGCTCCCGTGTTCGCGACAGCATCAGACGTCCCGCCGGCTCGTCTGGAGGTGAACAAGATCATGCCCACGAGGATCGCGGCCAGCACCGCGGACGAGCCGCCAGGGCCGAAGCCCAGGCCGCCTTCATCGCTCCCTCGCGCCAGCACGTCGCCGAACGTCGCTCCGAACGGGCGAGTCAGCACGAACGCGGCCCAGAAGATCGCGACATGGAGCCCCGCGTTCGCGATCTTGAGCTTGCGGGCCACCAGGTAAATCGCGGCGATGACCGCGATCGTCGCCCCGATGAGCGCCGCTCCGCCCATGAACCCGAGCCCGGGCCCCTGCTCTTCGTCGGCGAGATAGTCTCCCAGGGCCGTGCCGAGCGTGTTGGAGCAGAGGATGGCGAACCAGTAGAAGATCTCCGCTCGCCTCGATCGCACCGAACTCACCGAGATCGAGCCCTCGACCAGCCGCCATGCGACCAGGGCGGCGACGAGCATCCCGATCAGGATCGCGCTGCCCCTGGCGTAGCCCAGACCCAGCGTCCGGTCCATGAAGTCCGACATCGTGGTGCCGGCCGTGCTCGTCGCCAAAATGACCGACCAGTAGAGGAACGGGATGTGCCGCCTCGACAGGAGCTGCGGGATCAGCGTGGCGAAGAAGATCGCCAGCACGATGATCGACGCCAGCAGATAGCCGAGGTTGATGCCGCCGTGCTCGGAGCCCTTGGAGAGGAAGTCGCCCAGCGTCTCTCCCAGCGTGGTCGCGGCGATCTTCATGACCCAGAACGCGAACGTGATGGCGGGCAACTTGGAGAGCGTGGATGATGGGGATGGCATGCTGGAGTGCTTCCGACTCTTGGAGGGGACATCTCGGGCACCCCGCCGCGGCGGGATTGACCGATCGGTGGAGGAAGTCTAGCGGTCGCCTCGCTTGATGGACGCCAGTTCGGCTTCGCCGTCCTTGATGAGACCGGTTCCGGGCGCGTACCACTTGTGGCCAACGTCCTTGCCCAGGGGCGTGGTCTCCACGACGTGCACGCAGTGCTCGAACCTGCCCGCGGCCGTCTGGACGGTTTCGTCCATGCTCACGATCTCGAAGCGGTCCATCGCGACTCCAGGGGCGAGCTCCTGGTAGAACTTGTCGCCGACCTTCGGGCTTCCCGGCAGCATCAGGCCGAATCGCGCGCCGTTCATGCCCGAGTGCCACACGCCGGGGTGCGACACCTTGCCATCGGCGTCGAACTCGTCGACGTCCTCGCCGAAGTAGAACACGTCGCTCGTCGCCGTGTCGATGGCGAAGTAGTTCCGAGAGATCTCCCTGGGCTTGCCCCCCTCCTCCTCCCGCTCCTCGACCACGCGGGTCGTCACGCCGTCCACCACGCGGGTCTCGTTGAGCACGGTGATGGTGAGCGTCGCCTTGCCCTCCTTGAACGTCTGCACGGTCCCCGGGGTCAGGTCGAAGAAGGTATTCACGCCCGAAGCGACGAGGACGGACTTCTCCACCGCGAAAGTCCTTCTGAACCCGTCGTCGGCACCCGCAGCGCTGCCGGAATTCCTTTCGTCCCTCTCTTCATGCTTGTCTGCCCATCCATCTTCGATATGGCCCGAGGCATCGACTTTCACCTCATGCTTCTTGCCATCGACGACCACCTGGATCTCGTAGTGCATCTTGGTGACCGCCGTCGGCTTCTCAAGCGCCGCACCGGGGTAGTCCCTCTTCAGGGCGGCCATGACAGCGGCCGGCAGCTTGCCCTCCGTCGTGCTCTTCTCCAGCTCCGTCAACTCGCCGGCGACGGAGAACACTGCGGCGCACTCGGTCGTCCCATCCTTGTACTCGACCTCATAGGTGACGACGTCCTCGTCGTGCTCTTCCTTGATGACCTTGGTGATGCTCTTCGCGTCGCCCGCCAGTTTAATCGCTGCGGCCCGGACGGCTTCGGGGGCCTTGTCGAGCGTGATGACTTCCTCTTCGTCGCCTTCCTTCTCTTCCGCCTTGGGTTGTGCCGGGCTCGGTTGCTTCGGAGATGGCGCCGATGACGGGTTCGCCGAGAGCGAGGTGGGCTGCGCCACGGCAAGCATCGCGCCCGCGGTCGCCACGGTCAGAAAAGCCAAACTGAATCCAAGGTGCCCCATGCTCATGGTGATACTCCGTTGGGATGGTGACCCATGTCGTGCAGGAGCGAGTGCTCCGGCAATGTTGAGAATCAAAGCCTCGAAAGACCGGGCGGCATGATGAACAGATGATGCTCGCCCATGAAGTGCGGCGGGGCTCATCCCTGGCCAACAAAGCAGCCGCGGCCATCGCCGTCGAGGGATGAGCCGGGGCTTTCATGTTCGCGCCAAAGATCCTCACCGCCGCGCTCACGGCGCGACGACGACGATCTTGAACGTTCCGGGCTTCATCGCGGGCCGTTGACGGGGCGCGTCTTTGGGCGCATCCTTCGGCGTTTCCTCGGGAGCCTCGTACTCGGCCGAAGGGAGATACGCTCGGCGGGTCTTCGGATCCAGCACCAGCGTCTTGGCGCGCGTCGATGTGGGAAGCGTCTGGACCACCTCAAACTTGTCGTCCTTCGTCGAGACCACGCTGAGCGTGGCCCCGGCTCCTGCGTCCCATCCGCCCCCATTCGAAGTCAGAACGAATCCACCGGCGGTGTCGAACTCGGCTCCATCCACACCCTTGCCGATCGGGGGAGTCGCCAGCACCTTGCCCGTCTCGATATCGAGGACGACAAGCCTTTCGTTGCCGCACGCCGCGAAGAGTCGCTTGTGAACGACATCGATGGCCAGACCAGTGGGCCCGTCCCCCGGGGCGAGCGAAAACCGCTTCTCAACCGCGAGCGCCTTCGGATCGACGCGAAGAACCTCGGAAGTATCTTCGACGTTGACATAGACTTTGCCCGTGCCGTCGGCAACCGGAAGCTCCGGCTGGCCACCCATCGCGATCGTGCCGAGGACCGAGCCGTCTTCCGCTTTGATCACGGTGGCATCGTGGCTCTTGCCGTTGAAGCAAAGGACTGTCTTGGTGACCGGTTCGAAGAGAATGGCATCGGGATTCCGCCCCGCCTTCACGGTCTGAAGGGTCTTGAGCGTCTTGAGGTCAAAGACAGTGACGGTGCCGGCCCTGCCGTTGCTGGTGAAACCACGGTTGAACGCCGTGGCAACTGCGACCCCGTGCACGCCCGCGGCATCGGCGATCTCGCCGACCACCGCACCCGATTCGGTGTCAATCACCATCACGCGGTTTCCGCGGGGCACGTACAGGCGATGAGCCTCCGAGTCCACGGCCAAAAGATCCCAGCCGCCCTCGCCGCCGATGTTGAACGTCTTCTCGACATGGAAGGGACCGACCTTCGCCTGCGGCGTTGCCGCCACCGCCGGAGTAGACGACGTTGCGGATCGCGGGGCCGCGCCGGGCTGGGCGATGACGGACATTCCGAAAACAAGAGCAACGGTGGTGATGGGCACGGGATCGTTCCTTGGGTTTGTCAAACACCGCGGGTCTTCGAGTCGCTCAGCGCCGATTACTTCTCGCCACCCTTTTCCTTCTCTTTCGAGATCACGGTGCCATCCTCGGCCACCTCGATGTCCCAAGCCACGCCATTGATCACCATGTCGGCGCTGTAGACCGTCTTGCCCTTCTTGACTTCCATCTCGACCTCGGTCACCTTTCCGCCCGCGCTCTCGCGTTCAAGTGTGGAACGAACGGCTGCCGGCACGTCGTTCATCGCCACCGGGACCTCCTTCTCTTCGTGACCGCCTCCATGCGAAGCACAGCCGGAGAGTGTGGCGACGGCAACCAAGAGGGATGTGGCGAGCATTCGCGGACGGTTCATCGAGCGATCTCCTTGGAGTGTGGGATGGCATAACGTATTCCGCGAGGGAACGCCGACATGATGGTCAGATGACCCTCCGCCAACACGGCATTCAGGCCTCGGGCAGGTCCAACGACCCGGCCCGGATGGGATTGCGCCGTGAAACGCAGAACGGCCCTCGAACCGTTCGATGGAAGGAAGTTCGAATCCCGCCAATGGTCAGGCTCAAGAGGCCCTGAAACGGGCCTCGAAACGAGCGCGATGAACCACCATCTGGATGGCGCAAGCCCCTTGCCCGCAATGAGAAAGCCCTCCGACCTGCTCGCCGAAGGGCTTGATCTCGCAAGAAGTCAGGGTGACAGGATTTGAACCTGCGGCCTTCTGGACCCAAACCAGACGCTCTACCAAGCTGAGCTACACCCTGCTCGGAGGCATCATAGGGATGCCGCGGGGCCGCCATCACTTGCCGCTGACCGGGACTTCCTTGAAGAGGAGCACGCGGGGCTTGTCGCCCGTCTTCACGACGTTGGAGCGATCGACGACCATCACGAACCGGCGGGCGATCGTGGGCGTGAGCACGTCCGTGGGCCCTAGGTTCTCGACGTCCGACTGCTGGTAGCCGTGCACGAGGAACCAGGCGATGAAGTAATCGCTCCGCGTCGTCGTGGAGTTGACCACGGCGTTGGCGATGGCGAGCTTCTCCTTGTACTCGTTGGGCATGGTGTCGGTGCCGACGTCCTCGCCGGGGGGCGTCGGGGGGGGCGCGATGACGTAGTCGGCCGGGGACGCGGGCAGGTACTTGCCCAGGAGCACGCTGTCGACGCCCAGACCGCTCTGGTTGTTGGCGAAGAAGCCGGTGCCCGGGAGCGAGAGGGGGTTGGTCGCAAAGCCCATGTAGTCGATGCTGGTCCGCATCGAGGCCTCGTACGGATCGGCCGCCCCGAGGGAGCGGCCGCGATACCGGAGCGTCATCAGCGCGCCCAGGGACTGGAAGCCGGGCGTCTCGCTCAGGGCCGTGATGTCGGTCTCGACGCCGCGAGTGAGGACGTTGTCGGGCGAGGTCGACGGATTGGCGGGCCCCAAGGCCGCGTCGTAGTGCGAGTAACGAATGGAGTCGACCTCGATCGCCGCATTGGCCGGGTCGTAGACCAGGCGGCTCTGCGGACGCAGGGGCACCTCGATCTTGTCGCGGTTGGACACGAGCGTCGCGGCGAGGTCGACCGACTGATCGATCCCCGAACCCTCGCCCCACCACCCCGGCCCGACGCGAACGTTCGAGCCTTCGGCGGCCGTGGCCACCGTGCCTCCGCTGCACGACATCTGCGGCAGGTCGAGCATGCTCAACGCGCCGGTGAAGCTGATCACGTAGTGAACCTGGCGATAGGCGTTGAGCGACGCGTCCCAGCCGGTGCCGGGGTTGTCGGGGTCGCCCGCGCTCACCCAGACATTGTCTCGGCCCACCAAGGGCAACTTCTCGAGCGCGGCCTGCACGGCCGCGGGGCTCGCGCCGACGGGAATGGGCGCCGTGGTCGCGCTCCCGCCGCGGTTGAGGGTCAGCGTGAAGGTCGACCCCGCGGCGGCCGTCACCCTGAGCGTCTGGACCTCGCTCCGCTCGGCCCTGGTCATGGGGCTGAGCATGGGCAGGCAGCGGGCCACCGCGAGCGGTGCGGCGTTGATGTTGATGAGGCCCGGCACGGCCCGCGTCACCGACTCCTCGCCCGACACGCCCGCGCTGAACATGTCGAGCACGTTGAGCGCCAGGGGGATCTGCGTGAAGAACCGCTGATCGCGACCGGTGCCGGCCGTGAAGGTGCCGTTGGCGTCGCCGTCGACGTTGAAGAAGGGGGCGAAGTCGTCAAGCACGAGGTTGCCGCGATCGAACAGCGGGCGGAACGTCTCTCGCCCCGCCACGACGCCCATCGACTTGGGATGGGACAGCACGGAAGGATCGTTCACGCGGGTCGAGCGGTCGTAGCCCATCGCGCCGGCGATGGCCTCCCCCAGCGTGGTCCAGCGAGCGTCGAGATCCTTGTTGTCGGTGCCCGTCGAGGTCAGGGGGGACTCCATCGGGCCGATGCCCATCGGCAGCAGCATGTCGCCCACGCGGAGCGTCGAGTGCGTCTTCGCGCCGTTGCCCGACCCGTCGCGCACGAAGAACGTGCTCGTGAACCGCTCGGCCAGCGGGCTCGACCCCACGGGCGCGTTGCTCGTGATCAACTGGGCGTACTGCTGGTCGTAGGGGGTGTCGACGTTGGGCGTCGTCGAGTTGGGCGGCATCGGACGCGTCAGCGTGCCGGTCTCCCACTCCGCCGTCGACGCGGCCACCTTCTCCGTGCCCGAGAAAGCGATGGCGGGGCAGAAGATCTCGGTGCGAGTGGCCGCGGCCCACCGACGCAGCGTCGGTTGGGCGGCCTTGCCGCTTCGCGCGTCGCTGTCGAAGTAGCCCGCATCGAGCCGCTTCCAGGTCACGCCGTCGGTCTGGTCCTGGATCACGAAGGTGTTCCAGGAGGGCACCGCGGGCGTGGCGCCGTAGTCGCCCCCGGCCTTGGACTCGAGGCAGAACCCCGGCAACGCGCCCGCCGGAATCTGGCGGTTCGCCGCGATCGAGGGGTCCTCGGGGCGACGCACGCCCACCCACAGCGTGGCGGTGATGCCGTCAAGGTAACGCCCGTCGGAGGCGTCGCTGCCGCTCACCTCGATGTCATCCTCGGCCGACCCCGCGGCGACCTTGAACCTCGCGTCGAGATCGACATAGCCGTTGGTCGTCGGGTCCAAGGGCACCCGCAGGCGATCGACGAGTTGATCGTTCGAGTAGTCGTTGCGCACGTACGCCGTCACCGACGTGACCGGCAGGGGCGTCGCGCCGTCCCACGTGTTGCCCGGCAGCGAGATCGACTGCGTCGCGTACTCGCCGGCGACCGCCGGCGAACTTGCGCCAGGCACGCCCGCACGCACGGCGCGCCAGAGCTGCACCTCGGTGTTCTCGATCAGCTTCGCGAGGGGCGCGGGCGTTCCAGGCTCGCGGAACTCGAGCTTGATGTCGCGGCCGTCGATGTTCTGGTGCATCAACTGGCCGAAGGCCAGCGGATCGAGCGTGCCCGAGGCGTCTCGCCACGGCTTGAAGGCGCCCTGATCGTTGGGCAGGCGGGACTGGTTGAACGAGCCGAGCTGCCCGGCCGTCGGACCGGTCGCCGAAGGATCGATCTCCGGAATCCAGACGTACTCGTCGTTGGGGTTCGCGTTCGGTCCCGACTTGAGCTGGCGCTCGATGAGCGCGCGAATCGCCGCCCGCTTGTTCCCGCCCGCGGGAATGAAGTTGGTGTCGGCCGTCAGGAGGTTCCGCTCGATGATCGTCCGCGGCATCTGCGACGTGGCGTAGACCACCACCGACGCGCCCGCCTTGATCGTCACCGGCTTGGCCGTCACGTCCAGCCCGCCCGCGAGGGCGGCGGCCGGATAGTCGAGCGTGCCGGGATCGGCCTCCTCGGTCAGCCCCGTCAGCATGAACGTCCTGCCGCCGAACCGCAGGTAGTAGAAGTCCCGCTGGCGGTCGAGCGAGTAGGCCGCGCCGTCGCCCTGGTCGATCTGCCTGGCGAAGGGGATCGCCGGCGCGGTGCCCGGGTTCGATGCGTTCAACGCGGCCGCCGGATCGCCGATGGTGATGTCGACGCCGAAGGGGTTGTGCAGCCGGAAGGCCGCCACGCGATACATCAGGTCGTAGTTGAACTCGGTGACGTCGGGACGGATGTCCACCGGCCTCGGAGAGGCGCCCGGGTCGGAGGGATCCCAACCGTCGCTGCTGCCCGGAGGCGTCGCCAACTGGGGCCGATCGGTGTACACCGTGAAGGTGGCCATCGCCGTCACGAAGGGCTGCGGCTCGATGCCGTAGATGTTCACCGCCGGCGCCACGAGCGAGCCGCCGGTGCCGGCCGCCGCCAGTCGCGTCGAGGCCGTGCCCCGCAGGCCCATCGCCTCGTCGAGGTCCAGCCGCCGGCCGTCGCCCGCGCCCGTCGCGCTCTCCTGCCACCACGGGAAGGCCGGGTTGTTGTTGAGGCCCGCGTACGCGGCGTTGTTGAGGATGAGGGTCCACGCGCCGGGCACCGTGTCGGCGTCGGCGAGATCGCCCATGTTGGCCGCCATGTGGGCGGCCGCGAGGATCGCCGTCTCGCTCCCCTCGTAGCCGTAGGTCGTCGTCTTGAGCTGGTTGAACTGCCCCGCGGCGCGATCCCACGACGCGCCGATGTTCGAGTACGGCAGCAGCGCGTTGCAGTAGGTGCCGAAGATGGCGTTGAGCGAGGCCAACGCGATGGGCTGGCCCGGGAAGCTGACGTAGTTGCGCAGCAGCTGCGTCGCGTTGGTCTTCACCTCGGTGGCGTCGATGCGGTCGAAGTTCACGCCCCGGCCGTCGAGGCCGCGACCCGTGAAGATCGAGCGTGCGCCGCTCACCGTCGTCAGCCGTTGGCGAACGTCGGCATCGAGTTGCAGCCTCGCCTTGACGTCGGCCCGGCCGTCGGCGCCGGCCGTCTGGTCCCGCACGCCCGAGGCCGTGTCGCGCGTCAACTCGAGTTCCGGTCCGCGGTTGCTGCGCAGCGGATCGAGCCGCCTGGGGTCGGGCGAGTTCGCGGGAATCGCCGCCACCGGGAGGTCGAAGGGCAGACGATCGCGGCCGCCCAGGACGCGTTCGAGGTTCGACAGCACGTTGATGTCGTTGCTCGCGCGGTACGTGAGCAACTCCGCCAGATCATCGGCGCCGAACGCGCCCGAGGCCTGGAACTGCGAGATCGCGGCCCCGGCATCGTTGAGGATCGCCGCGTTGGTGCCCAGCGTCGAGGCGACCTGCGAGGCGTAGTGCTCGGCGCGACGTCGCGGCAGCGAGGGATAGAGACCCTCGCCCGTCGCCGCGCTGGGCGTGTATGGCGGAGGCGAGTGCACGTCGCCCGCATTGGTCGAGATGCCCGCCCCCGACAGGAGCGTCGTCGTCGGGAAGACCTTGAGGGTCGCCCCACCGGCGCCGGGCGTCGCGCCGTCCTGCCCGGGCACGAAGTCCCACAGTCGCCTCGCGATGGGGTCGCGAGGATCGCGGTTGCCCTGCTGGCCGTTGATGTCCCACCCGAAACGATCGAAGGCCGCCCCCGCGTACACCGCGTAGAGATTCATCCCGCGGTACTCGATCGACGGATCGGTGGCGCTCGCCAGGGGCACATACGCGCCCGAGGCCAGCGACAGCCGGAGCGACGTGTAGGCCATCGAACCCGTCGTGTACGCGCGAATGGCGTCATAGCCGGTGTTCGCCGGCGGCGGCGTCGCGGTGCCGGGCGTCACGCCGGGCACCGGCCCGTAGTTGCCCGGCGCGAGCCCGCTCGGATCCTCGGTGGCCGAGGGATTCACGATCCCGTCATAGCCCGCCTGCGCCCGCCCGAGCAACCCGGCGAAGAGGCTCGGCTTGGCGCGGTAGCCGTCGTACACGTCGTGCAGCGTCAGCAGCCGCCGCAGATCGACGTCGGCCGGCGTCAGGCCCGCGGGATAGGTCGCCGTCGGCGCGGCGGCCAGATCCGTCGCCGTGTTGACGTTCACCATGCCCGACGCGTCGATGATCCGGACCGCGAAGAAGTAGCGGAACTTCCCGTCGCTTTCCAGCAGGTTCAGCACGCGCGACGCGTCGCCCGAGAGATCAAAGGCCCGCGAGTCGGTCAACTGCATCCACCGCGAGTCGAACATCCCGTCGCCGTCGGCGTCGGCCCATTGGTACGGAAGGTAATACGCCGTGCCCGGCCCGTTGGCGGGGCCGCGGTTTTCCTGCGCGAGGCGGAAGGCGCCCCGCTGCCACGAATCCCAGTACGCCGGCACCACGCGGTTCGCCGCCGTCACCGACGCGCCCCACGCCGTGAAGGAGCCCGCCGCGCCGTTGTTGTCCGCGTCGCCGACGTTGTCGGCGCCCGACAGGAGCGACAACCCCTCCGACAGGCGGGGCAACGCGCCGAAGTCGCCCGCGAAGGTGCCAAAGCCCGGCATCGCGTTCAGGTTGCCGATGCGACGGCCCCCCACCACCGGGGCGAGGTTGTACAGGTTCACGAACTTGCCGTCGGGCGCGACGTTCGAGATGTGCAGCCAGTCCTTCTTGGCCCCCGCGGGTTCGATCGCGTAGCGGTCGTACGGCGCGGCCGTGAAGTCGTTGCCCCCGGGCTTGAAGCCCAGCCACGTGGGTTCGTTCGACGCCAGCCACGGATCGCTGGGCGCCATCCTCGCCGGGATCGTCCCCGTGAAGGCCGGATCCGGGTTCTCCCGCGACGGGGGACCCATCGCCGGATCCCGCAGCCGCACGTACGACCCCACCGGGTTGAAGGCCGTCGCCCGGTCGAGCGTCACGCTGCTCCGCGTCCAGTCGGTCCAGCCGTAGTCCGACGCCTCTCGCATCAGCACCGGCTCGTCCGCCGGCGCATCGGCACGCCCCGACCGGATTCCGCTGTTGTCGTAGTACGACGCCAACGCGTCCGCGCCGATGATCCGCACCGACAGGTAATCCGCCATCTGCTGCGGCACGTCGTCGAGCCGCTCTCGCCGCGCCAGCGCGGCCTTCGTCCGCGTGTCCTGGTTGCCCACGCTCACGTACACCAGCATCACCACGGCCAAAAGGGCCAGCGTGCCCACCACGATCACCAGGAACGAGCCGCGGCTGCGCCGGTTCCACGCGGCAGGCGCGCCGCTCACGCCACGCAAGACCGCGGCAAGACCGGGTTCTCCTCGCCCGGGAGCGTCCACTCCCGTCGTCGCGGGGGTCTTGCCTTCATGAGTGCTGGACATGTCCATGGCTCCGTTGCGCTGTGCTCTTCACGGCCCGGCGGATCGTGCCCGCCCACGCCGATCGTTGTTGTGTCCGTCAACCCGTCCCGCATCCCCCGCCATGCGCCGACTCACTGCTGCACGTTCAGCGGCGGATCGGGCGGCACGCTGAAGACGAACTGGAAGGTGTTCTCGATCGAGGGATCCTGCGCATCCGCAAGCGTGATCGTCACGCGGATCATCTTGGGCCAGGCCCACGGAATCGCCGTCGCCGCGGGTTCGCCGGGCCGCACCTCGGTGGCCTCGATGCTCCCGTTGCCATTGGCGTCCACCTGATGGCCGTAGTCGCGCACGCCGTCCCCGCCGCCCGTGAAGGACCGCGAAGCCGAGTTCCACCGCAACTGATCCTGCTTGAAGGTCGGATCGACGTACCCGAAGTGCGCCGTCGTCGCGAGCATCGTCGACGACGGCGCGTACGTGTCGTCGTTGCGGTTGTACCCGTAGATCAGCGTCGACGAGACCGCGTGCAGCCACGTGCGGGCCGAATCGGGAAGCAGTTGCTCGGGCAGCGGCACCGCCGAGGGCGTGTCGAGCAGTTGCGCCGGCAGCCGCGGCACCCGCGTCACCAGCGGCTGAGCCGCCTGCGTCGTGCTGAGCACGTTGAAGGGATACGGCAGCGACGCGAAGCGGTCGCTCGCATCCACCGTGCCGTCGCGGTTGCTGTCGTAGCGTGCCGCGGGACCGTACCAGATCGTCTCCTTGCGGACCGAATCGACCAGCCCGTACGACCACTCGACGATGAACTCGCTGCAGCGGGGCAGGAAGCCGTTGCCCGCGAGCATCAGCTGATCCATCCGCTCAAGGGCGACCTGCTGGGCGAGCGTCTCCGTGCTCGGCGAGCTCGAGGGAGCCCTCACCGTGCCGGAGAGCGAGGCGATCATGTCCACGGGTTGCGACTCGACGCGCATCCTCGCGCCCCAAGGATCGACCGTTCGGGCCGCGGCGGTCACGGCGCCGAAGCTCGGCCCCCCGCTCCCCTGGCCGGGCAAGGCCTGCTGCATCCACACGTGCATCATGTCGAGATCGGTCGGCACGCCCGCGGGGGCGGCCGACGGATCCACCCATGTCCACGGGTAGTAGAGCAGATCGAGTTCGAGCCCCGGGTTGCTCGCCGGATTGAAGGCGTCGGGAAGGATGCGCCGGAGCTGCGCCGGATTGCCGCCGGTCGCGGGCACGTAGCCGCCGAATCCTTCGATCACGGACTTGATCTCGCGGAGATCGGTCGCGGCGATGTCGACCAACCCGGAGGTCAGCAACGGACGCCGCGGCTCGCGGAAGCGGTCCGCGGCATCGGGCAGGTTGCCGTTGACATCCGACGGGTAGTAGCGGTTGAGCGAACGGAAGACCGACCGTGCCGCGGGCTGAAGGCCGATCTGGTCATCCCGATCGCGCAGGCGGCGACGATCGGCCGGAACGTTGGGGTCGAGGGTGTCGGCGCCGAATCGCAGCACGCCGGGCACCTGCACGCCCGCGGCGGTCCCGGGCTTCGAGAGCAAGGTGGCATGACGAACGAGCGTCCACTGCGAAGGGAAGAAGTTGGGATTGGCGTCGAGCGCCCCCGTGCGAGGACGCACGCCCAGACGGGCCTCTCGCTGGGTGAAGTCGTCGCCGTTGTTGTCGTCGACCTTGGGCTGCAGGTACGGGAGCGGATCCGCCACCGGGTTGCCCGTGGTCGGATCGATCCGCTGCGAATCCTGCCGGCGCTTCTGGCCATGCCCGTAGTAGATCATCGCCGTGCCGCTGCTGACGCGGACGTCGGGGTGAACGGGCTGCCGGGCCGTCTCGAAACGTCCGTTGGCGAAGAAGAGGATCTGGTCCATCCGCCTGGCGCGGGGAGAGGCGTCGTCGGCGTGGAGCGCAATGGCGTCGAGGTTGGGATCGAAGCGACCGTCGCCGTCGCCGTCGGCCCACTCGTGACGCAGCAGCAGGAAGCCGTCTCGCGTCATCCGCGAGAAGTCCTTGCGCATCTGGTTCTCGACCAGGCCCGCGTACTGGTTGAGCAGACTGACCCGCTTGCCGCCCTTGACGGTCTTGCCCACGGCGTCGAAGATGCTCGCCAGCCCCACCGCCACCAGCGCGACGGCGGCGATGGCGACGATCGTCTCGATCAGGGTGAAGCCCCCGCGAACCGCGCCGGCGCGCGATGTTCCGCCGGCGGCCGCCGCGAGCGTGCGTGCACGCACCGGGAGAGCACCCTCGCGCACGACGTTCGACGTATTCGACCGACCTTTCATGAACCACGCTCCATCTGTTGTCGCGGGGGAGCTGAACACCTTGCTCCCTCACGGGACGGGGCACGCCTCGCGTGCGTGCCCCTCATGACCTGCCGCCGACTTGTCGGCCTCGCGTTCGGGCCGTCCCCGAGGTCGCGAGCACCATCCGCCGCTCCGACCATCACCGCCTGATCGTCACCACCGAGACCGACGCGGGCACCTGGGAGGTGAACCGGATTTCGGGCGCCAACGTCGCGCCGCCCGCGTCGACCACCAGTCCGCTCGCGAACGGCGGATCGATGGTGAGCTGCACGGGCGTGACATCGCGGTTCAGCCGCACCACCTCGTGCACCATGCCCTTGGCGTCGATGAACTTCTGTCCCAGCTGCTCGAGGTAGGGCCGCAGCGGCGAGAAGGCCGCCGACTGATCCGTCGTGATGATGTTCGTCTGGGGTCGCCCGTTGCTGACCACCGCCGTCACCGTGGTCGAGCGGATCGGCGAATACCGAGGCTCGGCGCCGCGACCCACGCCGTCGAAGGTGGGCCGCCCCGCCGTGTCCTCGGCCACCGGAACCACCCGACGGTTGGGCGAGGTCAGCACGCCGCCCAAGGTGCTGTCGCCGGGCACGCGGATGCCCGAGTCGATCCGACGCACGAAGACGGCAAGTTGAATGGTGTCGTCATCCAGCCGCGTGAAGTTGCTCGAAGCGCCGACGGCGCCCACCGGCTTCTCGCCCGCGGCGACGCGGCGAGCGATGAAGTCCCAGACGAACCGAGGCTGCACCGAACCGGACTCCGAAGGACGGGGGATGAGCCGCTCGGCGAGCGGGATCTCGATGGCCGCGAAGCCCGGCATCAAGCCGTCGGCCCCCACGTACATCGTGCCCGTTCGCGTGTCGAGCGTGATGCCCGACTCGCTGGCCGTGCCGGTCGCGACCTCGTTGGCCGCCGCCCACGCGCCCGCGCTGGAGAAGCCGGGATCGCCCGCGAGCATCGCCCAGCCGCGAGGCGAGACCGTCTGGTTGCCCGCGTTGTCGCGGCTGTAGACGTTCGGCTCACTGAGCAGCGCGTGGCCGCGAAGAAGTTCCTCGACCGACCGCTGAATGGAGATGCCCTGCACCGCGTCGGTCGCCGTCCGCTGCTGCCTCACCACCGCCGGGAAGACCGCCGCCACGCCGAGCAGGCCCAAGGCCAGCACGAAGATGGCGATCAGCACCTCCACGAGCGAGAAGCCCGAGGCCCGGCGTGCCGTCATGCGATTGGCGTGCGTGTTCATCATGGGTGCTGCCCGTCCGTCCGTGTCCATCCCCCCGACCTTTCCCCCGCAGTCCTCAGTCGACCACTTCCTGCGCCTGACCCAAGTACCGCTGGAGCGTGAAGATCCTCGAATCCGTCTCGATCACAGTGCCGCGATCGTCGGCCAAGCGACCCTCGATCCAGCTTCCCGCCGCTCGCGTCACCTCGAGCAGGTCGGGCCCGGGGGCGAAGAGCGATGCGTCCAACGCCGGCCCTTGGGTCGTCGCCGGGTCGGCGTAGTAGGTGCCCGTGACCCTGTTGGTCCCCTTGGCACCAAGCGACCTCGCCAAGGCCGCCGTGAGACTTCGTTCGTTATACACGGCAAGTTCCGTCACGGGCCGGGCAAGGACCGAATCGATCGATACGTCACCGAGGAGTTTGATCCGGTTCAGGCGTTCGGGTCCGGTCAGGTTCGCCTCGAGCAGCCGATTAACCGCCGCCCCGAGGTCCAAGGCCTGGTCAAGACGCGTTGTGTTGAACGGCGCGTTCTGCCGGAAGCCCTGGGCCGCCACCGGGTCGATCACCAGCGCCAACGCCCGGTTGCCCGCGTCCAACTCGCCCGTGCCGTTGCGGAACCGAACCATGAACGTCTGGCGCTGCCACCCCTTGGCCTCCGCGTTGGGGGCGGCCGGGTTGATGAAGTTCGTTTCGGGGAAGAGCCACAGGCCCTCGGCCGCCGGGCTCGCCGTGCCGGTGGCGAGCGAGTCGTACCACCCGTTCGCGTCGCCCGTCGCGGTGACGTCCGTCCCGCCCACCGTGTTCGCCGGCGTGTACGCGCGAATGCCCCAGTTCCGAGGGAGCTGGATCGGCGCGGCCGTCGCGAGAGGCACGAAGACCTCGCGGCTCACGCCCACGCGACCGGTCGAGACGCCGCCGCTCACCTCGTTGTCCTCGAGGAACCCCACCGACACGCACGGCACGATCGACACCCGTCCGCCGGGCTGGAAGAAGAAGACCGCCGCCGCATCGGAGGCGGGGCTCT
Organism: Phycisphaerae bacterium; assembly: GCA_037139735.1. Classification (GTDB taxonomy): domain Bacteria; phylum Planctomycetota; class Phycisphaerae; order Phycisphaerales; family UBA1924; genus UBA2402. The sequence continues at coordinate 53,101 of JBAXFU010000005.1, forward strand.
GGATCGCCGCGTCGCGAGCCGCCGACAATCCAACCCGCAACTGGTTCTCCGCCAGCGACTTCTCCGACGACTCGATCATCGACTTGAAGGCCGGGATGGCGATGCCGATCACCAGCACGAAGATGACGATGACCACCAGGAGTTCGGTGATCGTGAAGCCTCGGGGGGCGCGGGAAGACCTGTTCATCGGCCCACCTCCACGACATTGTCCTTCTCGGCGTCGAGCCGGACCTTCCGCTCGTCGGCCGCGAGAACGGGCCTGCCGAGCCGCTGACTGAGCACGGCGATCGGCTCGTCGCCGAAGGCCCCGTCGGGGCCTGCCGCCACGATCGCCCAGGCCGCGTCTCGCAACTCGGGGTTCTTCTCGATGTCGCGATCCGCGGGCGTGACCGGGAAGGCCGAGCCCTTGCGTCCCACGAGCCGCGGCAGCCGCAGATCGTCGAGCGTCCGCACCTCGTAGACCGTGCGGGCCCCCTGCGGATACGCAGCCCCGTTCACCCACCGATAGAACCGGACCGGCACCTTCTTCTTGTCGAGCAACTCGACGCGTTCCCGATCGGCGGGGTCGGCCACGACCTGCAGATAGCTCTTGCTGGCGTCCAGGAGCGAATCGATCTTGGAGCCGCCCGTGCGGCCGCCGGGCGTGCCGCCCGCCCTCAACGTCGCGGGAACGTCGAACGAGCCGTCGGCCTTGGCCTTGTAGAAGCCCGGACCTCGAATGCCGTCGATGGGAACATCGGAGGCCGCCCCGCCGCCCAGCGGATAGTCGCATTCGCCGGCGAGGTAGACCGGCAGCGTTCGCTCGCTGTAGCGAGCATCGGCGAAGGGATTGGCGTCGGACGCGGCCGGGAAGGTCACGTCGCGAAGCGCCGCCAGGTCGGTCGACGCGGGCGAGAAGTCGTACACCGAGAACCGCGAGGCGGCGCCCGCCCCGCCCGCGACCACCGTCCGCGGCGACGCCGCGGCCCGATCCCGCACCAGCGGCGGCACGATCCCGCACTCCTCGACGAACCGGCCCAGGCCCATCTTGACCGCGTTGACGGCCGCGCGGTCGGTCACCGACGAGGCGTAACGCCGCGTGGTCCGGAAGGCCACGAAGAGCAGCCCGATCAGGACGCCCAGGATCAGGACGGAGAAGAGGACCTCGACGAGCGTGAAGCCCGATCGCGACGTTCCCCGGCGTGTGGCATGTGGCTCGGCCATGTGAACTCCGAAAGCTCGGACTGCTCCGCAACGCGCGTGAAGTCAGCAACGCGATTCAAGACAGCAACGCGAGTCAAGACCTCAACGCGCGTTCAGACCGCGCCGCCGCCCTGCAGGGACTGGATCATGGCGACCAAGGGAAGGAACATGGCGACGACGATGGTGCCGACGATGCCGCCGAGCACGACGACCATGAGGGGTTCGAGCAGGCTCACGAGCGAGGCGACGGCGACGTCGACCTCCTCGTCGTAGTTGTCGGCGACCTTGAGCAGCATGGCGTCGAGCTCGCCCGTCTCCTCGCCGACGTCGATCATGTTCACCACGATGGCGTCGCAGGTCTTGCTCTCTCGCAGCGGCGTGGCGAAGCCCTCGCCCTCGCGGATGCTGTCGTGCACCTTCTGGAGCGCCTTCTCGAAGACGTAGTTGCCGCTGGTCTCCTTGGTGATCTTCACGGCCTCGAGGATGGGGACGCCGGCGGAGACCAGGGTGCCCAGGGTTCGGGTGAAGCGGGCGATGACCGTCTTGCGCACCAGCGTGCCGAAGACCGGGATGTAGAGCATGCCCGTGTCGGTGATGGCGCGGCCGGGACCGGCCTTGCGGATCAGCTTCCAGAAAACAACCACCAGCGGCACCGCGGGCAGCACGATGGCCCAGCCCGGGAGCGACTGCCCCACGTTGCTGCCCGCGAACCAGCGGCTCGAGTTGATGAGCAGGCGGGTGAGCACCGGCAGCGCCACGCCGAAGTCGGTGAAGATCTCCTCGAACTTCGGGATGATGAAGATCATGATGCCGGTCAGGATCAGGCCGGCGATGCCGATGACCACGATGGGGTACACCATCGCGCCCTTGATCTTGCGCTTGAGCCGCTCGCTCTTCTCCATGAACTCCGCGAGACGCTGGAGGATGATGTCGAGCACGCCGCCCACCTCGCCCGCGGCGACCATCTTGGTGTAGAGGTGATTGAAGGCCTTGGGATACTTGCCCATCGCCTCGGAGAGGGCCGAGCCGCCCTCGACCTCCTCGCACACGCCGTTGAGCACGCTCTTGAGCTTGCCGGGCTTGAGCTGGCTTTCGAGGATCTGCAGCGAGCGGAGCAGGGGCAGACCCGCGTCCTGAAGCGTCGAGAGCTGGCGGGTGAAGGTCGTGAGCTGCTTCTGGCTCACGCCGCCGAAGCCCATGCCGCCGCCCTTCTTCTTCGCCTTGGCGTTGACGGCCGCGGCATCGGGCGCGCCGGCCCCGCCGCCCTTCTTGGCCTGCTGCTCGCGGACGCTGGTGGGATAGAAGCCCTGCGACTTGATGCGGGCGATGGCCTCCTCGGTGTTGCCGGCCTCGATGGTGCCCTTCTGGGGCTTGCCGGCCGAGTTGAGCGCCTCGTACGTGAATGTCGCCATGGGTCAGCTCCCTGTGCTCGGCCCCGGGCGCGTCCCGGGGCGTGTTCGATCAATCCGCCCGTCATCGGGCCCCGTCATCAATCCCGTCATCAATCTTCATCCGACAGCGTCTCGCGAACCACCTCGTCGATGGTGGTCTGCCCCTCGTAGATGCCCAGCATGCCGCACTCGCGGAGGGACCGCATGCCTCGCTTCCTGGCGTGGGCCCGGAGCACGGCGGTGTTGGCCTGCTTCATGATGAGATCCCGCATTTCGTCGTCCATGGTCATGATCTCGAAGAGGGCCATTCGGCCGCGATACCCGCTGTTGTTGCAGTTCTCGCACCCGCGACCGCGGAAGAAGTTCTTGCCCCGAACCATGTCGGGGGTCATGTTGAGCTCCATGAGTTCCTCTTCCTTGGGGACGTAGGGCTCCTTGCACTTCTTGCACACCGTTCGCACCAGTCGCTGGGCGACGATGCCCTCGATGGTGGCGGTGAGGAGGAAGGGCTCGAGCCCCAGGTCGACCAGACGAATGACCGAACTCGGCGCGTCGTTGGTGTGGAGCGTCGAGAGCACCAGGTGGCCCGTCAGCGACGCCTGCACGGCGATCGACGCCGTCTCGAGGTCGCGGATCTCGCCCACGAGGATGACGTCGGGGTCCTGACGCAGGAAGCTTCGCAGCGCCTTGCCGAAGGTCAGGCCCGCCTCCTCGTTCACCTGGCACTGGCAGAGCCCGTCGATGTCGTACTCGACCGGGTCCTCGACCGTGAGGATCTTGGTCTCGATGTCGTTGAGCTGCGCGAGGGCGGCGTAGAGCGTGGTGGTCTTGCCCGAGCCCGTGGGGCCCGTCACCGTCACGATGCCGTTGGGCTTGTTGATGAGCCGCAGGAACGTCTCGTAGTCGTCCTGCCGCAGGCCGATGCGATCGAGCGAGAGCTCGACGTTGCTGCGGTCGAGCACGCGCATCACGCACGACTCGCCGTAGATGGTCGGCAGGATGGCGATGCGGAGATCGATGGGGTTGCCGCCCAGCGTGAGCTCGATGCGGCCGTCCTGCGGGAGCCTTCGCTCGGCGATGTCGAGATTCCCCATGACCTTGATGCGGCTGATGATGGCGGGGCCGAGTTGCTTGGGCGGGGGGACCATCTCGTAGAGAACGCCGTCGATGCGGTACCGCATCTTGAACTCGTTCTCGAAGGGCTCGAAGTGGATGTCGCTGGCGCGATCCTTGATCGCCTGCATGAGCACCAGGTTGAGGAGCTTCACCACCTGGTTGTCGCTGGCGGCCTCCATCACGGCGTCGAGGTCGATCGACTGGCCCGTCCCGCCGCCGGCCTTCGCGAACTTCTCGTCGATCTTGATGTTGCTGATGACGTCGCCGACCGACTCTTGCTTCGAGTAGTGCTTCTTGATCAGCGCGTCGATCAGGGCCGCGTCCGCCACCACCGCGTCGACGTTGAAGCCCATGAGCATCCGCAGGTCGTCGACCGCGCGGAAGTTGTCGGGGCTCTTCATCGCGACCTTCAGCCGCTTGCTGGTGGGGTTGTACTCGATGGGCACCACGCCATAGGCGCGGATGTTCTCCGAGGGCACCACGTCGCGGAAGCTCTCGGGGATGTCGAACCCGGTCAGGTCGACGTAGTGCATGCCCGCCTGGCCGGCGAGGGCCTCGGCCACGTCGGTGGCGGCGCAGTAGCCCAGTTCCACCATCAGCTCGCCGAGCCGCAGCTTGCGGGTCTTCTGGACCTCGAGCGCCTCGTGCACGCGCTCGCGCGTGGACTTGCCCAGTTTGGTGAGCACGCGGCCGAGCTTGCGGCCCTTGAGTTCTGCTGGATCGATGCCCATGCGAATGCCGCTTCCTTCCGACTCGACGCCGGACGGGCCGCCCCACGCGGGAACGACACGCCGACCAAAGGCCCGCCGGCCGGAGTGACCCGCTCGAACGCCGCCCGCCGCCGGGCCGGCCCCGTCAGGTCCCTTCGACCAGCATACACATCCTGTTCGGGTGGAGCGAGCCGGTTGCAACCGCCCCGCCGATGTGCCAGTTGGATATTTCGTGGCCCATCCGCCCCGCCGCCGCGGCGGGACGCCGCCAAGGACGAAACCCGAACGGATTCCGCCCGATCACCCGTTCCAGACCCGCCCCGCGACTGAAAGCCACTCCGCCAGCCAAAGCCGCTCCCGGTCTCAACCCGCCGCCTCCTCCTCCTCGTCCCACTCCATGCGGCCGACGGTGCGGCCCAGGCGGTGGATGCGGGCGGTGAGCTCGACGGGATTCTTGCTGACGTCGATCATCTCCTCGGCCGCGATCTTGCCCTGGGAATAGAGCGACCAGAGGTGGTCGTCGAGGAGCTGCATGCCGAACTTCTTGCCCGTCTGGATGGCCGAGTCGATGCGGAAGGTCTTGGCCTCGCGGATCAGGTTGGCCACGGCGGGCGTGATGACGAGGAACTCGTACGCCGCCACCATGCCCTGCGTGTCGACGCGGGTGAGCAGCGCCTGGCTGAGGATGCACAGGAGCGCGGTCGAGAGCTGCACGCGGATCTGGTTCTGCTGGGTCACCGGGAAGGCGTCGACCACGCGGTCGATGGTCTTGGCCGCGCCGGTGGTGTGGAGGGTGCCGAAGACCAAGTGGCCCGTCTCGGCCGCCCGCACCGCCGCCTCGATGGTCTCGAGGTCGCGCATTTCGCCCACGAGGATCACGTCGGGGTCCTGACGCAGGGCTCGCCTCAACGCCTCGGAGAAGCTCGGCGAGTCGTTGCCGATCTCTCGCTGGTTGCAGATCGACTTCTTGTGCGGGTGGTAATACTCGATGGGGTCTTCCATCGTGATGATGTGGCGGTCCATCGTCTCGTTGATGTAGTTGATCATGCACGCCAGCGTGGTCGTCTTGCCCGACCCCGTCGGCCCCGTCACCAGGAACATGCCCCTGGGACGCCTGATCAGCTCCTGGCAGACCTTGGGCAGGCCGATCTGGTCGAAGGTCAGCAGCTTGTTGGGGATCTGCCGCAGCACGATCGCCAGGTCGCCTCGCTGCCTGAAGACCGACACGCGAAAGCGAGCCGCGTCGCCGTAGGCGAAGCCGAAGTCGGTCGTGCCCTCCTCCTGCAGTTCCTGCTGGTTGCGCTCGGGCGTGATGGCCTTCATCAGCGACACCATGTCGTCGGAATCGAGCACCTTGGTCTGGAGGTTGCGAAGCCCGCCGTGGTGGCGGATCGTCGGCTGGCGGCCGACCGTCAGGTGGAGGTCCGAGGCGCCGAGCTTGACGACGGTGTCGAGCAGGCGATCGATCTGCATCGTGGACATGGTGAACTCTCGCTCAATCGCCGCCGTGGCGGCATGGTGTTGAAGTCGTTCTCGCCGGGACGCCGCCGCCCCGGCCTGACGGGCCGTCTCACTGGTTGTCGATGTCGACCTGCGTGGTCTTGACGATCTCCTCCATCGTCGTCGCTCCCTTGAGCACCTTGATCTTGCCGTCGACCACCAGCGACTTCATGCCGTTGGCGACCGCCGCTTTGCGAAGGTCGGAGATGGGCGCGAGCTTGAAGGCCAGGTCGCGGATGTGGTTGTTCATCATCATCATCTCGAAGATCGCCTGGCGACCCCGATACCCCGTGCCGTTGCACTCGGGGCACCCCACCGCCTTGAGCGCCTTGCCCCGGGCCTCGTCGGCCGTCAGGCCGATCAGCCGCATCACCTTGGGGTCGTACTCGCTCTCGGGCGCCGGCGACTTGCAGTGCTTGCACAGCACGCGGATCAGTCGCTGGGCCATCACCGCCTGGATCGACGAGGCCACCAGGAAGGGCTTGACCCCGATGTCCACCAGACGCGTGATGGCGCTCGGCGCGTCGTTGGTGTGCAGCGTGCTGAACACCAGGTGGCCCGTGAGCGCGGCCTGCACCGCGATCTCGGCCACTTCCTTGTCGCGGATTTCGCCCACCAGGATGATGTTGGGCGCCTGACGCAGCATCGACCGCAGGATCGCCGGGAACGTCAGGCCGATGTGCTCCCGCACCTGGCACTGGTTGATGCCGTCGAAGTTGTATTCGACCGGGTCCTCCGCCGTGATGATCTTCTTGTCGGGCCTGTTCAGCACGTCGAGGGCCGAGTACAGCGTCGTCGTCTTGCCCGAACCTGTCGGTCCCGTCACCAGGAAGATGCCGTTGGGCCGGCGGATCACCTTGTTGAACAGCGCAAGGTTGTCGGGCTCGAACCCCAGGTTCACCAGGCCGATCCGCACCGAGTCGGGCCGCAGAATACGAAGCACCACGCTCTCGCCGTGGTACGCCGGGCACGTGCTCACGCGGAAGTCGATCAGCTTGTCGTCGACCGCCAGCTTGATGCGGCCGTCCTGCGGAATCCGCTTCTCCGCGATGTTCACCGCCGCCATCAGCTTCATGCGGCTCAGCAGCGCGTTCTGCATCCGCTTGGGCAGGTTGTCGCGCTCCATGCACACGCCGTCGATGCGGTACCGCAGCCGAACCCGGTCCTCCATCGGCTCGATGTGTATGTCGCTCGCCCGCATCCGCACCGCCTCCGCGATGATGCGGTTCGCCAGCCGAACGATCGGCGCGTCCTCGTCCGTCACGTCGATCGACTTGTCCATCGACTTGTCGACCGACCGGTCCACCGACTTGTCCACCGACTTGTCGATCGACGAGGTCATCAGCGACTCGCTCGCCGCGAACTTCTTCGCCGTTCCCTGCGCTGCCGCCTCCAGGTACTTGCGGATCTGCGTCTTGGTCGCCAGCCGCGGTTCGAGCTCCACGTTCAGCCGGAACCGGAGCATGTCGAACAGCTCCAGGTCCATCGGGTCGTGCACCACCAACTGCAGCCGGTTGCCCGTCTTGCCCAAGGGCAGGATCTGGTGCTTCTTCACCAGGTCGTCGGGGATCAGCTTCAGGTCGATCTTGTCCGCCACGCCTCCCTGGGCGAGATCGACATATTCCATCCCGAACTGGTTGGCCATCCCCTTCGTGACATCGTCCTCGCGTGCGAACCCCGACTCGACGATCACCTCGCCCAGCCGCTTGCCGCTCGCCTTGGCCGATTGCGCGGCCTTCTCGGCCTGCTCGGCCGTCAGGACGCCCCAGCCCACCAGAATCTCGCCCAGCTTCTTGCGTGATCGTGCCATGAATGATCCGGAATGACCCGTGTGCCGCTTCGTCCGAGGAACAACCTGCCCCCCCGCGACGCCCGATGGACGCACGCAGGGGGAAGGCAATGCTAACAGGCCCCCCGCCCGCCGTCCGCACGCCCCCTCACAATCTTCGCGCCGCCGCAACCCTTCGCCCTCCACGCCGCCCGACGCATCAATAATCTCCCCCTCGCTCCCTGTCGCGCCCGTGGCCCCTCCTCCCTCCATTCTCATCACCGCCGGGCCCACGCACGAACCCATCGACGCCGTGCGATTCCTCGGCAACCGATCGTCCGGTCGCCTGGGGGTCGCCCTCGCCGCCGCCGCCGCCGCCCGCGGCTGGCCCACCACCCTCCTGCTCGGACCCGTCGCCTCGCCACCGACGCCCGATTCGCCCTTCCGGGTGGAGCGGTTCCGAACCTGCGACGACCTTCAAGCCCTGCTCGCCCGCCTCGCGCCCGACGCCGACGTCCTCGTCATGGCCGCCGCCGTCGCGGATTATCGTCCCAAGGTCGATACCGACGCGGCCGCCTCCAAGTTCCGACGCACCGACCAACCCCTCACCCTCCAACTCGAACCGACCCCCGACCTCCTCGAAGGCGTCGCCTCGCGTCGCCGCCCCGGCCAGTACCTCGTCGGCTTCGCCTTGGAACCCCGCGCCGACATCGACCCCTCCAGCCGCGCCAAGCTCGAACGCAAGAAGGTCGACCTCGTCGTCGGCAATCCCCTCGAGACCATGGACGCCCCCACCATCGAACCCTCCCTCTTCTTCAAGGGCGGCCGCGTCATCGCCCCGGGCGCCTCCATGACCAAGGCCGACTTCGCCCCTTGGCTCCTCGACCACATCGCTTCCCAACTCCCCACGCGCCCATGAACCAACGCCCCCGCAAGCCCCTTCGCTCTCCCGCCGGCAAGCCCGCACCCCGAAGCCGCGCCGCCACCCCGCGCAACGCCGGCCCTCGCCGCCCCGCGTCACCCGCCTCCGACGGACCCGCCAACTTCCTCCCCGGCGGCATCCGCGTCGTCCACGAGGACGCCGACGTCATCGTCGTCGACAAACCCGCCGGCATCCTCACCGCCAGCATGCCCGGCGACGACCTCGACTCGGTCTTCCGAGCCATCAAGGTCTACGCCCGCCACAAGGCCAAGCGTCGCGGCACCCAGATCTGGATCATCCACCGCCTCGACAAGGAGGCCTCGGGCCTCCTCGTCTTCGCCAAGAACGCAGCCGCCTTCGAATCCCTCAAGGAGCAGTTCCGCGCCAAGCGCGTCCACCGCCTCTACCACTGCGTCGTCGATGGCGAGTTCGCCCCCGTCGTCGTCGGCGAGGGCTCCGTCCCGCAACTCCCCGTCGGCACCATCCAAAGCTACCTCGTCGAAGACGATGAAGGCATCGTCAGTTCCGCCTCCGCCGCCGCCGCGCCCGCCTTCCGCCGCGCCAACGCCTCCAAGGCCCACGCCGCGGAACCAGAGGCCAAGCTCGCCGTCACCCACTACCGCGTCGTCTCCTGCGGCGACGGCCGCAGCCTGCTCCACGTCCGCCTCGAAACCGGCCGCAAGAACCAGATCCGCGTCCACATGAAGGAGTTCGGCCACCCCATCGCGGGCGATCGTCGCTACGGCTCCAAGGAAGATCCCGCCGACCGCGTCTGCCTCCACGCCACCGAACTCGCCTTCACCTCCCCCTCCAGCGGCAAGACGCTCCGCTTCGTCAGCCCCGCACCCGCCGCCTTCTTCCGCCTCGTCGGTCGCAAGGGCGCCGAAGGCGACACCCACGAGACCGCCGACTGGAGCGTGAAGGGCCAGGAATCCCTGGCCAATCGCGCCGCCGTTTCGCTCGCCAACGCTCCCGCCGTCACGCCCACCCTCACCACACCCAACGCCGCGCCGCCCACCGACGCCACCGGCTCTTCCTGGGACCATGTCGCCGACTGGTACTCCTCGCTCATCGAGGAACGAGGCAGCGACCACCACGAAAAGCTCATCATCCCCGGCACCGTCCGCCTCCTCGACCCCAAGCCCAACGAACGCATCATCGACATCGCGTGCGGGCAGGGCAACCTTTGCCGCGCGTTGGCCTCGCTCGGAGCCGCATGCACCGGCATCGACGCCTCGCCCCGCCTCATCGAAGCGGCCGCCCGCATCCGCGTGCACGGTGCGGCGATGCAGCCGGCCTTCCTCACCGGCGACGCCCGCTCGCTCACGGAACTCAAGCTCCCGCTCTTCGATGCCGCCTCGTGCGTCATGGCGCTCATGAACATCGAGCCCCTCTCGCCCGTCTTCGCGGGCGTGGCCTCGCTGCTCAAGCCCGGCGGCCGCTTCGTGAGCGTCATCCTCCACCCCGCCTTCCGCTCGCCCGGTCAAACGGCGTGGGCGTGGGATGCCGGCGAAGGGCAGGCCCCGCGCACCGACGGTCCGCCGAAAACCTCGTCGCGTCACGCTCGCACCCCGCGCGAAGCCGCACGCCCCGCGCCCGCCGCGAGGCAGTTCCGCCGCGTCGACGGCTACCTCTCCAACGGCCGCCGCTCGGTGGTGATGAACCCCGGCGCGGCGGCCAAGGGCAAGGACGCCGTGACCACGTGGACCTTCCACCGCCCCCTCCAGCAGTACGTGAAACTCCTCGCCGAGGCGGGCTTCATGATCGACGCGCTCGAGGAATGGCCCAGCCTGCGCACGAGCCAGCCCGGCCCCACCGCCGCGGAAGAGAACCGCGCCCGCCGCGAGATCCCCATGTTCCTCGCCATCCGCGCCGTGCGCCGCTGACCCCGCCTCTCCACTACCATCTCACCATGGCACGCACCGGCGAACTGGCCTTCACCGAACCCGACGACGCACAGCCCGCCCCGGCACGCCCCCCGACGCTGGACGCAGCCCCCGCGACGCCGACGCCGCCCGCTCCACAACCCCGCGGCTGGGACTACGCCCCCGCGCCCGAGTCGGTGAAGGCCCCCATCGCGGCCAGCTACGACCTCTTCATCAACGGCCAGTGGAAGCCCCCCACCCGCGAGAAGGGCGTCGACCCTCACTTCGCCACCGTCAACCCCGCCACCGAGCAGGAACTCTCCCGCGTCGCCCACGCCACGGCCAAGGACGTCGACGCCGCCGTGAAGGCCGCGCGAGCCGCCCTCAAGGGCTGGTCCGCCCTCCCAGCCGCTGAACGCGCCAAGTACATCTTCCGCATCGCCCGACGCATCCAGGAGCGGGCACGCGAACTCGCCGTCCTCGAAACCCTCGACGGCGGCAAGCCCATCAAGGAATCTCGCGACGTCGACGTGCCCCTCGCCGCCGCCCACTTCTTCTACCACGCCGGTTGGGCCGACAAGCTCGCCTACGCCTTCCCCGGCCGCACCCCGCACCCCGTCGGCGTGTGCGCGCAGGTCATCCCCTGGAACTTCCCGCTGCTCATGGCCGCGTGGAAGATCGCCCCCGCCCTGGCCTGCGGCAACACCGTCGTCCTCAAGCCCGCCGAAACGACCTCCCTCACCGCCCTGCGTCTCGCCGAGATCATCCAGGAAGTCGACCTGCCCCCGGGCGTCGTCAACATCATCACCGGCGACGGCCGCACGGGCGCCGCGCTCGTCGCTCACGACGGCGTCGACAAGGTCGCCTTCACCGGCTCGACCGAAGTCGGCAAGCGCATCGCCAAGGCCTGCGCCGCCCCTCGCGCCGACGGCTCGCTCAAGAGCCTCACCCTCGAACTCGGCGGCAAGAGCGCCAACATCATCTTCGAGGACGCCAGCATCGACCAGGCCATCGAGGGCATCATCGGCGGCATCTACTTCAACCAAGGCGAAGTCTGCTGCGCCGGCTCCCGCCTCTTCGTGCAAGAGTCCATCCTTCCCGTCGTCATCGAGAAGCTCCGCCACCGCATGGCCTCGCTCCGCACGGGCGACCCCCTCGACAAGAACACCGACGTGGGCGCCATCAACAGCCGCGAGCAACTCGACAAGATCAATCACTATGTCTCGTTGGGCTCGCAGGAAGGCGCCACCCGCCACGACGCCGGCGACGGCACGCTGCCGTCGAAGGGCTGGTTCTGCCGCCCCTGCTTCTTCACCGACGTGCAGCCAAGCCACACCATCGCCCGCGAAGAGATCTTCGGCCCCGTGCTCAGCGTGATGTCGTTCCGCACGCCCGAGGAAGCCATCACGCGGGCCAACAACACGCCCTACGGCCTCGCCGCGGGCGTCTGGACCGACAAGGGGAGCAAGATCTTCGACGTGGCCCGCAAGCTCAAGGCGGGCGTGGTGTGGTGCAACACCTACAACAAGTTCGACCCCGCCTCCCCCTTCGGCGGCTACAAGGAATCGGGCTTCGGACGCGAGGGCGGCTTGCACGGCCTTCGCGCGTACGTGCGGCTGTCGCGGTGATCGACGACGGCGGACGGGGCGTCGCCCCGTGCAACATTGGTTCGATGGATCTACTCCCATGACATCGACGGCCCCCCAGTCCCGAATCCCCGTGCTCAAGACCTACAAGCTCTTCATCGACGGCGCGTTCCCTCGCAGCGAATCGGGACGCTCCCTCGAGGTCAAGGACGCCAAGGGCCGGCTCGTCGCGCACCTCTGCAAGGCCAGCCGCAAGGACTTCCGCGATGCCGTCGAGGCCGCCCGTCGCGGCCACGAGAAGTGGGCCGCCGCCACCGCCTACAACCGGGGCCAGGTCCTCTACCGCCTCGCCGAGATGATGGAAGGCAAGCGGACCGAACTCGCCGAGGCCATCGCGTGCGTCGGCGCCGCGGCCAAGCCCGCCGCCACCGAGGTCGCCGCCGCCATCGACCGCGTCGTGCATTACGCCGGCTGGGCCGACAAGTACGCCCAGGTGCTCGGCTGCAGCAACCCCGTCTCGGGGCCGTTCCACAACTTCACCGTCTGCGAACCCTGCGGCGTCGTGGCCGCGATCGCCCCCGACGAGCACCCGCTCCTGGGCCTGCTCAGCGTCATCCTCCCCGTCATCGCCTCGGGCAACGCCTGCGTGACGCTGGCCTCGAACGCCAATCCGATTCCCGCCGCGGTGCTCGCCGAGGGGTTTGCCACCAGCGACCTGCCCGCGGGCGTCATCAACATCCTGACCGGCGAGCGGGCGGAGTTGCTGCCGGTGGTCGCGGGCCACCGCGAGGTCGACGGCATCCATGCTGCGGTCGCCACCGACGCCGAGATCGCCCTCCTGCGCGAAGGCATGTCCGAGAACGTCAAGCGGGTGCATGTGCGTCGCTCGGGCGGCGGCGGAAAGGGTCCGGCCAAGGGCCGCGGGAAGGACGCGGGCAAGGGAATCGACTGGCTCGACGCCGCGGCATGCGAGGGACTCGACTGGATCGAGCCCTTCGTCGAGCTCAAGACCCTCTGGCACCCTTCAGCCGTCTGAGGCCCTACACTTGCCGTTCGCCGAACGAACCCCGTGCGACATGCGTCGCTCGCGGGGCCAAGGCGCCGGAAAACCGACCCATGCCCGCATCGCTCGCCACCATCGCCCCCCTCTCGACCCTCGCCTTCACTTGGCCGGGTTGGCTCGTGGGCATCATCATCGCCCTCTTCCTCTTCGTCTGCGTGATCCTCGTGCTGGCGGTGCTCATCCAGAAGCCCCAGGGCGGCGGACTCGCCAGCGCGTTCGGCGGCGGCGCGAGCGCCGGCCAGACGGCCTTTGGCACCAAGACCGGCGACGCCCTCACCGTCGTCACCATCTCGGTCTTCGGCCTCTACCTCCTCCTCGCGATCATCCTGAACTTCGCCTCCCAGCCGCACCCCGTCAGCCCGGAAGCCCAGGCGTCGAGCACCTCGACGCCCGCCGAGGGAACGACGACGCCCGCCCAAGGCACCACGCCGCCCGCTGACGCAGCGCCTGCGACCACCCCCGCGGCTCCGGCGGGCGAGCAACCCGCTACCGCCCCCGCCACGCCTCCCGCGGCGCCAGCCACGGCGCCGGCCGCCCCCGCGGCTCCGGCTCCGACTCCGGCTTCGGCTCCGGCTTCGGCCCCGGCCACGCCGCCGACGCAGCCCGCACCGGCCCAGCCCAAGTGACGCGAGCACGACGCACGACGCCCCGTTCGCGTCCCTGGAGCACCGCATGATTCGGAGCATGACCGGCTACGGCGACGCCAGTTCCCAGGTGAACGGGTGCCACTACTTCGTCGAGATCCGCTCCCTCAACAACAAGTACTTCAAGGCCAACATCCGCCTCGCGGAAGAGTTCCAGGGGCTCGAGGCCGAGTTCGAGGCGCGTCTTCGCGAAAGGGTCAGCCGCGGCACGGTCACCGTGACGGCTCGCTGCTCGGAGGATTCCGCGTCCGCGGCTCACGAGATCAACCTTCGGGCCCTCTCGACCTATCTCGACGCGCTCAAGAAACTCCCCGACGTGGCCTCCGGCCAGGTGCGGCTCGACGCCGGCTCGCTGCTGGGACTTCCCGGCGTGCTGCAACCCCCCGCCAACGAGGAGGACCGCGTCAAGCACGCCCGCGACGCCTTCCTGCCCCTGCTCGACAAGGCCATCGCCTCGCTCTTGGCCATGCGCGAGCGCGAGGGCAAGGTGCTGGTCGCTGACCTCGAGAGCAACCGGCAACTCATCGCCGCACGCCTGGCCGACATCGCCGAGCGAGCCCCCGCGGTGGTGAGCGAATACCAGACTCGCCTGCGTTCCCGCGTCGAGGGCCTCATCCGCGAGTCGCAGTTGGCCGTCGAGCCGGGCGACCTGGTGCGAGAGATCGCCATCTACGCCGAACGCACCGACATCGCCGAGGAGATCAAGCGTCTCTCGGCCCACCTCGACCAGTTCCGCGACATGCTGATGGGCAAGGACGGCAAGCCCTTGGGCCGCACGCTCGACTTCCTCGCGCAGGAGATGCTCCGCGAGGCGAACACCATCGCGAGCAAGAGCCCCGACGCGGCCATCGCCCGCGCCGCGGTCGAGATCAAGGGCGCCATCGACCGCATCAAGGAACAGGCGCAGAACGTCGAGTGACGCCCCGATCCCCCTCGCACCGGCCGCGAAGGGTCGCCCGAACGCAGCCAGGGGCGGCGACGCTTCCTCGACACCGCCGTTGAACGCGAAGCACGACACGACCCGCGCACGCGATCACGCATCGACATCGCACGCGATGACCATCGGCTTCGGAAAACGCTTCGCGGCCCGCGCGTCGTCGCACGTCATTCCGGGGAACGGCCGCGAAACTCGCCTCGCAACTTCCGGGCTTTGCTTCGAGATGGCTGCGCGAAGTCGACGCGAAACCGCGAGTCAGCACCCGCCCGCCTGCCACACGACGAAGAAGGCCTGCACGTCGGCCCCGTCGACGCCGCCGTCGCGGTTGACGTCTGCGCCGTTCTCGCCCGCGGCCCACACGCGGAAGAAGGCCTCGATATCCGCGCCGTCGACGCCTCCGTCGCGGTTGAAGTCGGCGAAGCACAGCGCGGGCGTGCCGACGGAGTTGACCGTGCGGGTGCCCGTGACGGTCGTCGTGTAGGTCTGAAGCGTGAGGTTGAGGATGACGTTGGCGGTGCCGCCCGGCGGCAGGATGGTGGGCAGCGCGAAGGGCTGGGGCGGGAGCACCTGGTTGGGCGTCTGCGTCTGCGTGGAGCCCAGGTCCTGCCTCGAGGCGATGGTGACCGTGCCATCGGCCAGCACGGTCGCGGTGCCGGTCACGACGATGGCCGAGGGCGTTCCGGTGGGCGAACCGATGGGCGAGCCCAGCAACTGCCCCTCGATGATCGTCTCGACCGTGATGGGCACGTTGAACGTGTACTGGTTGGGCCCGGCGACCGTGAGCGTGCCGGCGCCGTTGCCGGTCTGCACGTCGCGGAAGGTGGTGATGGTCGCGTCGCCCACGGGCACGTTGACGGTGCCGGCGACGTACGTCGAGTCGGGCGTGCGTGTGCGGAACGATTCGGTGGTGAACCTCGCGGTGACGGGAATCACCAGGTTCCCCGAGGCGAGGTTGTTCACCTCGTACCCCTCGACCCGCGCCGTCAGGGCCTCGGGATCGACGAGCAGCCGATAGGCGCCCGACGGACGCGTGTTCACGGCCTGACCGTTGATGATGGGCGCCACCGTGATGTTGACGGGAAAATTCTCCGTGGCGCCGAAGGTGCCGAAGATGCCCGTCTTGGTCCGCGTCCCCGTCGGGTTGGTCGTCGCGTTGTAGTTGCCGATGAGCGTTCCCGGCAGCGTCGCGTTCACGGTGATGTTCGCGGCGACGCTGCTGGTCGCCTGCGTGATCGTGCAGTCGAACTCGTACTGCTGCGCCATCGCGCCGCCCGAAGCCGCGACCACCCCCAACACGCCGCCCATCCACGCCGAAGCGACTCGATTCTTCAAGACGACCTCCCGCGCCCATGGCGCATCACGGCGACCCGCGGCAACCCGGCCGCACGCCCGCTCCCGCGATTATACAGGATGCCCGCCCCGATCCCGCCGGCCCCAAGCACCAACAGTGCACCAACCTCGCGCCAAGCCCTCGCCACCCCCCCACCCCCAACGGCTATCGGTCCTTCCGCCCCCCACCCCGCCCACTGGCCTGTCACCGTCTGCCCGCTATACTTCGCCCTGTCCTCCAGGGAGCCCGTGCGGAACCCTGACGGACGACAACCTGGGCGATTGGCGCAGTTGGCTAGCGCGCATGCATGACACGCATGAGGTCACTGGTTCGAATCCAGTATCGCCCACTTCGACGCACCGAGCCGTTTGCGTTCAGCAGGCTTCGCTTGCGATCCTGACCCGTCAGGCCCATTCACATCCCATTGATTTACAGGCTTTTGCTTCCGGATCGACGGTCCGTGAACGTGTGGGCCAGTGTGTGCCGACGTCACCGATTGCGTCACCGAATCGGCCCGTTTTGGCGGGCTCTTGTCGTCAGAAACATCGTCAACAAACACGTCCTCCAAGGTTGGGCCACCGACTTCAACAATCATGCCCCCTTCCTTGGCAAGCACGTAGTGCTCCGCCATGACCTTCACGGTGTGTCCTGCCCATTTGGCAAGGTCCCCCAGCGAATAGCGCCCCCCCTCGTCGCTCAGGTGTCGCAGCCAGTCGGTGATACAACTCGCTCTCAAATTGTGCCAGAGTTTTGGCCAGGGCTTGAAGCCCGACTCTTTGACAAGTCGGCCCAGAAGCATCCAGGGCTGGGAGTATCCCTTCAGGGTCGGCAGGATGAAGTCCTCGTCATTCGCCCCGTGGGGCTTCAGTTGCCGCAGCAAGTCAAACAGACTGCCACAGACAAAGAGCGGCACGAATCGCTGCCCCTTGCCCTCGTATCGCTCGGTTTTCGGGCTGGTGATGTGGAGGTGCTCCTTCCCGAGGTCCTTCCAGCGGAGCAGCCTGAACTCACTGTTGTCTGAATCGCCGACCCTGACCCCCCCAAACCTGCTCAGTGCCAAGAGCACTCTCAGTTCGGGGTCGTCCGTCTTCGCCATCAGTGTTTTCACGACCTCCGCTGGGACGTAGACCTGTCGCTTGGGATTCGTCATCTTGCCCTTTGCGACCAGCCTGAATGGATTGCGCTCCATCAGTCCATTCTCGACAGCATCATTCATCGCAGCGGACAGGACACCCATTGCTTTCGCCACGGTCGCCGGGGACATGTTCTCTTGTCCGCCGCTGCGACCAGACGTGCGTCCGGGGAGCCCAGCAATGTAGTTCTTGAGGTTTTCGACGTGCTCCTTCTTGAACTCCGAAAGCAAAGGGTCTTTGCCGAGGATGCCGAGGAAGAACTGCTTGGCATGGTTGATTGACCTCGGCCAAGTCTCCTTGGTGGAGTCCTTGATGGCGGGGTCATTCCGCTTGCGGTCGTAGTAGTGCTCCACATATTGGATGAAGGTCCACTTCCTCGGGGCCGCATCCACCAACCCCCACTCCTCCAGTCGCTGGCGTTCCGCACCGCCCATCCCGGCGAGCCATTCAACCACCACAGGACTCGACCTCAAGCCCCTGGAGCGAGAGTCCATCAGGTCTTCCAAGCGATCAGCAAACTGTTGACACTTCCTCTCCGAGAGCGCCCCCATGCTCATCGTTCTTCGTAGCCCGTTCCACTCGAACTGAAGCCGCCACTTGCTGCCGCCTGTCCCCGGACGTCGATTCACATTGACCTTTGGCATGACTGCCCTCCTCAGCCGATATGGCTATTCCGTGACCGCTCCACGAACCACATCTTCCCCCCGCGTCCGCCCTCGGTCATACTGGCGGCATGACACCATCCACCCGTGCCCGCTGGGCCGCCGTGCTGGACGACTTCGAGCGGTCCGGCCTGTGCGTTCGCGAGTTCTGTGATCGTCGCGGCATCTCGGCTCCCATGCTGTACCGCCGCCGCAGGGAACTCGCAGCGCCCGCCTTCGTCGAGGCCCGCGTCGCGATGAGCCCGCCTCCCGCTCCCATCGTCGTCGAGCTGCCCACGCGAGAGCTCCTCCGCGTGCCCGTCAATGCCTGCCCGCGAACGCTCGCCGCGATTCTTCACGCCATCGCCGCCGTGCACGCGGCCGCGGAGGGCCGGGCTTGATCACGCTCCCTTCCCTCGCCCAACTCGATCGCTCGCCGTCGCGGGTCTGGCTGGCCACGGCCCCCGTCGACATGCGGCGTGGCTTCGATCGCCTCGCCGAACTGGCCCGGCAGGTGACCGGCCTCGACCCCTCGGGCGGCCACCTCTTCGTCTTCCGATCCAAGGGAGGCGATCGCGTCAAGATTCTGTACTGGGATCGCGACGGCTACGCCCTGTGGTACAAGCGGCTTGAGCAGGGGACCTTCCGCGTGCCCGCGGTCAAGCCCGGACGCGAGAGCGTCGAGCTTCGCGCCAGCGAACTGGCCATGCTCCTCGACGGCATCGACCTGCGGAGCCTGCGACGCGTCGAACGCTACACGCGGTGAAGGCGAGATATTCTTGATCTTCCCGCGGAACGGCGCATCCGCCATGCGGCACCGCGCGTATCCACCTGCGCCATGCCCGACCCGACCGCCACGCCGCTGCCCGACGACGTCGAGACCCTCAAGGCGATGCTCCGCGACGCCATCGCCCGCGGCAACGCCGCCACGCACAAGGCCGACCAGCTCGCCGCCCGCACCCTCAAGCTCGAGGCCGCGCTGCTCAAGCTCCGCAAGCTCTACTACGGCCCCCGCGCCGATCGCTTCGCGACCGTCGAGCAGGTCGACCAGCTGCTGCTCGACTTCGGCTCGTCGCTGCTCGAGCGGCCCGTCGAGCCGGCCGACGTGGCGGAGGAGGATCGTCCCGCCGTGGCCGAGGCGGGGCCCCAGGCCCGCACCGCCCGGGTCGCCCGCCGCGGCCGACGCAACCTCCGCTCGGGCGACTTCGAGCACCTGCCCGAACGGCGCGTCGAGCACGACCTCGAGCCCGACCGCCAGGCGTGCCCCTGCTGCGGGACGGCGCGATGCCGCGTGAGCACGCAGGAGAGCTGCGTGCTCGAGTACGTCCCGGGCCACTTCGAGCGCATCGTTCACGTGCGGCACGTCTACGCCTGCAAGGCCTGCGACCACGCCGGCGAGGGGGCCATGATGGAGGCCGCGCCGCTGGCGGCGGGCGCCAAGGTCTTCGACCGGGCGATGCCGGGGCCGGGGCTGCTGGCGTTCATCGCCAGCAGCAAGTTCTCGGTGTACACGCCGCTGCATCGGCTGGAGGAGCTCTTCGATCGGGACGGGGTGAGCATCAGCCGCGGGACGATGTGCGTGTGGATGCGGGACGTGGCGGAGTTGCTGCGGCCGGTGTACGACCTGATGGCCCGGCGGGTGCGTTCGTCGGGGGTGGTGCTGACCGACGACACGGTGATGCCGATGCAGGCGGCCGAGAAGGTCAGGCAGGCGAGGCTGTGGGTCTACATCGGCGATGAGGACCATCCCTACGACGTGTACGACTTCACGCTCAGCCGCTCGCGGGACGGCCCGAGCCGCTTCCTGGCGGGCTTCACGGGCACGCTGGTGGCCGACGCCTACGGGGGGTACGACGGGGTGGTGGCCGATCAGGGCCTGACGCGGGCGGGCTGCTGGGCGCACGCGCGGCGGAAGTTCGTCGACGCCCAAGGGAGCGCCCCGGCGATCGCCCGCGAGGCGGCGACGCTGATCGGCGGGCTCTTCGCCATCGAGGCCAGGATCAGGGGTCTCGACGCGGCGGCACGCACGGCGACCAGGCAACGCGAGACCATGCCGCTGCTGGCGACCATCGAGGCGCGTCTGCACGCGTGGCGCCGCGAGCTGCTGCCCAAGCACGAGATGTCGCAGGCGGTGAACTACGCGCTCAACCAGTGGAAGGAGCTGAGCGTCTTCGCGGGCGACCAGCGGGTGCCCATCGACAACAACGCGAGCGAACGGGACATGAAGCGGGTGGTGCTCAACCGCAAGAACAGCCTGTTCGTGGGCAACGAACGCGGCGGGGAGACGGCGGCGATCCTGTCGAGCCTGACGGCGACGTGCAAGCGTCACGGCGTCGACCCGCAGCTCTACCTGACGCAGGCGTTGACACACGTGCCGCAGGCGAGCGGGACCGACCTCGAACGCTGGCTCCCGGACCGGTGGAAGGTCGAGCAGGCCCACCGCGTGAAGCAGCTTGGCGAGTGACGAGGGGTGTGGTTGGTGGAGCGGTCAC
>JBAXFU010000006.1:0-69740 GCA_037139735.1 Phycisphaerae bacterium
CCGGCCACTTCCCCATCGGCGAACTCCACATCGGCAACACGCCGACCACCGTGCGCCTCGTCGACGCCTACGACAACGCCCTCGACGGCACGGGCGCGTGCGAGGCGCTTTACGTCGACACCCTCCGCATCGACGCGGGCTCGCGGCTCATCAACACGACCTGCCGCATCTACTACAACACGCTCGTCAACGCCGGCACGGTCGACGCGCCGCAAAACCTCATCCCGCTCCAAGGCACGCCCTGCCCGGCCGATTTCAACATGGACGGCGGCGTCGACGGGGGCGACGTGGTCGACTTCTTCGCGGCATGGGAAGCGGGCGAATCGACCGCCGACGTCAACCTCGATGGCGGCGTCGACGGCGGTGACATCGACGTCTTCTTCGCCGCGTGGGAGGCGGGGGGTTGCTGATGCCGCTTCGGGGTCGGACGGTAGCTCGATGACGCCAACACCACGCGGGTGAGGAGATCGGCGACGGTACGGGAGGGGCCCAGTTGTGGCATGCGGTCACTCCAGCCAATCGCCGTCGCCTTCGATGCGTTGCAGCACATGTCGCGACCGCGCAGGTCACCATGGTGGAGGCTTCCCCGAGACGGAACTCAACGACCCGGCTGCCGACATGAACTGAAGCGACCGGATCGGCGAAACGTCACGAACCTTGACTGACGCCCGTCGCGACCTCGCCACGGGCCGTGTTGATCCCCTTCGCGACGGAGCGTTGACGCCTTCGCCGCGGGGCGTCGCTCACGGTGCGTCGCTGGGCCGGCAGGTCCGAGAATGTCGTCGTATGGTCGCGTGCGCATTCGAGTTCGCCCGCGTCGGGCAGGGACCGCCAAATCTCGGGCCACGAGATAGAATCGCAACCTCGTGGCGACAGGAGACGTGATGGATTTGCACAAGGTGTTGGCGGTCGCGGCCGTTTGGCTGACGTGTTCTTTTTCAGCGGCACAGCGGTCGACGCCCGTGCAGGTCGTGCCGCCCTCCGGTGCCGCGAGCGACCGCTTCGGTTCGGTCGTCGCCATCGACGGCGACACGATGGTCGTCGGAGCCCCGGGGACGGATGTGGGCGGCCGGACCAATCAGGGTTCGGCGCTCGTGTACAGATGGTCGGGTTCGGGGTGGAACTTCGAGGCGTCGCTGATCGCGGCGGGGGGCGTCGAGAACGACCAGTTTGGTTGTTCAGTCTCCATCTCGGGCGACACGATCCTGGTCGGCTCGAAGATCGATTCGGCCTCGAGCAGCAGCGGTCAAGGATCGGCGTTTGTCTTCGTCCGCGCGGGGACGTCGTGGACGCAGCAGGCGCGATTGACGGCCGCGTGCAACGGGTCGAACGCCCAGTTCGGGTGCACTGTCTCCATTTTCGGCGACACGGCTGTCGTGGGTGCCCCGTCGGACGACGTGGGGGTGAACGTCGATCAGGGCTCGGCATTCATCTTTCAGCGAACGGGTTCGACCTGGCGCCAGCAGGCGAGGCTGAACGCCGCCGGCGGCATGGCGGGAGATCTGTTCGGGTGTTCGGTCGCGATCTCCGGCGACATCGCCATCGTGGGCGCCGCGGGCGGCGATGTGGCGGGCAGTGTCGATCAGGGAACGGCCTTCGTCTTCGCGCGTTCCGACGGAAGTTGGTCGCAACGGGCGGCGCTCGCGGCGTCCGGCGGCCAGGCGGGCGACCGATTCGGCGCGTCGGTGGCCCTGTGGGGTGGCGCGGTGGTGGTTGGAGCCCCGGGCGACGATGTCGGCTTGAACATCGATCAAGGGTCGGCCTGCATCTTCACGACATCGGGCGATGCTTGGAGCCAGCAGACGCAACTCGTCGCGTCCAGTGGCGCGTCGGGAGATCAGTTCGGAACCTCGGTCGCCATCGCCGCCGACACGGTGGTGGTCGGGGCCGCTGCCGATGACGTCGGCTCAGCCGTCGATCAGGGATCGGTCCACGTCTTCGTGCGAGACGGAACCGCGTGGAAGGTGCAGGCGCAGTTCGGCGCGCCCCTCGGCGCCGCCGGCGATCGGTTCGGCGCGTCCGTCGCCATTTTCGGCGATACCGCCATCGTGGGCACGGATTCCGACGACGTGGGGGCGAACGTCGATCAGGGATCGGTCTGGGTGCTGTCTCGCCTGGGCTCGAGCTGGATCGGACCGGATCTTTCGTCTCTCGCCGCAGGGGGGGCGGCCGGTGATCTCTTCGGCTCGGCGGTCGCCGTGTCGGGCGACACGGCCATCGTGGGCGCCTACAGCGACGATGTGGGCGCCAACGTCAATCAGGGGTCGGCATACATCTTCGTTCGAGTGGACTCGGCATGGATCCAGCAGGCCCAGTTGACCGCCTCGAACGGCGCGGCGAACGACCAGTTCGGCTATTCCGTCGCCATCTCGGGCGACACCGCGGTCGTCGGAGCCAACACGGACGACGTCGGATCCAACGCCGATCAGGGGTCGGCATACGTCTTCGTCCGCTCCGGCACGACATGGACTCAGCAGAGCCAACTGACCGCCACGGGCGGCGCGGCGGGCGATCAGTTCGGCGTCTCGGTGGGGATCTCCGGCAGCACGATCGTCGTCGGCGCGTCACTCGACGATGTAGGCGCCAACACCGATCAGGGGTCCGCCTACGTGTTCGCCAGGTCCGGCACGACATGGACGCAGCAGGCCCAACTGAACGGCACTGGCGGCGCGGCGAGCGACCTGTTCGGAATCTCCGTCGCCATCTCGGCCGACTCGATCGTCGTCGGGGCGACGGGCGACGACGTGGGGACCAACTCCAATCAGGGTTCGGCGTTCATTTTCGTGCGAGCAGGGACAGGGTGGTCTCAGCAGGCGCAACTCAACGCCATCGGGGGCGTGGGCTCAGACTCGTTCGGCGTGGCCGTCGCCCTTTCGGGCGAGACCGTGATCATCGGCGCCTCGGGTGACGACGTGGCAAGCAACACCGATCAAGGATCGGCGTATGTCTTCGTTCGCAGCGGCACGACATGGAAGCAGCAGGCGCAGTTGACGGCGGCGGCGGGCATGGCGAACGATCAGTTCGGCGCCGCCGTGGCGATCGCCGGCGACACCGCGCTGATCGGCGCCTACGCCGACGACGTGGGGTCCAACGCGGACCAAGGCTCCGCGTTCATCTTCACTCGCGTCGGCAGTGCGTGGATTCAGCAGCTCCAGCTCAACGGGGTGTCGGGAGCCGCGGGCGACCAGTTCGGCAAGTCCGTCGCGATCTCTGGAGTCGCGGCGATCGTCGGCGCCAACGCCGACGACGTGGGGGGCAATGTCAATCAGGGATCCATCTGGACCTGCGACGTCCACGCCAACGACCTCCCGCTTGCGTACAACGCCGTGGCCGACGTCGTCTTCGCATCCCTCCCTGCGGCGATGCTCTCCGCCCAGTCCGGTCATCAACTCCTGGCCAACGACGCCGCCTGGCGCATGGTGACGGTGCTCGACACCACGGGGCGATCGCTCATCCTCGGCAGTCTCGGCGCCATCCGCACCTCGCCCCAGTCGATCCTGACGCTCGGAGGTTCTTCGTCCCTGGTCGCGAACTCCGGTTCGGTCATCGATCTCAACGGACAACTTCGCGTCAACGCCTTCGGCGACCTGTACGCCGACGCCGTCCTGCTCGGCTCCCGCGGCATCCTGACTGCTCGCAGCGGTTCATCGCTTTCGATCAACTCGCCCGTGGTCGCCGCCGACGGACAGACCCGTCTCGAGCAGGCCGCCACCCTCACCGCGATGGGAGATTGGACCAATATCGGTTCGGTCTCCCTCGGGTTGGACGCCTCGTTCCTCGCGGGCGGAACGCTTCGTTCCATCGATGCGTGGACCATGAGCGCCGGAGCGAGCGTCGCCGCGGGAGTCCTCATCGACAATCGCGCCACGTGGAACGTGACCGCCGGAGAGATCAACGCTCCCCTGTTCGCGAATCAGGGCAGCGTCAACGCGTTTGGTTCCAGCGTGATCTACGGCTCGTTCATGAATAACGTCGGAGCCACCACCACGGTGCGCTCTGGCACCCTCTTCGTCTTCGGCGACTTCACCAACAACGGCACCGTCATCGGCACCATCTGCTCCACCTGCTCGGGCCTGCCCCCCGGCATGGACGTCGGCGGCACGCTCTCGCTGGGACCTGCCGCGAACCTCACCATGCCCTTCGTCGGCTCGATCGTGCACATCGGCGGCTCCTTCGACTGCGCCATCAACGCCAACACCCGCTTCGACATGGCCCTCTCCACCCTGCAGATGGAGTCGGCGAGGTCTGAAGTGACCCTCGAGGTGATGTCGCGCGACATCGGCGTCGATGCCTTGGGACTCGATCGATCGCGTCCCGGTCACTTCCCCATCGGCGAACTCCACATCGGCGGCGCTCCGACCACCGTGCGGCTCGTCGATGCCTACGACAACGCCCTCGACGGCACGGGCGCGTGCGAGGCGCTCTACGTCGACACCCTCCGCATCGACGCGGGTTCGCGGCTCATCAACACGACCTGCCGCGTCTACTACAACACGCTCGTCAACGCCGGCACGGTCGACGCGCCGGAGAACCTCATCCCGCTCCAAGGCACGCCCTGCCCGGCCGACTTCAACATGGACGGCGGCGTCGACGGGGGCGACGTCGTCGACTTCTTCGCGGCATGGGAAGCGGGCGAATCCACCGCCGACGTCAACCTCGATGGCGGCGTCGATGGCGGCGACATCGACGTGTTCTTTGCTGCGTGGGAGGCGGGGGGTTGCTGAGTTGCGGCTGACGGTCGTCGGGTCGAGGCCGCGAACGGAACGCTGGACACATCGGTGCTCTGCGAGCGAACCGCTGGTGAAGGCGATGGCCGCAAGAACATCCCGCGATTCGCGGCGAATGGCTCGCGGCCCGGAGTTCGCTCGCAGTGCTCGCAGCACCCCGGGCCACGTTCGCGAGACTCAGGGACGAGGCGTCGGCATCGCGTGGAAAAACAAAAAACCCCTGCCGAAGCAGGGGCAATGACCCCAAGGGGATTCGAACCCCTGTCACCAGGATGAGAACCTGGTGTCCTGGACCAGGCTAGACGATGGGGCCAAGGGCGAAAGGATAGGCCGCCTCCGCCACGCTGCCAAGCACCGGTGCCTTCGCCTTGACCGAGGGTCAGGCAAGTGTCGCAAGTGGCTGCGAAAAGTTGGTTTAGCGTTCTTTCCGCGGGTCGCCGTTGGGCTTGCCGTCGATGTACTTCCACACGGTGACATCCATCCAGCGGTTGCCCCAGTGCCGCGCCTGCTCGTGCGTCGGGAAGAGCAGGTCGATGTGCTGCCCCTTGATCGCCCCGCCGCAGTCCAAGACCGGAACGATCTGGCCCCGGTCGTACCCCTCGATGCTCACCATCGAGCCGTAGGGGAGCACCTTCGGGTCCGCCGCGACCAACTTGAAGCCGTTGTTCTCGACCGAGTGCATCGTCGCCGTCAGGCCGTCCGCCGAGTCGCCGCAGGAGCGGTGGTCGGGGGAATAGGCCGTCACCCGCATCTTCAGCGTTCGGTCGGGCTTGGCAGGGCGCCCGTTGAACCAGCGGACGTCAGGGTCATTCGCCCACGGATTGTCCGTTTGGATGCCGCTCGCAGCCATGGCGGCCTGCCTCGAGGAGGCCCGGACGGGCTCTCGCCGCGAAGCCAGCGACACCGCCTGCATGGCGACCTCATCGCGTTCAGCCGCTTCGGCCGGCTCGGTGATGGGCTCGAGGCGAATCGACGCCAGCGGCATGACCCGGTCGGCTGTCTTGGTCAGCACCGCCGACCACGCCACCAACGCGACCAAGCAGCATCCGGCCGACACCGTCAGCACGCGACGCGCGATCGAGGCCCACGCCATGTCAGCGCGGGCGTCAACCCAGTCGTTGTCGCCGCGCACCGCAGGCGCGGCATCGGTTTGACGAGCTTCCATGTTCGATTCCACCACCAACCCCGTGCGGCTGCCATGCCGCCGAAACGAAGGTCGCCCGGGCTTTCCCGATCGCTCGTCGGACCGTCGCACCACACGATCAGTCCTACGGAACTTGGCGGCACGGGGTTCCACCACCCGCACCGTCCCGACGCTTCGTCCCGCCACAAGGGGGCGAGCACTATAGCCCCCGCCCTCACATTCACTTCCACCCTCGACACCGGCCACTCGGGCTGACCCTGTCGAACGACGAACGGTCCCTGTCTGCACGGCGGTCCGGTCCTTCCTTCCCCTTCGCGATGGCCACCCGCCGTCGCGACTGCCTCCATGGCAGTCAACTGGGGAACGTCGAACCTTACCTGCCGTTAGGGTCCCAAGTCCCATCACGGCCAACCTGGTCGTTGTCGACCTCCAACCCATTGTCATACAACATTTTGGGGGTCCGTGCCACCCGCCCGGACGGAGGGGGCTCCCCTGTCCTGAGGGGTGTGACGACCATGCCGCCGGGGGTGAACTTGCACGTGGCTTGCTCGTATGAACCGTCGCTGGCGGTGCGGCAGGTCGCCCAGGGTCGGGCGAGGATGCCGCCGGAATCCGTGGGTTCTCGCACTCCCGCCCGCGAGATGGTCCACCATGACTCGTTTCGTGAACAACGTGAAGACGGCGGTGCTGCTCGGCGGCTTGATGGGCCTCTTTCTCGTCGTGGGCTCGCTCTACGGCCACGGAGGGCTGCTCATCGGGCTCGTCGCCGGCGGGCTGACGAACGTGATCGCGTGGTTCTTCTCCGACAAGATCGCCTTGGCCGCCATGAGGGCTCAAGAGGTCGACGCCTCGACGCCCGGCGTGGGCGGCGAGCTCTATCGCATGGTCGATGAACTGCGTCAGCGGGCGGGCATGCCGATGCCGCGCGTGTGCGTCTGCCCGCAGGAGGCGCCCAACGCCTTCGCGACCGGCCGCTCGCCGTCGAATGCCGCCGTCGCCGTCACCGAGGGCGCCCTGCGACTGCTCAACGAGGAGGAACTCCGCGGCGTGATCGGTCACGAGTTGGCGCACGTCAAGAACCGCGACACGCTCATCTCGTGCATCGCCGCCACGGTCGCCGGCGTGCTGGCGTTCATCGCCCAGTGGGGGTGGATGCTGGGCGGCGGTCGCGATCGCGAAGGCGGCAACCCGCTGGTGAGCATCCTGACCATCATCATCGCGGCGGTGGGGGCCGCGGTCATCAAGGCGATGATCAGTCGCAGCCGCGAATATGTCGCCGACCACGACGGCGCGATGATCGCGGGGTCGCCCCACGGGTTGATCTCCGCGCTGCAGAAGCTCGAGGTCTACGCGGGTCGCATCCCGATGCAGAACCCCAACCCGGCGCAGAACAACCTGTTCATCGTCGAGCCCCTGTGCGGCTCGTCGATGCTGGAGCTCTTCGCGACGCATCCGGCGACCGAAAAGCGCATCATCGAGCTGCGCAAGTTGGCCTGATCCGCGACGATCTTGCGCCAGCGTGGCGGACGGGCCTCACGATTCGAGGGGGGCATCCGTTCCCGTCGCGGGGGACACGGTCGCATCGCCGGGACCTTTCGCGGGAAATCTGCCGCCCGTCTCGGTCCGCATGCGTTCTCGAAGTTCGTGTCGCATGGCGTCGATCCGCACGCGGAGGGACTCGAGGGCCGCCTCCGGGCCGTGCACCATCAACTCGTCGTGCGGGATGGGCGGGCCGAACTTGACGTAGACCCTGCAACCGAAGAGTCGCGGCGCGAGGCGAGCGTTCGGCCATGCGTCGAACGCGCCCTCGATGGCGACGGGCACCACCGGGCACTTGGCCTTCTTGACCAGCAATGCGACACCCCGCTTGAAGGCGGCGACCGCGCCGTCGTCGCACCTCGAGCCCTCGGGGAAGATCAGGATGGCGCGTCCTTGATGCAACCGGGCGAGGGTCTCCTTCATGGCGCCAAGGTCGCCCCCTTCGTCGTTGATGGGCAGGGCGTTGAGCGCGGCGATGATGGCGCCGAAGGGCTTGAACCTGAAGAGCCCCGCGCGGGCGAGGAAGTTGAGGTGCCGGTGACGGACGCGCACGCCGATCAGCGGCGGGTCGAGGAACGACTGGTGGTTCGCCGCCAGCAGCACGGGCCCCGTTCCGGGCACCAAATGCGTGTCGATGGCCTCGGCGCGGTAGAAGACGCGGGTCAGCACGCGAATGGCCCACGCGACGAACTCGTAGAAGAGGAGTGCCGGCAGCGAGGAGCCGGGTTGCTTGGCGCGGAGGCCCCTGGCGGCGGGCGGCGCGTCGGCGCCGGGCGTCCCGGGCGTGTCCTTCACGGCTCGGCCGCCCTGCGGCGGACAAGCCGCTCGAGTTCATCGACCACCTGGTCGAAGGCGAGGGACGAGGTGTCGAGCACCGTGGCCTTCTCGGGACGGCGGAGCGGGCCCACGGCCCGGCCCATGTCGCTCCGGTCGCGAGCGTCGATCTCTCGCTCGAGCGCCCCGATGTCGGGTTCGCTGCCGCTCGAGGCCAACTGCTGGGCCCGGCGGCGTGCACGCTCCTGCACGGAGGCGGTCAGGTAGAACTGCACGATGGCGTCGGGGAAGACCACCGAGCCCTGATCGCGGCCTTCGGTGACGAGCCGCGGGTGCTGGGCGGCGATGATCCGCTGCTTGCGGACCATGTGCTCGCGAAGGGCGGCGATGGCGGCCACCGGCGAGACGATGGCGGTGACGTCAAGATCGCGGATGCGACTGTTGATGGACCGGCCGAACGCGAGCATCGCCGGCGGGTCCTGCGACCAATCGAAGTGGAGGTCGGCCTCGATCACCTTGGCGACGAGACGATCGGGTTGGTCGAGCCCGATGCCGTGGTCGAGGGCGATGGCCGCCGCGGCACGGTACATCGCGCCGGTATCGAGAAAGTCGAGCCCAAGCCGCTTGGCGAGTTGACGAGCCACCGAAGACTTGCCGGTGCCTGCGGGGCCGTCGATGGTGATGATGATGGGCTGGTCGAGGCGAAACACCGGGGGTGCCTGGTTCGTGATTCGTGCCGACGGATGCGATGCCGCGGGAGGGATCGTCACGGCCAGCGGCGGGTGACGCTGCGGCGCGTGCGGGGGCGGAGACATGCCAGAGAGGGATGATGCCATGGGACGGTCGCGAGGGAGCAGACTCCCACCTCGACCCAAGCGTACGCCATGCATGCAATGCGGATCGACGCCAGATCAGGGCCAGATCAGGGCCAGATCAGGGCCAGATCAGGGCTGGATCAGGGCCGGATCAGGGCCATGCCGGCTCCAAGGTGGATCATGTGGCTCTCTGGGGGGCTCTGGCGGCCCCTCAGGGCTTCTCGTCGTCCTCGAGTTCCGAGGCGGCATCCTCGGCCTCGAGTTCGGCCATGATGTCGTCGAGTTCCTCGTCGATCGCGTCGGGATCCTCGGCTCCCAGGGCCGTCAGGACGTTGCCCCGGGCCAGACGCAGGCCCGCGGGCACGTCGCCGGGTCCGCGGTAGTCGAGGGCTAGGGGCCCGTCGTAACCGACGGAACGCACGGCGTCGAGCATGGGCCGCAGGTCGTACTCGACGTGCACCGAGGCGCGGGGTTCGAGAATCGTCTCGGGATCGGCGATGGCGAGGCCGGGGGCCTTGGCTTTCCCCTTGGCCTTGCCGGGTACGCCGAAGCCGGTCGTCGAGACGCAGACCGCCGAGGCGTAGGGGGTGAGTCGATGCAGGTAGCCGACCGCGCCCTCGGGTTTCCCCTCGCCGTACACGTGGGCGGTTTGGAAGTCGGGGTAGGTGCCGATCCTGAACCCGCCGACCTTCTTGAGCAGTTCGGTCACTCGCTCGGGGCGATGGGTGAGGCCTGCGTGGGGCGAGAGGGCGAGGTTGATGTCGTTGCGTTCGGCCCGGTCCATGATGGGCTTGAGCGCCTTGGCCACCCGGAGGAGCGTCTCGTCGTCGTCGGGGGCCTCGATCTTCATCGACGCGGCCGAGCAGCCCAGGAGGTGAGCCGCATCGATGACGTTGGTCATGCGCTGGGTGGCCGCGGCGAGCTTCTTCTCGTCGCGAGCGCCGAAGTGCTGGGGTTCGGGCTCGACGAGGAGCAGGCACGAGCAGCTGGCGCGGTCGGTGCGTTCGCGGATGGCCTCGAGCTTGGCCCGGTCGGCGCCAACGAGCAGGTCGGTCGAGAGGTTGAAGCCGCTGAGCCCCAGCGAATCGCGGGTGAAGGCCGGGAGATCCATGATCTCCATCTTGGGTTTCTTCGACCGGCCGGTCGGCAGGAGCATGCCCTTGAGGCAGCTGGCGGTGAGCGTGAGAAGCATGGTGGTGGGGTGTCTTGGGTGGGTGTTGGGCTCGCCGCCGACGCCCGGGCGGACGCGGTGGGGGCAGTCTGGAAGGGTACACGTTCCGAAGGTGTCGGGTTCGGCATGCCGCGGGGCAGGCCGAGCCGACCGCGGTCCGGGTGAGGGTTTCGCGGGCGGCTGTTGCCTTCCCGACATCGCCACCCTTAGGATGCCATCGGCTCAGGACGGTCCGCTTCGTGAGCGACGAGTTCGCGAAGTCCGTCCGCCGCATTCCGTCCGTCGAACGAGTCAAGAGAACACCACCATGGCCAACGTCCCCGCCGATCGCGTCTACTCGGAAACCCACGAATGGCACAAGGTCGAAGGGGACGTGCTGACGCTGGGGATCACCCAGTTCGCCGTCGATCAGCTCACCGACGTGACCTACGTCGAGATGAAGAAGCCCGGTTTCAAGTTCAAGGCCGGTGACTCGGTGGGCACGGTCGAGTCGGTGAAGACCACCAGCGACATCTATTGCGCCGCCGGCGGCGAAGTGATCGAGTCCAATGCCTCCCTCAACGACGATCCTGGCCTGCTCAACCGCGACCCGCACGGGTCGGGCTGGCTCGTCAAGATCCGCGTGTCCGACGCCTCGGGGCTGTCCAAGTGCATGGACGCGTCCAAGTACCAGTCGCAGGTGCACTGACCCGCGAGGTTCCCTTCAACGAGTTCTTCTGGGGCGACGAATCCTTCGGGGGCGACCGGTCGACGCATGAATCCTCCGGCCCCCGCCCAGTCCGCTGCAGGTCCCATCCTTTCGGTCAAGGGCGTCACCAAGCGGTACGTCGCCGGGGGCAATCCCGTGCCCGCGCTCCGCGGGGTCGATCTTGAGATCGACGAGCCGGGTTTCTACGCGATCATGGGGCAGTCGGGCAGCGGCAAGACCACGCTCCTTCACCTGCTGGCCGCGCTTGATCGTCCCGACGAGGGCGAGATCCACATCGCCGGCACGCCGGTGCACTCGATGGACGAGCGACAGGCCACCCAGTTCCGTCGCCGCCGCATCGGCATCGTCTTCCAGCAGTTCAACCTCATCGCCTCCCTGACGGCGCAGGAGAACGTCGAACTTCCCGGCATGCTCGCGGGCGAGTCGCTCAAGGCCATGCGGATCCGCAGCACCGAACTGCTCGAGCGGCTCGGGCTGGGCGATCGCCTGCATCATCGTCCCGACGCCTTGTCGGGCGGCGAGCAGCAGCGGGTGGCCATCGCCAGAGCGCTGCTCTTCGCCCCGCCGGTGCTTTACGCCGACGAGCCGACGGGCAACCTTGACTCGGCGAGCAGCCGGCGGCTGTGGGGGCTCTTGGGGGAGATCGCCGCCGAACGCAGCATGCTGGTGGTGATGGTGACGCACGAACCGGCCGCCGCGGCCAACTGCCGTCGCATCTTCGTCATTCGCGACGGACGCGTCTTCACGCACATCGACACGGAGGGGCTTGATGCGGCCGGAGTGGCGGCTCGCTATCAGCAATGCATCCGCGAGGCCTAGCCGCACCCTCCTGCTGGTGGGCGCGGTCCTCCTCTCCGCGGCGATGATCGCCGCGGTATCGTGCGCCATGGCCTCGATCACCAAGGCCGTCGGGGTGCAACTCGACCAGTCGGTGGGCCGCGCCGAGCTTCGCCTCAAGTCGGCCGGTCGGAACGCCACGATGCCCGCGTCGGTGCTCGACACGGTCCGCGGGTGGCCGCAAGCGGCGATGGTCACGGGCCGGGTGTCGGGCTCGCTCACGCTGCTCTTCGAGCGGACGGCATGGGTGAAGGGGCCGGGCGGCGAGGGGTTCGGCTTCCGCCGCGTCGAGTGCGTGGGCACCGCGATGGGCACCGGGATCGATCCGGAACTCGAGCCGACGTTCAGGGCCATGCGGCTTGTGGCGGGGCGGTTGCCGCGGGCTCCGGACGAGATCGCCATCGACGAAGCGATGGTCAAGGGCTTCGGCGAGGTCGACGGCACGGGCGTCCGCGTGCTCGGCGAGACGGATCCGCCGCAGGGCGAACCCGTGCCGGCATCGACCGTGGCGGCGGCCTTGGCGAATCGCGGGAGCGCGCCGGGCGTGGGGAGCGAGGTTCGGAGTTTCCGTCTGCTGCGATCGCCTGTCCCGCTCAAGGTGGTGGGGGTGGTGGCTCGGCCGCCCCTGGGCGGGCGGTGGCAGACCTACTTGACGATCGAGGGGTTGGCGAGGCTGCAAGGCGAATCGGGGCGACTGACGGAAGTCGACATCATCGTCCGCGAGGGCGTCGATCCGGCGAAGGCCGCGGCGGACCTGCGGCCCGGCTTGGGCGACCGCTACCTGCTGCAGACGACCGAGCGGATCACGAGCGGCCTTGACCGCAACATGCAGAGCAGCCAGCTGGGCTTCGTCCTCTCGACGGTGATGGCCTTCCTGGCGGCGTCGTTCATCATCATGACGGGCCTGTCGACGGGCCTGACGGAACGGCAGCGGGAACTGGCCGTGCTGCGGTGCATCGGCGGGACCAAGGGACAACTCGCGGCGACGCAGCTGATCGGCGGCGGGATGATCGGCCTGGCGGGCGGAGTGGTCGGCATCCCGCTGGGCGTGCTGGTCGCGTGGATCATGAGCAAGGTCTTCCGCGAGCAACTGCCGACGGGGTTCGCGATGTCGTGGTGGGGACTGCTGGTGGCCTTCGCGGGCGCGGTGGGGTGCGGCCTGCTCGGCGGTCTCTTCCCGGCGTGGCGGGCCACGCGCGTCTCGCCGCTCGAGGGCCTGAGCGTGCGAGCGAGGCCGCCGCGACGGTCGACCAAGCTCGCGCTGCTGATCGCGGGTGTGCTGCTGCTGGCGTTCGAGCTCTGCGTGGTCTTCATCCCCGGCGACGGGCAGACGGTCTTCTGGCTGTACGCCCTCGGGGGCCTGCCCGCGATGTTCCTGGGGTACTTCCTGCTGGGGACGCCGGTGCTGCTAGGCGTGCAGCGGGCGCTGGGAGGATCGCTGGGGCGGCTGCTGCGACTGCCCCCGGGGCTGCTGACGGGCACGATCGCGGCCACGCCCTACCGATACGGCTTCACCGCCGGCGCGATGATGTCGGGCTTGGCGATCATGGTGGCGCTCTGGACGCAGGGACGCGCCATCGTCCGCGACTGGCTCGACCGCTTCGAGTTCCCCGACGCCTTCGTCGTGGGCATGAACCTGACGGAGGAGGCGCAGCGGCGGCTCGACGCGATGCCCTTTGTCACGGGCACGTGCGCCATCACGCTGCTGCCCATCGAGACCGACGCCTTCGGCGTGCGAGCGCTCCAGAAGTTCAAGACGATGTTCATCGCCTTCGAGCCGCGCCCCTTCTTCAGGATGACGAACCTGACGTGGGTGGAGCCCAAGACGCCCGAAGGGCAGGCCAGGGCCATGCGGCGTCTCGAGGAGGGCGGCGCGGTGATCATCGCCCGCGAGTTCATGGTGACGCAGGGCACCCGCGTGGGCGACACCTTCAAGGCCGTCGCCGGCGATCGCTCGCACGACTTCGAGGTCGTCGGCGTCGTCACGAGCCCGGGCCTCGAGATCGTCAGCAAGTTCTTCGCCATCGGCGACGACTTCACCGAGCAGGCCCTGCACGCCGTCTTCGGCGCCCGCAAGGATCTCAAGGAGAAGTTCCTCACCGAGAGCATCAACCTGATCCAGGTCGGTCTCAAGCCCGACGCCGACGACGCCCAGGCCGTCGCGCAGATGCGGACCGAACTCGCCGACGCGGGGCTGCTCGACGCCGGCAGCGGACGCAAGATCAAGCGGGACATCGCCTCCGTCATCGGGGCTTCGCTCGTGGTCGTCTCCGCGTTGGCGGTCTTCGTGATGATCGTCGCGAGCTTCGGCGTCGCCAACATCATCGTCGCGTCGATCCACGCCAGACGTTTCGAGTTCGGCGTGCTCCGAGCGGTGGGCGCCACGAGAGGCCTCATCCTCCGATTGGTCGTCGGCGAGGCCCTGGTCATGGCCGTCACGGCCATCATCCTGGGCACCGGGCTGGGCATTCAGGGGATCGCCAGCGGCCAGCGGCTCGATCAGCTCCTCATGGGCATCGAACTCACCGTGCGTCCGCCCCTGGGGCCCATTTCGGTCGGGTGGGCGTGCGTGCTGCTCGTGACCGTCGGGGCGGCGCTGCCCCCCGCGATCGCCGCCGCCCGGGCACGACCTCGGGAACTCCTCGCGTCCGTCAAGGGCTGACCTTCGCCCGGCGCGTACGGTTCGGTCATGGCATCCACGCTGGCGGCCGTCGCGCTCGGGTCCAACGTCGGCGATCGACGTGCGCACCTGCTCGCGGCGGTCGAGGCCGCGTCGCGGCTCCCCGCCACCCGCGTCGTGGCGGTCTCCTCGTTTCGTGACACCGCGCCGGTCGGTCCCGTCCCTCAGGGCGACTTCCTGAACGCCGCCATGCTCCTCGAGACGGCGTTGGAACCCCGGGCCCTGCTCGAGGCCCTTCACTGCATCGAGCGATCGAGGGGACGTTGCCGCGAGGCGGAGGTGCGGTGGGGGCCCCGGACGCTGGATCTCGATCTGCTGATCCACGGTTCGTCCGTGATTCAGGATGCGGGCCTGATCCTCCCCCATCCGCGTCTGCACGAGCGGGGCTTCGTTCTTGAACCTCTGGAGGAGATCGCTCCCGACCTGCCGGTGCCGGGGAGCGGACGGTCCGTCAGGGCCCTCGCCGAGACGTGGCGTCGGGCGGCGGCCACGTCCTGACCTGACGGGCACGCCCGATTCGACCTTTTCTATCGTCGGCGGCAATCCATGGACGATGGACCCGTTCAGCCTTGCATCGAGCCGCCGGCACGGGTCCGATGGTTCGATCATCAACCTCAGTGGAGTGTTCGGCCATGCGCCTTGTCAATGCTCTCGTTTGCTGCGTCGCGATCGGTTCCGTGTCATGCCAGGTTCTGGCTCAGGAGGCGGGTCGTCCGCCGCGTCAGGGACAGGGCAATCGCCAGCCCGGCGGCGAGGGCGGGCGTCAGGCGCCCCGCGAGGCGATGGACCCCGAGGCCTCCAAGGCGGCGTGGTCGATCCAGGCCACCGGCGTCGCCAAGCGTTTGGGGCTTGATGCCAAGCAGACCGAGTCGCTCGTGAAGGCCTATGGCGAGGCCCGCGAGTCGCAGCGAGCCGCCGCCGACGCCGTCCGCAAGCAGGCCCGCGAGCAGATGCGCGACCGTGGCGGTCAGCCCGGCGGCGAGGGTGGTCGTCCTGCCGATGGTGGTCGCCCTGCCGATGGTGGTCGCCCTGCCGATGGTGGTCGCCCGGCCGAGGGCGAGCGTCCCCGTCGCGATCGCGGTGCCGCGGGCGGCGCGATGCAGGCGATGGAGGAGGCCAACAAGGCCGAGCGTGAGAAGTTCACCAAGGCGCTCTCCGGCGCGGGTCTGGGCAGCGAGGAGGCCCGCAAGGCCGTCGAGTCGCTGGGGCTCTTCAGCCCCGTGTGGGACGGGATGGCCAACGCCGTCGCGGGCTTCCACCTCGACGAGGCCAAGCAGCAGAAGGCGCTCGACGCCGTCGAGTCCTTCGTGGTCGCCTCGGCCAAGGCCCGCACCGGCGGCGCCGAGGACCGCGAGAAGGCCCGCGAGACCATGGATGCCGCCCGCACCAAGCTCAACGACACGCTCAAGGGCGTCCTGAGCGAGGAGCAGATGAAGAAGTTCGAGCAACTCACCGCCCGTGGCGGCATGGGCGGCGGTCGCGGCCAGCGCCCCGATCGCGGCGGCCCCCAGGGCCCCGGCGGCGGCGGTGCGCCCGGCGAACCCCGCTGAGCGTCGGTCGCGAGACATCCCCCGTTGATCGCGACAGCCCCGGCACCATGACGTGCCGGGGCTGTTTTTTGTCGACCGCATCATGCCTCGCAACGTTCGTGATCGTCGCGAAGGAAGGGCAGGCGTTTGGGCGTCGGGTCGGCCGCGTCTTACGACGAACGTGTTCGCGCGTCTCGCGATGAAAAACGCGGCGGACCATGGGTCCGCCGCGTTGGGTCGTGTCGGGAATGTCGGGAGGCGTCAGGAGGCCTGTGCCCGCGGGTGGGCGCTGCGATAGGCGTCCTGGATGCGCGTGGTCGTGAGGTGGGTGTAGATCTGCGTGGTGCTCAGGCTCTGGTGGCCGAGCATCTCCTGCACCGTGCGCAGGTCCGCGCCGTTGTCGAGCAGGTGCGTGGCGAAGGAGTGGCGGAGCGTGTGGGGGCTGATCGTCGGATCAAGGCCCACTTGCTTGAGATACTTGGCGAGCTTGCGACGCACCGAGCGGCTCGAGAGACGCCCGCCGTGCTTGTTGATGAAGAGGGGCCGGTTGGCGTTCGCCTGCGCGGCGGGTCCGAACCTCGGATCGGCATGGAGCATCTCGAGGTAACGCTTGATCGAGGCCAGCGCGTGGCTGCCCAAGGGGACCACGCGCTCCTTCTTGCCCTTGCCGCGGACGTTGAGCGCCTCGCCGCTGGGATCGACGTCGACGGCATTGAGCCCGACGAGTTCGCTCACGCGGATGCCGGTGGAGTACAGGGTCTCGAGCATGGCGCGGTCGCGGCGACCGAGTATCTCGCCGTCGCCGGGCGCGGAGAGGAGTTGCTCGACCTGCTCGATGGTGATGGCCTTGGGAAGGCGCTTGGCTTGGCGGGGCGTGCGGATGGTCGTCATGGGGTTGCCCGCCGTGACGCCGCGCTTGTCGCCCCACTTGAAGAAGGAACGCAGCGTCGCGATCTTCCTCGCCATGGTCGCCGCCGAGTACTGCTGTTCGCCCAGGAAGGCCAGGAACGTGCGCACGAGTTCGCTGTTGGCCGAGCGGATCAACTCCGTCACGGTGCGTGCCGCGGCTCCCTCGCGCACCTTGGCGAGGTCCCGCTGCAACGCCTCGAGTTCACGATCGGCGTCGAGGGAGAGATTGTGGTGCTTCGAGAGGAACTCGACGAACTGTCGAAGGTCCGCGCCGTAGCAGCGGGCGGTGTACGGGCTGAAGTGACGCTCGTCGGCGAGGTACTTCGTGAAGGCATCGGTGATCGGTAGGATCGACATACACATTCTCCTGCCCGTCGTTCCCGTCATCCCCTCCGCACCGTCCGTGTCGCGGTTGCGATGGTCCGGGATAAAGGCGTCCACTTCGTCGGCGATGCCGACTCGGACCTTCACGCACGCGCAGCTTTGACGCCGCCGATCACTCCGTCTGCACCGATTCGAACGCCTGCACCTGTCGGGCGGCTCTCCCGCCCACCCTCGGATGGGATTCGGCGCGGGACGCCCCGAGGCCCGACCCGCCTGCGGGAACGCTTCCCGTCCGCTCATTCGTCCGCGATCGATCGAATGATTGCACCGTTGCCCCGTTCCCGAGCGGTCTTGACCTGACTTTGGGGCCCGTGCGTCGCCGGCGCATTGTTGGGGTCCTCCTTGGCCATGCGAGGCGTCGCGGCGACCGTCGATCGGGGTGCCGGGGTGGCCGCAGGTTCGGGGGGCGTCAGGGATCCGATCCGGGCCCATTCCCGCTGCATCATGAGTTGAACCGTGCGGTGGGCCGCGAACTCCATGTAGAGGGGCATGGCGGTCAGGTAGCGACGCCATCCCAGGGCCGAGTCCTTCTGCAGGCGGCCTTGGGCGAAGTCCTTGAGGTCGAGCAGCACCTGATGGTTGCGACCGTTGAGGTGCTCGGAGACGACGCACACCGGCGCGTCGGGCGAGTTGCCAGCGGCGGCCGCACCCGCGTCGACCACCTGACGCGACAGACTGCGGGGGTCGCGGGCGACGGGGGTCTGCGGGAGCATCGGACCGGGCCGGGCGAAGACCGCCGCGGCGACGCCGACCTCGGGCGTGTAGGGGTCGTAGGCGGTGATGGAGGTGACGACCACGGCATCGACGCCCATGGCCGTGGCCAGGCGATGGGCCTGTGACGCGCTGGTGATGGACCGGATGCCCAGGTCGCGCATGGCCTGGGTGGTGCGGTTCATGGGGAGGCAGCGGATGCCGCGAGTTTCCTCGAGCGACGCGACGAGCGCGTCGCCGAACTGCATGGGTTCGACGGTCGAGGTCGCGGCGTCGTTGGAGGGCGGGGCCACCGCCCAGGTCAACTCGCCGGCGCGAGTGTCGTAGGGAGCGAGCAGCGGCTGGGGCGCGACCAGCACGTCCTTGGCGGGGCCGCTGCAGCCGCCGGCGAGGAGGCCGCAGGCCAGCGAAGCAAGGAGCAATCGGAGGGTCATCGGCGCGGACCTTTCTCGCGGACGCGACGGATGCCGCGTGCGCGGCTCACTTGGAGTCCTGATTGGCCGTCGAATCGTCGGCGGTGGCGGTCGTCGACGTCGCGGCGTCGGTCGAGGCGGACGCGGCGGCGGAGGAACCGGGGATGGAGGCCTTCGCCGCGGCGATGGCGGGGGCGAGGTTGAGCGACCAGATGTTCTCGGTGCCGGTGCGATCGGAGACGAAGAAGAGCGTGTCGGAGCGGCTCCAGGCGGGCGACAGCACGGAGCCGTCGCTGCCGGTCAGGCGAACGCGTCCTTCCCCTTGGACGGTGGCGATCCACAGCGAGGTCTTGCGGGGCTGGTCGAGGGCGTTGTCGGGGTCGAGGATGTCGGCCTGCGCGAAGGTGATCCACCGGCCGTCGGGGCTCCAGCCGGGATTCATGATCGCCAGTTCGCTGCCGCCGGCGACTTCCGTCACGTTGCTCGTCACGCCTTCGGCGTAGTCGAGGGTCCAGAGCGAGTAGCTGCGGTGCCCGCGTTCGCGGCCGAGCTGGAAGAGGATCTTGTCGGCGCCGTTGGCGCCGGTGCCTCCGACCGGGCACCACTTGGGCTGAAGGCCAAAGCCGATGAAGTGCGGCGTGGCTTCGCTGCCGGCCTTGGTGACCCACATCTCCCAGCGACCGCCCGCGCCGGCTCGCGTGTAGACGAGCGACTTGCCGTCGGGCGACCACGTCGCGTGCAGTTCATCCGCCGGATCGTTGGTGACCTGCACCGGCCGACCGCCGAAGATGGGCATCACGAAGATGTCCCAGTTGCCCGAGCGGTTGCTCGCGAAGGCGATCTTGGTGCCGTCGGGGCTGATCGAGGGCATCGCGTCGTCGGCCGGGTCGTTGGTGAGTTGGGTCACGACGCGCGTGTCGGTGCGCTTGAAGTAGATGTCGCTGGTGGCGCGGTGCTGCGTGCTGGCGAAGACGAGCAGCTTGCCGTCGGGCGAGATGCACGGATCGAAGTCGGCGCCCTCCTCGGCGAAGGTCACGCGCGTGATGTTGGTCGTCGCGGCCTGCGATGAATCGATCGCCGCCGCCGAATGCGAAGGGGCGGGCCGGTGATCGGCGGGTTCGATCGTGGCGGTCGTGTCGGTCGAAGGGGTCGTGCCCGACGTCCGCGAGGTTGTGCCGCAGGCCTGCAGGAGCATCAAGGGGATCGACGCGACCAACAGACGGCGGGAGTGGGCGAGGGCGGCGTTCATCAATCACCTCATGCGGGCGCGGGGGGCCCTGTGTCGTGGCTGGCTGCGGCGGCACGTTGCCGCCTCGGTTTGCCACATCGGCCCGCCTTCGCGCATGGCAGAAGAAACGCCTCCCCCGCAGGGGTGACGTCGAAGTCGCCGGCGTCGACGCGTGGTGGGACCACCCCGCGCGACCACCCGTCTCGAGGGGTCGAGTCCGCTCAGTCGAGGTTGTCGCGCCACCACGCCACGCTCGAGCCACGGGCCCGCACCCACCGGTTCCCGCGGGAACGAGGCGCCTCGTCGCAGCCGAGGTGATCGAGGTAGTGCTTGAGCGCGTCGTTGTCGAAGCGCATGAGGAACGCCGGATCCGCCGAGGGATTCCTCGCGAGGATGCCGTCGATCAGTTGGCTGCGATGAAGGGGAGGAATGGTCGACGCCGCCTCGCGACGGGCATCGAACTCCTGCTCGAGCAGTGCCTGCTCCATGACCATGCCGTGCTCTCCTGCAACGGACTTGCGGATGCCCGGACGTCCATGTCCGAGCGGGGGATTATTCCATCCCCGACCCGGGCGGGCCATGACGTACGCTTGCTCGACCCGTGATTCCGCTCGTGCCCCCAACCCATCGACCCCGCCCCGGATTCCTCCCCGCCTCCTTCGAGGGGCTCGAGGGCGCCTGGCTGCCGCTCGTCGACCCGACCGGGACGACGCTCGGGCATGTCGCGATCGTCGATCCGCTGGCGGCGGCAGAGCCCGAGCAGGCCGGCTACGCCCTGGGCCGGACCGCACCTGTCGGCATGGCGGCCATTCGCTCGGGTCCCGAATCGGTCGAAGGGCCCGGCGTGGCTTGGATGCCCGAGGCTCGGGCCCGCTTCGAGGCCTTCGCGGCCGGCTTCGAGCAGGCGTTGGCCCCGCGCCGGGACGCTTCCCATGCCGCCCTGTGGCCTCACGTCCACGGCGCGGTCTCGGACGCCCCGTCCCTGCAGAGTTTCCTTCGCGGGCGGCACGACCGCGGCTGGCGCTTCGTGCTCGATCCGGCAGGCCTGCTCGCGACGGCGATGATGCCGATGGTCGAGGACCACTTGCGGCGCCTCTTCGAGCTGGTGGGCGACC
Source organism: Phycisphaerae bacterium (assembly GCA_037139735.1). Taxonomy (GTDB): domain Bacteria; phylum Planctomycetota; class Phycisphaerae; order Phycisphaerales; family UBA1924; genus UBA2402. Next base: position 20,686 of record JBAXFU010000006.1, read on the forward strand.
ACCCAGCCGCGTGCGTCCTGGTCGAGGACGAAGCGACGTTGCACGCGTGGCCGGCGGGGTGGAACCACGCGGGAGGCGATGCCGCCCGGTCGCCCTTGCCCCGTCTGCGGCGTCCTCCGACCCGGGACCGGGATTCCTACACTCCCGCCCCATGACCGACGCCTCCACCAAGGTCCAACTCGACCACCCCGTCTTCGCGGCCGTCAAGGAGGCCTTCCCCTCCAAGAAGTTCAAGGCCTCGCAGTACCGCGGCCAGTCGACGCTCATCGTCGAACCCGCCGACCTGCATGACGTCATGGCCTTGCTTCGCAACGACCCCCGCTGCGCGTACAACTTCCTGTCGGACGTGACCGGCGTCGACTACCTCGGGTATCCCTCTCCGACGCAAGGGCGCTTCGCGGTGGTGTACAACCTGCTGTCGCACGGGCGGGACGATCGCTTCTTCGTGAAGACCTTCCTGAACCCCTCGATGCCCACCGACGGCATCGCCGAGGATCCGGCGTTGTGGGTCGAGTCGGTGTGCGACCTGTGGCCCGGCGCGGAGTGGCCCGAACGGGAAGTCTTCGACATGCTGGGCATCCGCTTCCGCAACCACCCGGACCTGCGTCGAATCCTTCTCTGGGAGGCGTATCCGGGTCACCCCCTCCGCAAGGACTATCCAGTCCGCGGTCGGGGCGAGCGAGAGCAATACAAGGTCATCGATCGCACGTCGGCCTAAGCGTTGAAGGCCCCAGCGTTGAAGGCCCCAGTGTTGAAGGCCTCAGTGTTGAAGGCCTCAGGGTTGAAGGCCTGCGGGTTCGACGCCTGAAACCTCATCGACAGAGCAGTCGCACGTCCGCGGCCCGACGCCCGGGCCGGACGCCTGCGGGCGCACGCCCGCGACCCCATCGGGTGCGGGCCCCACGCCGGGCTGCCTCACTTGGGCGTCGCGTCCTTTTTCTGCGATTCGCTCAGTTTGGCGTAGGCAAAGACGGTCAAGGCGGCGGGCAGGAAGGTCTTCTCGCCGGCGGCCCTCGACACCTCGTCGAGGGTGGTGAGGCGCCCCGAATCGATGTCGTTGCGAAGGTCGATGACGACCTGGTCGAAGACCTTGATGAGGCCGCCGAAGATCTCGAACTGCTCCTTGGTCTTGGGCATGAAGTTGCTGACGCCCGGCAGGTTGGTCGGCAGGGCGAAGTACCAGCGGCCGTCCTTCTCGTCGCGCTTCATGACCATGCCGATGGGGGGCAGGATGGGCTTCTCGTCCCAGAGGAGCGCGACGGACGTGTCGGTGAGGAAGGTGGTCGTGAGCCGCTTTTCGCTCTCGCGGATCCAGCCGTAGGGGTCGGCGAAGAGGTTCTTGAGGGCATTGTCGAAGGCCTGTCGCGCCGAGTCGTCGGCGCCGATGGCGGGCGTCGCGGCGCGACGTCCCCGTCCGGGTCGCATCTGCGACGTGAGTTGCGCGACGAGCGAGGTGGCCTTGCCTTCGGCGGCGGCCTTTTCAGCCGTCTCGCGGAGGGTGGCGACCTCGGCGGGGAACTTGGCCTGGATCGTCTCGCCGAGTCGCTGCACGTTGCCGAGGAAGACGCCAAGCCGCCGGAAGAGGCGTCGCGTGTCGTCGTTCTCGGCGAAGATGTAGTCGCCGATGCGACGGGCCTCGCCGCGTTCCACGGCCCAGCGGGCCGCGGCGATCGTTCCTTCGGGCGTCGACCGATCCGGTCCGCGGTCGCAGCCGGCGACGAGCAGGGCGATCAGGGCGGCGATGGCGGTGAAGAGCGCGTGTCGCATGGCGGAGGAAGCATTGGAGCCCGGGCGGTGCGTTTCCGGTGAACCGGCGGGTTTGGACGCCGGATCGCCACGTTCGCGATACGCCCGAGGCGGGCGAGCGTGACTCGACGCCCCCGGCGCGGACGCGGGGCCCGGCCCGGGGCGGCAGACCGCGAACCCGGGCTCGTTGTGCGGCAAATGTTCGCATTTTGATCGTTCGTCATCCCCGCCACGGGGTCCCGCCACCGGGCCCGCGAGTGAAAGCGGTGGTCGACCAAGGGCCGATATCCACGACGGGTTACCCTTTCGGAGGCCTTGGGCCGCGATGTCGCGGCGTGCCGGAGCGTTGCTTGTTCCTGATCCGTCAGACCCATCCCGCGGACGTGTCGACGCTCGTCAAGATGGCGAAGATGGTCTACTTCATCAACCTGCCGCCCAGCGAGCAGTTCATTCTCGACAAGATCGAGCACAGCCACCGCTGTTTCGCGGCGTTGGCGCCCGACTCGTCGGGTCGGGCGCGTCGCCGGGGCGCGCGGCGGCCGGAGGCGCCGATGGAGGTGACGGGGCACGCGGCGATGGAGCGAGACAGCGAGTTCTTCATGTTCTCGCTGGAGGACGTGGCGACGGGCGGAGGCGTGATCGGCACCTCGCAGATCCGGGCGAGGCAGGGCGGACCTGGCAACCCCAACTGGAGCTTCCGGATCAGCGAGAAGCGGTACTACAGCCCCGCGCTCAAGTACGGGACGTCGCACGCGGTGGGGCAGCTCTACGGCGACGAATCGGGCCCCAGCGAACTCGGCGGGCTGATCCTGCAGCCGAGCTATCGCGGGCACTCGGAGCGTCCGGGGCGGTTCCTGTCGTTCGTGCGATTCCACTTCATCGGGCTCTTCCGGCAGGTCTTCGCCGATCGCATCCTGGCCGAGATGATGGGGCCGCTGGGGCCCGACGGCGAGAACCCCTTCTGGGACGCCTTCGGACGCAAGTTCATCCCGGTGAAGTTCGCCGAGGCCGATCGCTTCTGCCAGCACGACCGTTCCTTCATCCCGGACCTGCTGCCCAAGGAGGCGATTTACCTTTCGTTGCTTCCCCTCGAGGTGCAGAACTCGCTGGGGGTGGTGGCGCGCGACACGATCCCGGCGAGAAAGCTGCTCGAGAGTCTGGGGTTCAGGCACCGCGGATTCATCGATCCCTTCGACGGCGGTCCGCACCTCGACGCCGCGACCGACAAGATTCCGCTTGTCACGCTCACCCGTCGCGTCCGGCTCGGGCGTGCGGCATCGACGGGCCGCTGCACGGTGCCCGCGATCGTCAGTTCGTTGTCGGCGGAGCAGGGGTTCCGCGCGGTGCAGGCGATGGCGGCCTGGGACGGCGAGCGCGACACGGTGCGACTCGATGCAACCGCGATGTCGATGCTGGGCGTGTCGTCCGGCGAGACCATCGGCTTCACGCCGATGACGCGGTGGTCCACGAAGGAGCGCGTCGCGGCGGGTGATTCGTCGCGGGCGACGCCTCGCGCGCGGGCCCGGAAGGTCGCGGCGCGAACGCCGCGGCGCGAGGGTTGAGTTGCGTGAGGGTTGGGCGGACGGATCCGTCGGGCCGGGACATGATCGCATGAGCACGTCATCGCATCCACGCGTCGAGGCACGCAACCTGATCGGAGGTCGCCGGATCCCGATTCCGGGCGACGCCACGGTGTCGACGATGCCGGCGTCTCCGTCGCAGGTGGTGTGGTCGGGGTCGTCGCCCGCAAGCCACGTCGACGAGGCGGTGAACGCGGCGCGTCGGGCCGCGGCGCCGTGGGCGAAGGCAGGCATCGAGTCGCGGCGCCGGGTGCTGCTGGCGTTCAAGGCGATCGCCGAGGCGCGGGTGGACGAGTTGGCGGCGTTGATCCGCGACGAAACGGGCAAGCCGACGTGGGACGCCAAGGCCGAGGCGCAGTTGATCGCGGCCAAGGTCGACGTGACGCTGGAGGAGGGCCCGAACGCGGCGATGTCGCGGGTGGCTTCCTTCGAGGTGCCCCTGACGGCGACGCGCACCGGGCGGTGCTGGTTCCGGCCTCACGGCGTGATGGCGGTGGTGGGGCCCTTCAACTTTCCGGCGCACCTTCCCAACGGGCACATCGTGCCGGCGCTCGCGATGGGCAACACGGTGGTCTTCAAGCCCAGCGACAAGGCGCCCGCGTGCGGGCAGCTGCTGGCGGAGATGCTGCACGAGGCGCTCGACGCGTGCGAGGCGCCGCCGGGCGTGATGAACCTGGTGCAGGGCGGGGCGGACGTGGCGTCGTCGCTGGTGTCGCACGACGGGCTCGACGGGGTGCTCTTCACGGGTTCCTGGGCGGTCGGCCGTCGCATCATGCTGGCGAACGTCGACCGGCCGGGCCGGATCCTCGCGCTCGAGATGGGCGGGAACAGCCCGGCGGCGATCCTTCCCGACGCCGACCTCGACCAAGCCGTGGTGGAATGCGTCCGCTCGGCATTCGTCACGGCCGGTCAGCGGTGCACGTGCACGAGGCGTCTGGTGGTGCACCGGGCGGTGGCCGACGAGGTGATGGCCCGGATCGATCGGGCCGTCGGCTCGCTGGCGGTGGGGGATCCTCGCTCCGAGCCGCCGGTCTTCATGGGGCCGGTGATCTCCGGGGCCGCCCGGAGCCAGTTGCTCGAGATGCACGACGCGTTGGCGGCGGCGAGCGGCTCGAGGGTCGTTCGCCCGATGCGGGCGCTCGACCTTCCCGGCGGCGGGTGGTACGTCTCGCCCGGACTGATGGAGGTGGATCGCTTCGTGCGGAGTTCGCCCGGGCTGCCGATCCGCGCCGGAGGCGACGACGTCGAGGTCTTCGGCCCCCTGCTGCGGGTGGTCGCATGCGACTCGCCCGAGGAGATGCTCGAGCAGTGCAACGCCACCTCGTACGGCCTGGCGGCGTCGGTCTTCACGAAAAGTCCGGAGTGGACGGCGATGTTCCTCGACGGCCTTCGCGCAGGCTGCGTCAACCTCAACACCGGCACCGCCGGCGCGAGTTCGCGGCTGCCGTTCGGCGGGTTGGGGCTGTCGGGCAATCACCGTCCGGCGGGCGCCTTCAGCGTCGACTACTGCGCCCACCCGATCGCGGGGATGATGGAACGCGGGCCGTCGGCCACGCGGTGTCCGGGCATGGGGTGATCGCGCCCTGGCGCGCGAATCCCGGCAAGCTGTGCGAAGCGTGACCGCGTCGCCGCGAGGAAATGCCGCCGACCCTGCATCCGCTCGCCCCCGAGACTCCACGAGGGGGCGGTTGATGCCGATAGTCACGTCCGTCATCGGGACAGGCGGCGCTCGGCTTCCGGCGTGTTGGTCGGCGCGAGCGACGCCCGTGCAGGGGATCACGTCATGCTTTCCAAGATCAACTCGCTGGGTCTGGGCACAAGGATCATCGCGTCGATGCTCGCCGGGATGGCGGTCGTCGTGGGGATCACCTTCACGGTGGTCATCCACCGGTACCGCGAGGCGGCCGTCGATTCGATGAGGGCGCGGGCCGCGGCCTTCACCGCCGTCGCCGACGAGGCCAAGAGCCACACGGCCGAACTGCACCACAACGGCGTCTTCAGGCAGGACGAGTTGCTCAAGGAACTCGAGGCCGACCGCAAGGCGGGCAAGCCCTACTCGCAGAGCCGCATCTTCGCGACCATTCCCGTGGTGGCGGGCTGGAGCGCGGCCCGCGACGCGGCGGAGCGCGAGAAGATCAACTTCAGCGTGATCGCCCACAACGCCCGCAACGAGAAGCACGAGCCGCGTTCGGCGAGCTTCGAGGACGCGACGCTGCGTGCGCTCGAGGAGCAGGTCCGGGCCGGCAAGGAGGAGGTCATCGCCGGCATCGACCGCGAGACCAACACGCTCCACTACATGCGGGCGATCAAGCTCACCGAGGACTGCATGGCGTGCCACGGCGCGCCCGGCGGCGAGCACGACCCCGACAAGGACGGCAAGGATCCGCTGGGGTTCGCGATGGAGAACTGGAAGGTCGGCGACATGCACGGCGCGTATCACGTCCAGTTGCCCCTCTCGACCGTCGATGAGCAGGTGGCCGGCTTCCTGACGGCCGGGTTGCTCTGGAGCGGGCCGGCGGTGGCGGGCACGCTGATCTTCTTCTGGCTGCTGCTCCGCAACGTCTTCGGACGCCCGGTGGCCGACCTGATCGCCCGCATTCGCGACATCGCCGAGGGCGAGGGCGACCTGACCAAGCGGGTCCCCGTGAAGTCCTCCGACGAGTTGGGCCGTCTGGCGACCTGGTTCAACACGTTCGTGGCCCGCATTCACGACGTGATGGTGGAGGTCGGCCGCAACACGGACAACGTCGCCGCGGCCGCCACGCAGATCGCCTCGAGCAGCGAGGAGATGGCGGCGGGCATGAAGGAGCAGAACCAGCAGATCACGCAGATGAGCTCCGCGGTGGAGCAGATGAACGCGAGCGTGGTCGAGGTGGCCCGCAAGAGCGCCGACGCCGCGGGCCGGGCCGAGGACAGCGGCAAGGCCGCGTCCGAGGGCGGCCAGGTGGTGCAGGAGACCATCGCCGGCATGAAGAGCATCGCCGAGGCGGTGACGGCGGGCGCGGGCAGCGTGCAGGAGCTGGGGCGTCGCGGCGGGCAGATCGGCGAGATCATCGAGGTGATCAACGACATCGCGGACCAGACCAACCTGCTGGCCCTCAACGCCGCCATCGAGGCGGCGCGTGCGGGCGAGCACGGCCGCGGCTTCGCGGTGGTGGCGGACGAGGTGCGAAAGCTCGCCGACCGGACCACCAAGGCCACCGAGGAGATCGCCCAGTCGATCCAGGCCATCCAGCGAGAGACGCAGGGCGCGGTGGAGCGCATGAACACGGGCACCCGCGAGGTCGAGCACGGCGTGACCAAGGCGAGCAAGGCGGGCGACAGTCTCACGACGATCGTCGCCAGCGCCAGGGACGTGGCCTCGATGATCCGATCGATCGCCGCGGCGGCCGAGGAGCAGAGCGCGGCCAGCGAGCAGGTCAGCCGCAACATCGACAGCATCAACTCGGTGACTCGTCAGACGGCCGAGGGCGCGGATCAGGCGGCCCATGCCGCGGCCGAGTTGTCGACCAAGGCCGAGTCGCTCCGGGTGCTGGTGGGCCGCTTCAAGGTGGCCGCGGGGCGATGACCCCGACGGGGGAAGCTTTGCGGGATGGTCGCGTCGCGAGGGCGGCGAGGGCCGGGAGGATGACGCGTCCTGGGAGGATCGTGCCGCCGGCGGCGTCGGCAAGCCCCGGGGTTGGTCCTGAGTCACGAGGCGGCGGGGTCGATAGACCTGCGGCCGATTGGATCGGAGTCAAGCCATGAACCACGCGGGCAAGCCATCGCACGAGCAGCGGACCCAGTCGGAGGCCGGACCGCGTCACGACATCGCCCAGCACCTGCAGCTGGTGACCTTCGAGGTGGGGAGCGAGCAGTTCGCCATCGACATCCTCGCCGTCCAGGAGATCAACCGCATGATGCAGATCACGCGGGTGCCCCGGAGCGAGGAATGCCTCGAGGGCGTGATCAACCTGCGGGGTCGCATCATCCCCGTCGTCGATCTTCGCAAGCGGTTCGGGCTTCCGCCCGCCGAGCGGAGCGCCGACTCGCGGATCGTCGTCGTCGAGGTGGGCGGGAGGGTGATCGGCTTCATCGTCGATCGCGTGAACGAGGTCCTGAGGGTCGACGGATCGATCGTCGATCCGCCGCCCTCCATGACCGCCGGCTTCGAACGCGACTACATCCGGGGCGTGGCGAAGCTCGCCACGCGACTGGTGATCCTGCTCGACCTGCCGCGGCTGTTCGCGGGCGATGCGGCGGCCGATGATCGGCCGGAGGACGGCGGCAAGGCCTGAGCGACGGCGAGTCCCGGAGCACCCACGATGGGCCCCCCCAACGACGCATCCAACTCGACTTCGCCCGGGAGGCGCACGCTCACCGACGAGCAGTTCGCTCGTCTGGCCAAGCTCGTCTACGAGCGGGCGGGCATCCACTTCCAGCCCGCGAAGAAGTACGTCCTCGAGAGTCGCCTGGCTCGTCGGCTCGACGAGCTCGACATGGACGGCTTCGATCAGTACGTGACGTTCCTGTCGATCGGCCCGTACCGGGACGACGAGTTCCAGGAGATGTTCAACCGGATCACGATCAACGAGACGAGCTTCTTCCGCAACGAGCCCCAGCTCCAGCACTTCGAGACCCGCACGCTCCCCGCCATGCTCGAGGCGAGGAAGGCGACCCGCCGGCTTCGCATCTGGTCCGCCGCCTGCAGCAGCGGCGAGGAGCCCTACACGCTGGCCATCCAGGTGCACCGGACCCTGGGCATCCGCCTGGCCGACTGGAGCGTCGAGATCCTCGGGACCGACATCTCCGAGAAGGTCCTCGACGTCGCGCTGGCGGGCCGATACGACGCCTACGCCACGCGTTCGGTCTCGGCCGCGGTGCTCGCCCGCTACTTCAGGCCCGTCGAGGGGCTGCAGGAAGTCGACCCCGCCATCCGCCAGATGGTGCGATTCGAGCGGCTCAACCTCAAGGACACGCTGGCGGCCCGGCGGTTCGGCACCTTCGACGTCATCTTCTGCCGCAACGTCATGATCTACTTCGACGACGCCATGAAGGCGCAAGTCGTCCGGATGTTCCATCAGCAGCTGGCCGACGACGGCATGCTGTACATCGGGCACAGCGAGTCGATCCGCAGCCTGGGCGTGCCGTTCGAGGCCGTCGCCTCGCCCCAGGCCTTCGCGCACGTCAAGGGGAGGGCGGCCTGACGCTCCGGGGGGGGCGTCGCCTGCGACCATCATGACCTGGCAACCCGATCCAAGCCTGCTCCAGGACTTCCTCACCGAGGCCGGCGAGCTCATCGAGAAGCTCGACTCGGACATGGTCCTGCTCGAACGGGGCGGCTCGCCCGCCCAGACGCGGGAGCTGCTCAACGGCATCTTCCGCGCGCTCCACACCGTCAAGGGCGCGGCCGGATTCCTGCAGCTCGATGCGCTCATCCACTTCGCCCACGCCGCCGAGGACGCGCTCAACCGACTGCGGCAGGGCGAGACCGCCGTCACGCCCGGGGTCGTCGACGCGCTGCTGCAAAGCGTCGACACCCTCCGTTCGATGATCGGCGAGCTCGGCCGGGGGCGTCCCCCCTCGCCCTGCGACGCCGCGCTCATCGGCCGCCTGCAGTCCATCGCCGCGCAGGCGGTCGCGCCGGTCGCTCAGCCCGCGACCCCGACGACGCCCGACGAGGACATCGCGGTGCTGGCCGAGGCCGCGACGCACGACGGCACGCCCCTGGAACTTCCCGCGCAGAAGCAGGCGATCCTGGAGCTGATGGTCGTCGATCTCCGCGAGAACGCGTCGCAGATCGCGGCCCTGGTCGCGAGCGCCACCGGTGGCGACCCGTGCCCAGTGGCCCGCGAGATCGAGGACCTCTTCGAGTCGGTGTGCCGCGTGCTCGAGTTCTTCGAGCTTCCCGACATGACTCGCGTGGTTCATGCGGCCTCCAAGGCCGCGGGGAGCCTGCAGGCCAGGCCGGCGAACGCGCCCGACATCCTGGTTCGGCTGGTGGGCGTCTCGATGCTCCTCTCGCAGCTCGCCGACGGCCTCGAGGCACGTCGCGTCCGCTCGTGGCCCACCGCCACGCTCGAGGCCCGGCTCGTCAGGCTCGCGAGCGGCGCGGACCTTGGCGACCCCGACGCCTCGGCCCACGGCGGCGACGTCTGGGCCGCGATGATGGCCGACGGCGTCGTCGGCGGCGAGGGGCTCCACGTCGTCGAGGGGTGCCTGGGCATCGACCCTTCGGTGTCGGCGCCCGTCGAGGCGACCGCCTCCGTCGAGCAAGCGGAGACCGGGGCGGCCGAGCGCCAAGGCGCAGGCGAGCGTCCGGGTCACGATCGTTCCGGCGCGGGCGAACAGACCATCCGCGTCGAGGTCAGCCGCCTCGAGAAGCTCCTGAGCCTCGTCGGGCAACTCGTGCTCGCCAAGAATCGCATCGGCGCGCTGGGCCGTCGCATGCGTCAGTCCAGCGGCGGGCCCGCCATCCTCTCCGAGGTGCTGGCGGCCTCCGGCGAGCTCGATCGGCTCACCGGCGAACTGCAGATGGGCGTGATGCGGACGCGGATGCAGCCGCTGGCCAAGCTCTTCGATCGCTACCCCCGGGTCATCCGCGACATCGCGCGGGCCACCGGCAAGCAGATCGAGCTCGAGATCAGCGGCAAGGAGACCGAGGTCGACAAGAGCGTCCTGGAACTCCTCGCCGATCCGCTCGTGCACATGATCCGCAACAGCGCGGATCACGGCATCGAGTCGGCCCCCGAGCGACGCCGGGCCGGCAAGCCCGAGTCCGGCACCATCAGCGTCAGCGCGAATCACCAGGGGAGCCACGTCCGGGTCCAGGTTCGCGACGACGGCCGAGGCATCGACCCCGCCGTCATCGCGCGCAAGGCCGTCGAGAAGGGCCTCGCCACCGCCGACGAGATCGCCTCGATGAGCCCGCGGCAGATCATCCAGTTCATCTTCGCCCCCGGCTTCTCCACCGCCGAGACCGTCACCGACCTCTCCGGCCGGGGCGTGGGCATGGACGTGGTCCGCACCAACGTCCAGCGGATGGGCGGCACCATCGACGTCTCCTCCGACGTGGGACGCGGCGCTCGCGTCGAGATCCTCATTCCGCTCACCGTCGCCATCATGCCCGCCATGGTCGTGGGCGTCGGCGCCGACCACTACTGCATCCCGCTCCAGACCATCACCGAGATCGTCCGCTCCGACACCGGCGGCAAGCGCTCGATCGCGGGTCAGCCCGTCCTGCACCTGCGAGACGAGGTCCTGCCCCTCATCGAACTGCGGCGGGCGCTCGACGGTGGCGCCGCGCCCGACGCCGAGGCCGGGCGTTTCGCCGTCATCGTCCGCAGCGGGGCCGAGAAGGCGGGGTTGGTGGTCGATCGCCTCGTGGGACAGCAGGAGATCGTGATCAGGCCGCTGGAGGACGACTTCGAGCAGGGCGGCCCCTTCAGCGGCGCCACCATCCGGGACGAGGGGGACGTCAGTCTCATCCTCGACGTGAACCGGCTCATGACCAGGAACGAGCAGACCAAGGGAGTGGACCTGACCGCGGCCTGATCGCGGCATCCAAGGAGTGCGACATGAAAAGCGAGATGATCATGCCCTTCATCACGTCCGTGCAGGCGGTCTTCGAGACCATGCTGCACATGCGCGTCGAGGTCGGCACGCCCTTCCTCAACAAGGACGGCGGCTCAAGCCGAGACGTGACGGCGATCATCGGCCTGTCGGGCGACATCCAGGGCACGGTGGGCCTGAGCTTCCGACTCGACGCCGCCGTCCGCACCGCGAGCATCTTCGCGGGCTGCCAGCTCGATCCGGGCGGGGCCGACTTCGTCGACGCCATCGGCGAACTGGCCAACATGATCTCCGGGGGCGCCAAGGCCAAGTTCAAGGACAAGTCCGTCAGCATCTCGTGCCCCAGCGTCGTGATGGGCAAGGAGATCGCCCTCCGCGTCAACAGCGACAGCACGTGCGTCGTCCTGCCCTGCTCCTGCGACAGCGGGGAGTTCCAGATCGAGGTCATCATCCGTCAGGCCGGCATCGCCAAGGTGTTCGGGCCCGACGCCGCCAAGGCCGCCTGACGCGTCCCCCGCCCAACCAAGCCACTCCCGGAGCCGTTTCCATGAAGATCCTTCTCGTCGACGATTCCAAGACGATGCGCAACGTGCAGAAGAGCGTCCTTTCGCTCATCGGTTTCAACGAGGTCGAGGAGGCCGCCGACGGCCTCGACGCCCTCACCAAGGTCAACGCGGTGAAGCCCGACCTCATCCTGCTGGACTGGAACATGCCCAACATGGACGGGCTCACGTTCGTCCAGAAGTACCGGGGCCAGGGGGGCAAGGCCTTGATCGTCATGGTGACCACCGAGGCCGAGAAGACCCGGGTCATCGCCGCCATCAAGGCGGGCGTCAACAACTACGTCATCAAGCCCTTCACGCCCGAACTCCTCGCCGAGCGCATCCGCGAGACCGTCGAGCGCGTCAAGGCCGCCGCCTGAGTCACGTCCCGCCGCGAACGCGGCAAGGAGCATGCGCGTGGTGCGGGTGCTGGTGATCGACGATTCGGCCTTCATGCGTCAGGCCATCAAGTCCATGCTGTCTGCCGACGGCGGGATCGAGGTGGTCGGCACGGGCCGCAACGGGAGGGAGGCGCTCGAACTCAACGAGCGTCTTCGTCCCGACGTGATCACGCTCGACGTCGAGATGCCCGAGATGGACGGACTCACCGCCCTCGAACGCATCATGCGGGAGCGGCCCACCCGAGTGCTCATGGTCAGCTCGCTGACGACCGCGGGTTCCCGCGCCGCCATGCGGGCCCTGGCCCTGGGCGCCGCCGACGTGCTCGCCAAGGACGGCTCCCAGATCTCCCTGAGCATCCACGCCATCGGCGAGGACCTTCTCCTCAAGGTCAAGGAACTCGGCGCCGCCCAACTCGTCACGCGTCGGCCCCCACGGCGTGATCCGGCGTCCCTCCCCGAGTTCTCCCATCGCTCGGTCGACATCGTCGCCATCGGCTCGAGCACCGGCGGGCCCGCCGCGCTCGAGACCATCCTCCAGCTCGTTCCGGCCAGCTTCTCGCCCGCCATCGTCGTGGCCCAGCACATGCCCGGGATGTTCACCGAGTCCATGGCCCAGCGCCTCGACGAGGTCTGTCGCCTCCCCGTCGTCCACGTGGCCGACCGCATGCCGCTCCTGCCCGGACGCATCCACATCGCCAAGGGCGGGATGCACATGCACGTGCGGCGTCTCTCCGTCCGGGATGTCGAAGTCTTCGCGAGCGATCAGCCCGCCACCGCCGTCTACCGGCCCAGCGTGGACGTGCTCCTCTCCTCGGCCGCGGCCGCCTTCGGCTCACGGACATTGGGCATCGTCCTGACCGGGATCGGCCAGGACGGGCTCGCCGGGGCCAAGGACCTTCGCAACCGCGGCGGCCGACTCTGGGCCCAGGACCAGGCCAGTTGCGTCGTCTACGGCATGCCCAAGGCCGTGACCGAGCAGGGGCTCGTCGAGATCAACATCGACCCGGCCTCGATCGGCCGCGCCCTCGCCGCGGGCGCGTCCCGGGCCGCGGCCTGATTCCCCCGACATACAGTCGGCGCATGACGCCGCTGGGTTCCTTTCAAGGCAAGCGCATCACCGTCATGGGGCTCGGCAGCTTCGGAGGCGGCGCGGCCGTCACGCGCTGGCTGTGCGACCAGGGGGCCTCGGTCCTGCTCACCGATCTGGCTGTCGCCCAGACGCTCCAGGAATCCCTCGAGTCGATCGCCGATCTGCTCTCCTCCGGACGCGTCGAACTCGCCCTGGGCGAGCATCAGGAGCGACACTTCGCGGGCGTCGATCTCGTGGTGGCCAACCCCGCCGTGCCCAAGCCCTGGGCCAATCGCTTCCTGGCCGCCGCGTCGGCCGCGGGCGTGCCCGTGACCACCGAGATTCGCCTGACGGTCGAACGCCTGCCGGATCGCGGCCGCGTCATCGGCATCACCGGCTCGGCGGGCAAGAGCACCACCTCCGCCATGATCGCGCACGCCCTTCGAACGCTCCTGGGCGACGAGCAGGTCCACTTCGGGGGCAACATCGGCGGCTCGCTCCTCTGCGAACTCTCCTCGATGCGGCCCGGTCACTGGACGGTGCTCGAACTCTCAAGCGCGATGCTGCACTGGCTCGAGCCCGGCGCGGGATGGCAGGCTGCGCCGGGGTGGTCGCCGGCCATCGCCCTGCTGACGAATCTTCGCGAGAACCACATCGACTGGCACGGCACGTTTGATCATTACGCCTCCTCCAAGGGCGTGATCTTCCGCTTCCAGCGCGAAGGGGACCTTTCCTTCGTCGCCGACGACCATCCCGACACCCGTCGACTCCTCGAACGCGTCCACGCCCGTCCGACGCTCATCCCGGCCCTGCCCGACGAGGCCGAAGCCCGTCTGCTCGACCGCCACCTGCGACTGCGGATTCCCGGCGAGCACAACCGCCTCAACGCCCGTGCCGCCGCCGCCGTCGTTCGCGCCGCGCTCGCACGCGACGGTCGCGCCGTGGCGCTCGAGACCGTGCTCGAGGCCATCGGCGGCTTTGCCGGACTCCCGCACCGCCTCGAACTCGTCGCGGAGCGACACGGCGTTCGGTTCTTTAACGACTCCAAGTCGACCACGCCCCAGTCGTGCCTGCTCGCCGTCGCCGCCTTCGACGAGGAACGCGCCCGCCCCCGCATCCGGCTCATCGCCGGCGGCTACGACAAGAAGAGCGACCTCACGCCCGTGGCCACGCTCGCCTCGGAGATCGCCGGGCTCTACACCATCGGCGTCACGGGCCCCGCCATCGACGCCGCCGCGGGCGGCCGCACCCGCCCCTGCGGCACGCTGGACGAGGCGATGAAGGCCATCGCCAACGACGCTCGCCCCGGCGACATCGTCCTGCTCAGTCCCGCGTGCGCCTCGTGGGGACAGTTCCGCAACTACGAGGAACGCGGTCGTCGTTTCGCCGAACTCGCCCGGAGCTTCGCGTGAAGCGAGCCGCGTGCATCGTCGCCCTGACGCTGCTGGGCTCGTGCGCCGCCAAGTCGCCCCGTCCCGCGCCTGCGACGCCGCCAACATCCTTGCCGCCGACTTCGTCCACGGCTCCCTCCACGCCGTCGGAGGCTCCGCCCGCTGCTTCGAGTCCGCCGCCCGCGGCCGCGACGCGACCGCCGTTGGTCGAGCTTTCGCCGGGCCTGCGGCTCGATCGGGCGAATCGTCGCGTCGAGATCGACGGCACGGTGCCCGTCGACGCCGGGAGTCCCGAACAGCCGGTGGTCTTCCTCGAGTGGCTTGTCTGCACGCCCGACACCAAGGAGCACGAGTCGCTCGTCGTCACCTCGGTGCGGCCGTCGCTCGTGCACGCGGCGCTCCTGTCGCTGGGGCTCGAGCCCGGTGCGCCGGGGTCGTGGGAGTGGCAGGACACGCGGATCATCCCGCATCCGCCCACGGGTGCGCGTGTTCGCGTGTTGGTTCGTCGACGGGGCGGTCCTGAGGAGCCGCTCGCGTCGTGGGCGACCGACCGGGGCACCGGCCGCACGCTCGGCGAGCGCTTTCCCGCCGACGGATTCGTCTTCGCGGGCTCCCGCACCGTCGAGCGGCAGGGCCAGGTCTCCTATCGGGCCGATCGCGACGGCGGCCTTGTGGGGCTCGCGTGCTTCAGCAGCGAGACGATCGCCTTCACGCGGCTGGTCAATCCCGACGCCTCGGTGGAGGAGCCCGTGTGGATCGCCGATCCGGCGCGAGTGCCGCCGCGAGGCACGGTCGTGACGGTCGTTCTCGAGGCGTGCGACCCCCGTTGAGGCTCGTCTCGACGCTCACATCAGCGCCACGGGGTCGACATCCACCGCCGTCGCCGCGTCGCTCTTGAGCAGCGACTTGCCCCGCAGCGACGCCAGCACTCGGTGAAGCGTCCTTGCGTCGGGCGCCAGCACGTCGACGCCGAATCGGAAGTGGTTCGCCACGCGAGCGATCGGGCAGGGCAAGGGCCCGCGAACGCCCACGCTCGGCGGTGCGGCGTCGCGGAGCGCCTTGGCCATCGCTTCGGCCGCCGCGGAGGCGCGTGCCTCGTCGAGGTCGCGGCACACGATGCGGGCCATTCGACCGATCGGCGGCAACCCCACCCGCCGACGCACCTCGAGTTCGCGACGGGCGAACTCCTCGAAATCGTGACGCTGCGCCAGCGTGATGGCCATGTTCGTCGGGTTCTGCGTCTGCACGATCACCACCCCGGGCTTGGAGCCGCGTCCGGCGCGACCGGCCACCTGGCTGACGAGCTGGAACGTGCGTTCGGTGGCGCGAAAGTCCGGGATGTTCAGCGACGTGTCGGCGTCGATCACGCCCACGAGCCGCACGTCGGGGAAGTCGAGCCCCTTGGCGATCATCTGCGTGCCCAGCAGCAGCCGGAGCTCGCCGCGGGCGAAACGCCCCAGCGTGTCGAAGTAGTCGCGGCTCGATTGCATCGTGTCGGAATCGACCCGAGCGAAGCTCACGCCCTCGACCAGCCCTCGCGAGCCGAACTTGCGGGACAACTCCTCCTCCAGCCGCTGCGTGCCGCCCGCGAAGAGGTTCAGCGGCTTTCCGCACGACGGGCACGCCCTGGGCACCCGCTGCTGCGCCTCGCAGTGATGGCACTGCACCACGCCGCCCTGGGGCAGTCCGTGATGCCTGTGCAGCACCAGGTTGGCGTCGCACTGGTCGCACGAGAGCACGAACCCGCACGACGCGGATTGGCACGAGATGTACCCCGAGAAGCCGCGACGGTTGAGCAGCAGCAACGCCTGCCCGCCGTCGTCGAGCACGCGGGCCAGGGCCTTCTCGAGCGTCGGGCCGATCAGATGTTGCAGGTGGCCGTCGCCCTGTTCGCGGCGTTGTCGCCGCTCCTGGGCCATGTCGACGATCCTGACGTCGGGCATGGCGGCGTCGCCTGCCCGGCGAGGGAGCGTCCAGAGGGAAAAGCGTGCCGCCGGCCCCGTCGCGTTGGCCCAACTCTCGAGCGACGGCGTGGCCGAACCCAGCAGCACCGTCGCGCCCTCGAGATGCGCCCGCTTGATGGCCACGTCGCGGCCGTGGTAGCGGGGGAGGCGGTCCTGCTTGTACGACCCGTCGTGCTCCTCGTCGATCACCACCAGCCCCAGCGAGGCCAGCGGCGCGAAGACGGCCGACCGAGCGCCCACGATGACCTTGGCCGCGCCGGAGGAGGCCCGTTCCCACTCGCGGTGACGCTGCGCCGCCGTCAAGCCGCTGTGCAGCACCGCCACCTTCGACACGCCGAACCTCGCCGTGAAGCGACTCGAGGTCTGGGGCGTCAGCGAGATCTCCGGCACCAGCACGATGGCGGTCCGCCCCAACTCGAGGCACCGGGCCAGCACCCGCAGGTACACCTCCGTCTTGCCCGACCCCGTCACGCCCCTGAGCAGGTGCACGTGAAACCGTCCCAGCGTGGCGGCGATGCCGTCCGCCGCCCGCACTTGGTCGGCGTTGAGTTCGGGGGCCTTCGAGCAGGGAGCCGACGCGTCGTCGCGGTCGATCTCGCGGGCGGCGATGGTGCTGGATTCGGATGCCAGCAAGAGGCCCAGGTCGACCAGTTCGGCCGCGGCCTTGGCCCCCTTGACGCCCGAGCGTTCCAAGAGCGTCTTGAGCGGGAGCGGAAACTCGCCCGGACCCATGGCCGCCACGCAGGACCAGAGGCGCCGTGCCGCGGGCTTGAGGGGAGGCAGCGGGCCCGGGATGGAGGCCGTGCGGGCGTAAAGGGTGACCTCCCGCCGGCCCACCTGTCGCTTGACGGCGGCAGGCAGGATCGAGGCGTAGACCATTCCCGGCGGGGAGAGGTAGTAGTCGGCCATCCAGCGGCCCAGGTCCATCAGGGGCCCCGGGAGGACCACGCCGGTGCTTTCGAGGACGGCCTTGATTCGTCCTGCGGGGATCCCCGCGGCCAGTTCAGGGCCGCCGACCTCCAGCACGATGCCCGGGGACGAGGCGTCACCCCGGCCCAGCGGCACCAGCACCCGTTCGCCGACGCGGGGCGGGGGGCCGTCGACGCGATAGGTGAATCCGGGGGGGCCGTCGAGGGTCTCGATGCCCCGTTCGACGGCGACGCGGGCGTACACCCCCCTCGCCGGCGCGGTGGGGGCGGCAGTTTGCGCCGAAAAGAGGGAATCCTCGCTCAACGCGAATATACTTGACATCGATGCCCCAACCTTCCACCGCATCGATGCCCCAATCCCTCCCCGCAGGCCGCCTGGCCCTCCAGAACGGGCTGGTGTTCCATGGTTTTGCCTTTGGAGCCGTCGGCCGGGGGTTGACCACCACCGGAGAGGTCGTCTTCAACACCGCGATGTCGGGGTATCAGGAGTCGCTCACCGACCCCTCGTACACCGGTCAGATCCTCGTCCAAACGTTCCCGCTCATCGGGAACACCGGCGTCAATGCCGAGGATGTCGAGTCGCGCAAGGTGCAGGTCAGCGGGTTCGTGATTCGCGAGTTGGCCCGCGTCCACAGCAACTTCCGGGCCGACCGCTCGCTCCACGACTACCTCGCGGCGTCGGGGGTCTTGGGCATCGGCGGGATCGACACTCGGGCCCTCACCAAGGACCTTCGCAGCACGGGCAGCATGCAGGGCGTCGTGACCGATCGGACGGACCTCTCCGACGAGCAGTTGGTCGAGATGGCCCGCAAGGCTCCGTCCATGGCGGGGCGGAACCTCGTGCCCTTGGTGGGGTGCAGCAGCCGCCAGACGTGGAGCGAAACGCTGGGTGATTGGGCCATCGAGCGCAAGCCGCAGGCCGCTCGCCTGAAGGTGCTGACGCTCGACTGCGGGGCCAAGTCGAACATCCTGCGGAACCTCGCCGATCGGGGTTGCGACCTGGTGGTGGTGCCTCACGACACGCCCGCTTCGGAGATCGTGCGGATGTACCGCGTCGGGGAGATCGACGGCCTGTTCATCAGCAATGGCCCGGGCGATCCGGCCGAGGTGAAGGCGACGATCGAGACGCTTCGGACGCTGCTGTCGGGCGAACCTGCGACCGTGATGCCCACCTTCGGCATCTGCCTCGGGCACCAGTTGCTCGCGCTCGCGGTGGGGGCCAAGACCTTCAAGCTCAAGTTCGGACACCGCGGCATCAACCAGCCCGTGCTGAACACCACCAACGGCAAGGTGGAGATCACCAGCCAGAATCACGGATTCGCGGTCGATCCCGACTCGCTGCGGGCGGTGGGCGGCGAACCGACCCACACGCATCTCAACGACGGCACCCTGGCGGGCTTCCGTCTGAAGGACAAGCCCGTCTTCTGCGTGCAATACCACCCCGAGGCCTCGCCCGGTCCGCACGACGCATCCTACTTGTTCGATCAGTTCGTCGATTCGATGCGGTCTCGCCGCGCGACTCGTCGGTGACCAGACCCTGCCGGAATCCTGACGTTCCATGAACGCAGCGAGGATTCGTCCGCCGCGCTCGAAATGGTCCGATCGCGGTCGAGGCAATGTCGTTACCATGGTTCCCATGGTGGGCGTCCATGGCCTTGACGTCCGCGCCGAGTCCGGGCCGAATCCGGGCCGCATCCGGGCCGCATCCGGGCCGCATCCGGGGCTGGCGCGTCGTTCATCGATTCACATCAAGGAGTTGCATTCATGTCCATCAGGCGTCTATGTGTCGCGGTGCCGTTCGCGGCGATGGTGGCGGGCTGCGTCCCCGCCCTCGCGCAGGAGTTCGTTCCGTTCCCCGAGGGCACCCGCATTCGCCACCTCGCGTGGAACGAGGGTGTCGTCACTGATCTGGGCTTTGACGAGCCCTATGTCGGTCGTGCGCCCACGACCTACGACTCGGCGACCACGCCGACCTGCGGCATCTACCTCACGGGCGTGAGCAACGTCATCGACGACATCGACTTCGGCCCCATTGGTCCGTGGGCCACGACCACCAACAACGTGATCCGCACCATCCGCGTGCCGCTGGCCAACAGCGGCACCACGGCCGTGAGCTACGACTTCAAGGTGAGCGTGTGGGATGACGCCAACTTCGCGGCAAGCCCCATGATCGCCGCGACCGGCACGCCGCTCTGGACCGCCACCTATCCCGTGCGCAACCTCGCGCAGGGCGCGTACGACATCACGTACACCATCGCCGCGGGCATCACCGTGCCCGACACTCGGATCTACGTGCAGTTGCAGTACTTCGTCGCGGGCAGCACGACGACGCAAATGTCGACGGCGACGGGCCAGCCCGCCCGCTTCTACGCCCTCAATCGCATCACGACGGGTCCCGGTTCGTCCAGCAGCGAGTGGGGCATCGACATCAACAACGATCGGACGTTCCAGGGCGGGGCGCTCGGCACCACCGACCGTCGCACCACCAACTTCCCCACCGGCAGTCCGTGCGTCGGGCAGCCGATGAACCTGCCCATCATCATCACGGGCGATGTGCCCATCGTCCCGCCGACGGGTGCCGTCGCGCTCGGCAACGTCGTCGATGCCGCCGCACCCCGCACCGACGCGCTGGCCGCGGGCGCGGTGAAGTGGTACACCTTCACCCTCGCCGGCGACATCTCCGACGCCGCCGCCACCTTCCTCGACATCGACACCGAGGGCTCGACCATCCCCAACACGGCGATGGCGCTCTTCCGTCCCAACGGAAACCGCATCGCCACCGACGAGCTCAGCGGCAGCGGCGAGCTCGCGAACCTTTCGTTCGGCATCGGCCGGCGTCCCGCCGATGGCGACGGCGCGCAGTATGACGGCTACGACGGCCAACTCTTGGCCACCGACGGCCCCTTCTACCTCGCCGTGTGCCAGGGCAACGCGACCTTCAGCGACGGCTTCGTCGCCACGCCGGTGGCCACCGGTCAGGTCGCGGGCAACATCCGCCTGCGGCTCCGCAGCAATGTCGTCCGCGGCACGCTGGCTCCCTCGGTCGCTCCCGCGGGCAACGAACTGGGCACCATCCTCTCGCCCGGCGTTCAGACGGTCGCCACGCTTCCCGGCGCGTACAACGCGGTGTGGTACAAGTTCTCGCTCTGTCGCGGCATCGACGGGTCCTCCGCCGACAACTACCTCGACATCGACTTCGGTGCGGGCGAAGGCGCGGCCGATCCCGTCGCCTACATCTTCGACGGGGCCGGCAACGTCCGCTTCGTGAGCGACGACACCGACGCCAACAACGGCCTGCCCATCTTCTCGTTCGGATCGGCCGGACCCCGCGCCCCGTACACCCCGCTCAGCGGCACGTACACCGGCCAGTCGGGCCCCATCGAGGGCGGCGAGTATTGGCTTGCCGTCGGGCTCTTCCCCATCAATCCGCTGCCCGATCCCGCCGCGGGCCGCTGGCACCTGCGCCCGGCCAGCGGGAGCAACCTCAACGTTCGTCCCGACTTCTACACGGGGGTCGTTGATTGCGGCTCGCCCTGTGCCGCGTGCGCCGCGGACTACAACCAGGACGGCGGCGTCGACGGCGGCGACCTGGCCTCCTTCTTCCCCGAGTGGGCCAACGCCGCCTCGTGCGCCGACGTCAATCAGGACGGCGGCGTCGATGGCGGCGACCTCCAGTCCTTCTTCCTCGTCTGGCAGGCCGGCGGCTGCTGAGCCGCGGAATGTTCGTGATCATCATCCGCCGGCCCGCGACTTCGGTCGCGGGCCGGCGTTCATTTCGCGCCCGCCTGCGCCGTCCGGGGGCCGACCCCGCGCACGAAAAAGGGCCCCGAAAGGGGCCCCTTGTCATTCGATGGGCGAGCGATTACTGCGAGATGCGGGGCTGGCCGCCCTGGCGGGGGCCCAGGTTGATCTCGCCGTTGCGCTCCTCGAACTGGCGGACGACCTGGCCCAGGCTGATGGCCAGACGCTTGGCGCCGGCCCAGTTGAGGACCACGCGGCTGCCGACGGCGAAGACGAGCACGGGCTCGTTGTTGGGGCCGGGCACCGGCAGGTTCATGCCGAAGTCGAGGACGACCTCGTCCTGCGTGGTGGAGGTGCGGATGGTGTTGGCGTAGGTGGTCGCCATCTTGCTCTCGTCGATGCGGAGCTGGATCTGCTGCTGCTGGGGTTGCTGGCCCTGGGTGTCGCTCATGGCTGTGCTCGTTTCCTTCGTGTCCTCGCGGCCGCGGCTGCGTCGTCCGACGCCCCGCGATGCGACCTGATTCGTGACGACGCTTGTCGATGCCCTCCGCGAGGTCCCCCGGAGCGTCGGATTCCGGTGGGAGGAAAGTGTAGCGATGTCGGGTTTGCCGGGTCTTGGGTTCGACGCGATGCAAGCCGGGGGTCGGCCTTCGTACGGATGCGGTGCGTCGACCGCAGTGATACCCGTGCCGCGAGGACGATGTTGCACTGATTAGAGTCAGCGTCACGACTGCTCGAGCGTCGCGGGCATCGAGATTTGTCATGGCGGCTGGCCTGGGAGGACCCCACGACGTCGAACCCTTGTCTCGCCGTCGCGAGGCGGCACCACCGAATGTGCTCACGAGTGCCAGCGATGGCTTTACGTTCAATGGCACGCGACACGCGGCCAGCGTTCCCGGTGCAGCTCGACATGGAGCGGGGCGTGCCTGCAAGCGCAGCCCCAGGCGTTCAGGCGACGAAGAGATTCCCGGCATTTTCGTGGGGATGGCAACGGCGACCCGCCGATACTCCACTGTCCTCCATTTCCAGGGAGGGTCCCTCGCCATTGGGCGGCATGGGCGGTACACTCGCGACCTCATGGGACACGACGTTCCGCAACCCGCCGCCGATGCCTCCACGCAGCCGAAGCGCTGCGGGTGCGGGAGCACCTGCGGCAGCCCGGCCACACCACGACAGGAAGTCGACTCGATGCTTGCAGTCCGCCAGAGCCTCCCCGTCACGCGTGAGTCCATCACCCACAAGTTCTCGATCGGCCGCCACGAGGGCTATCTCACCATCGGGCTCTATCCCGACGGTCGCCCCGGCGAGCTCTTCCTGAAGATGAGCAAGGAGGGATCCACCCTCTCGGGCATGTGTCAGGCCTTCTGCCGCGCCTTCAGCCTGTCCATCCAGCACGGTCTCTCCGTTCGCGACGCGGTGGGCCGCTTCCAGGGCATGCGGTTCGAGCCCATGGGCGAGACGTCCAACCCCGACATCCCCCAGGCCGAGTCGATCGTCGACTACATCGCCAAGTATCTCGAGATGCACTTCGGCCACGTCGGCGCCCGCACCTCTCGGTGAGCTCAGACCGCGTTTCGTCCGTCGGTCATCCCTCGCGACGCGTGCACCATCATGCGCCGAGTGACGCACCCGCGCCCCCGGTCCTTCACTGGCCGTCGCTCCACTCCCCGCGGTCGTCGTCGCCGTCGCCCAGCGGCATGATGTCCTCATGGGCCCGGGCTTCCTCGGACGACGCCGGTTCCTTCATGCCCGCCCGCTGCTCGCTCGTCAGCGCGTCGAGCATTCGCCTGACGCACGCTCTCGCCAACGCGTTGCGGTCCTCCGCCGCGGCCTTCAGGTCGTCCAACTCGGGCTTCTTCTCGATCTCGTCGAGCCAGGCCACCACGTTGAACTTCGCGAGCGTGTCGTGGCGACGGTTGAGGGCGGCGACGTACCTCGCATCGGCGCCCGTCACCTCGGACCGATACCGCTCGTGGATGCGGTCGATGGCGTCGAGTTGCTCGGGGGACAAACCCTCGACCGAGCGAACTTTCGCGTAGGCATCGGCCGTCAGGTCGACGCCATGCACGCGGGGGTACGAGCGGGCGTTGAAGGCACGCATCCATGCCGCCTGCTCGGATTCAGGCAAGAGGTCGCGCAGGATCCTCGCCTGGCGCACGTTGAAGTCGCGGATCTCGAGCGATCCAGCCGTGAGTTTGCGGAGCACCTCGCCGATGGCTTCGGCGATCGGAGGCGATTCGCGAATCTGCGCGTCGGCGAGTTCCTCGAAGAGCGTGCGGACGCGGCGGAGCTTGCGCTTCATCAGGTCGTCGAGTCGCCGCTCGTAGTCCGAGAGCGCGTCGTCGAAGTCGCGAGAACGCGTCACCTGCAGGTCGTTCGCGATGGCCACGAGGTCCGCCCGTTCCGGGCCGCACACGGCCAGCCGCATGCCTGCCCTGCGGCGGCTGAACCGCTCCGCGGCATCGACCCGCCCGGACAGTTCCGGCCCGGCGATCGATCGCACGTCGACGAAGAAGGAGGCGGAGAGGGCCTCGACCTGGTCGACGAACCTGTACACGGCCGCGAAATCGTCCCTTTTGCGGGTGGCCTCTTCCATGGCGGCCCGCTTGGGGTCCTCGGCACGGGCTTTCTTGAGTTCGCGGAAGCGTGCCTGCTGGTCGAGCACCGAGCGGCGGTAGCCGGCATAGAGCGATTCGATCGCTTGGGACTGCGGCGTGCCCTCGAACGCGTTGAGCAGCCGGTCGATGTCGCGCCTGCTCACCGGGTTCAGGAGCAGGTCCGACTCGTCGCCGCGGGCCCAGGCGGGAAGGCAGAGGATGCACAGAAGGGCGGCCAACAGCCACGCGGGGCCCAAACGAGGGCGGAGGGGTGGTGGGGGGCTCGGCAACATGCCGCTCTCATCATAAAGGGGCGGTGGCGGCGGCGGCGATCGGTATTTGGACGGTTTTCAGGCTGGCTGTGGGAGGGGGGTGAGCGCATGGGCTGGTGGCGATTGTCCCGGCAGGGGCGGGGGGCTATCATCCTCCCCTTGTGGACACGCCGCGATCTGACGGTCGCGGGTGAAATCCCAAGCCGGTTGAACTACCGAGCCTGCAGTCCTTTCCCGAGGATTGCTCCGACGCCATGGCGTCGAGGCCGGTGGGAGGTTGAAAGCAATGGGTAAGAAGGAAGTCACCAACATCTTCAAGATCATGGCCCCCGGAGGCGCGGCAACGCCGGCTCCTCCGCTGGGTCCGGTGCTGGGTTCCAAGGGTGTCAACCCTGGCCAGTTCATCCAGAAGTTCAATGCCGCCACGCAGCACGTGAAGGGCAAGGTCGTGGGTTGCATCGTGACGGTCTACAACGACCGCACGTTCGACCTTGAGATCAAGAGCAGCCCTGCGTCGGTGCTGATCGCTGAGGCCGCGGGCGTGCCGAAGGGCTCGGGCGTGCCGAACAAGGACAAGGTCGGCAAGATCACCAAGGCGCAGGTGCAGAAGATCGCCGAGGCGAAGATGGCCGATCTGAACAGCCACTCGATTGAGGCGGCGATGCGCGTGATCGAGGGCACGGCCCGTTCGATGGGCGTGACCGTCGTGGCCTGACGCGGACTTTCCGGAACACAGCAGCACAGCACAACGCGGTGCGGCAGGCCAGAGGTCGCCGCACTCGAGCGAAAGGATTGAAGATGCCGGTTCGTATCACCAAGCGAGCGAAGGCCAACGACGGCCTGAAGGTGGCGGAGGCCGTGGAGCCCGCGGCGGCGGTCGCGGCGGTCAAGAAGTTCAAGAGTCCCAAGTTCGACCAGACGGTCAACGTGGTGATGCACCTGAACGTGGACACCAAGCAGAGCGAGCAGAACCTCCGCGGCGCGATCTCGCTGCCCAAGGGCATCGGCAAGAACAAGCGCGTGGTGGCCTTCTGCCAGAGCGACGTGGCCCCCAAGGCCATGGAAGCGGGCGCGATCAAGGCCGGCGCCGAGGATCTCGTGGCCGAGATCGAGAAGGGCTGGATGGACTTCGACGTGGCGGTGGCGAGCCCTGACATGATGCGAATCGTGTCGAAGCTCGGCAAGGTGCTGGGCCCCAAGGGCCTGATGCCCAGCCCCAAGGCGGGCACCGTGACGCCGGACGTGGCCAACGCCGTTCGCGAGTATGCCGCGGGCAAGGTGGAGTTCCGCACGGACACGGGCGGGAACATCCACGCGATCATCGGGAAGATGAGCTTCCCGGAGGCGTCGCTCACGGAGAACCTGAATCACTTCATCGGCGCCATCGAGAAGATGCGTCCATCGAGCGTGAAGGGTCAGTACATCAAGAGCATCACCATCAGCGGGACGATGACTCCCGGCGTCCGCGTCCAGTACGTGTCGGCCGTCGTCGCCGAGTAAGCAATCGTCAGCGAACGGGCCCCTGAGGCCCGGAGGAAACAGCCATGTCGAAAGTCGTCAAGAACCTGATCATGCGCGACTACAAGGCGCGCATCACCAAGGGCACCGAGCAGTGGCCCGACGCGATGGTGATCAGCATCCGCGGCGTGAAGGCCGTGGACACCACCCGTCTGCGTCACTCGCTGGCGAAGAAGAACATCCGCATCGTCGTGGTGCAGAACGCGCTGGCCCGCAAGTCGTTCGAAGGCACCAGCCTCGAGCTCCTCAAGGACCTGCTGACCGGGTCCAGCGCGCTGGCCTTCGGCGGGGAGTCCGTCGTCGAGGTGGCCCGCGAGTTGGTGGGGGCGATGGCCAAGATGCCCGCGCTCGAGCTCAAGGGCGCGGTGCTCGACGGCATCGTGTTCAGCGGCAAGAAGGCCGTCGAGGAGCTGTCGAAGTACCCCACCAAGGACGAGGCCATCGGGCGGGTCGTCACGCTGGTGGTCAGCCCGGGCCGCAAGCTGCTCGGCCAGCTGCAGGGTCCTGGCTCGAAGTTGGCCGGCATCATCAAGTCCATCGAAGAGAAGTTGGAGAAGGGCGAAGCGATCACGAAGGTCGCCTGAGGCTTCTCGTGTTGGAACGTGCCGCCGCGTTCGGCCGGGGCGAACGCGGGCGGATAGGAAGGAAACATCAGCCCCAACTGGCCCCTGCACGGGGTTAAAGGTCGAGTGGTTCGACCCCTCTTGGGTACGTGTGGCGGATCGGGGCCAGTCGCCGGTTCGCGTAGAAGAAAGGTTTGAACATGTCGGATACCGCTGTTGACGCTGCGATCAAGGACCTGGGCGACAAGCTCGCCGGCCTCAGCCTGAAGCAGGCCGTGGAGCTGGGCAAGTACATGAAGGACACCTACGGCATCGAGGCCGCCGCGGGCGGTGGCGTGATGATGGCCGCGGCCGCGGGCGCCGCCGCTCCGAAGGCCGAGGAGAAGACGAGCTTCGACGTGATCCTGAAGGGCTCGGGCGACAAGAAGATCCAGGTGATCAAGGTCGTCCGCGAGGCGACGGGTCTGGGTCTGGCGGAGGCGAAGGCCTTCGTGGACGCTCCGGGCAAGGCCGTCAAGCAGGGCCTGTCGAAGGAAGACGCCGAGAAGCTCAAGAAGCTCCTGGAAGAGAACGGCGCGACGGTCGAGCTCGCCTGAGCCTGATCTGGTGCCGCAAACCCCTGTCGAACAGAGACTTGGAACTTGCTCCCGAGGGGGAGCGGGGCTGGGTGTCCGGCGGCGAGAGGGGTGTGAGTTCAGCTTTGATCAGGGCCCGGTACGAATGGTGCCGGGCCCTGATTTTCCCGCCGGATTTTTCAAGTATTCGGGTGGCATCCCCCTTGCTCTCAGGGCTGCGGGGGGTGTATACTCATCGGTTCGGCACGGTGTGCGGCGGACGGGACATGCCTTTGGCTGGCCGTCGGCTGGTCGTGCCGGCTGGTTGCTTCGAGAGAGCAGCCCTCTGACGGACTTGAGCCCAACAACCTTGAGATTGCCCGGCCTGATGAACACTGCGACCGCGAACGTCGTTCGGCTGCATTGAGTGTCAGGCTGGTATCGCATTCTCCATCGCGAGGACATCGATGGCTTCGATCGGTGCGTCAAACGGATCTTCGGGACAGGACGGGATTCGCAATTTCTCCAAGCGTGGCGACGCCATGCCGGTGGGGGACTTGTGCGAAGTGCAGACGATGGCCTACGAGCGGTTCCTGCAGATGGGCAAGGGCCCTGACGAGCGGGACGGCTTGCTGGGGCTCGAGTCGTTGCTGCGCGAGGTCTTTCCGATCAAGAGCTACGACGAGACGATGACGCTCGAGTACACGTCGTACATGCTCGAGGAGCCGCGGTACACGCCCGACGAGTGCCGCGAGCTTCGGCTGAGCTACGCGCGTCCGTTCCGGGTGGGTCTGCGGATGAAGCGGGAGGGCAAGCCGGAGCTTCCGGAGGAGAACATCTACCTGGGCGAGTTCCCGGTGATGATGGGCGGCGGCGAGTTCATCGTGAACGGCGCCGAGCGCGTGATCGTGAGCCAGTTGCACCGATCGCCCGGCGTCGACTTCTCGATCGTGAGCAGCGAGGCGGACCGTCCGCTGCACTCGGCCCGCGTCATTCCCGAGCGGGGCAGCTGGATCGAGCTGGAGGTGACGAAGAAGGACGTGCTGGCGATGCGGATCGACCAGAGCACGAAGCTGGCGGCGACGACGTTCCTGCGGTGCCTTGACGACAGCGTCGCGGAGACGGACAAGCTGCTGCAGCTCTTCTACACCGTCAGCGACGTGAAGGTGGAGAACCTCAAGGCCGAGCACTGGGCGGCGGAGAGCATCGTGGACACGTCGACCGGCGAGGAGCTGGTGCACGTGGGCCGCCAGATCGGCGAGGCGCTGGGCGCGATCCAGAACAGCACGCTGCGCCGCGTGAAGGTGATCGAGAATCCCAGCGACGTGCTGATCCTGAACACGATCGCGGAGGAGAAGCTCGAGGCCTTCGAGGCGGACACGACCTATCACCGCGCGATGCTGAAGGTGTACAGCAAGCTGCGGCCGGGCAACCCGCCGCAGGTGGAGAAGGCCAAGCAGCTCTTCTTCGAGAAGTTCATGGACGAGAACCGCTACCGCCTGGGGCGCGTGGGCCGGTTCCGCATCAACCGCAAGTTCCGGCTCGAGACGCCGGAGACGATGATGTTCATCCGCAGCGAGGACTTCCTGCAGGTGATCCGCTACCTGCTCGACCTGCGGAGCGGCCGGATCGACCCCGAGACGGGCCGTGCGGCGGCGGTGGTGGACGACATCGACCACCTGGGCAACCGTCGCCTCCGCACGCTCGACGAGCTGGCGGTCGACGAGCTGCGGAAGGGCTTCATCAAGCTCAAGCGGACGGTCCAGGAGCGCATGGCGCAGAAGGACCCCGAGGACCTGGTGAAGATCGCCGACCTGGTGAACACCAAGAGCATCTCGAGCGCCATCGACTTCTTCTTCGGCCGCAGCGAACTGTCGCAGGTCGTCGACCAGACCAACCCGCTGTCGAGCCTTGTGCACGAGCGTCGCCTGTCGGCGCTGGGCCCTGGCGGCCTCAACCGCAAGCGGGCGGGCTTCGAGGTTCGCGACGTGCACATCTCGCACTACGGGCGCATCTGCCCGATCGAGACGCCCGAAGGCACGAACATCGGCCTGATCGCGTCGCTGGGCATCTACTCGAGCATCGACGAGTACGGCTTCCTTCGCACGCCGTACCGCGAGGTGCGCGACGGCAAGGTGACGGGCAAGATCGTCCACCTGCGGGCGGACGAGGAGATGGAGGCGATCCTCGCGCCGGCGGACTCGCTGGACGATGGCGGCCGCCTGAAGAAGGGCGCGGTGCTCGCTCGCGTCAGCGGCGAACTGGCGGAGGCCGACTCGACGAAGGTGCAGTTCCTCGACATCTCGGCCAAGCAGATCATCGGCATCTCGGCCGCGCTGATCCCCTTCCTCGAGCACGACGACGCGAACCGCGCGCTCATGGGATCGAACATGCAGCGTCAGGGCGTGCCCCTGATCAAGGTCGATCCTCCGTGCGTCGCCACGGGCATCGAGAAGGCCGTGGGGCGCAACTCGGGCATGGTGGTCAAGGCCAAGAACGCCGGCACGGTGACGTTCGTCGACGGCGAGCGGATCATCGTCGACAACGCCGACGAGTACGTGCTCCGAAAGTTCGTGGGCCTCAACGAGCGGACGTGCCTCAACCAGCGGCCGGTCGTCAAGATCGGGCAGAAGGTCGAGCAGGGCGAGGTGATCGCCGACGGCGCGAGCACCAAGATGGGCGAGCTGTCGATCGGCAAGAACGTGCTGGTGGCGTTCAACACCTTCGACGGGTACAACTTCGAGGACGCGATCGTCATGAACGAGCGCCTCGTGAAGGACGACACCTTCACGAGCATCCACATCGACGCCTTCGACGTCGAGATCCGCGAGACCAAGCTGGGTCGCGAGGAGTTCACCCGCGACATCCCCAACGTCAGCGAGAAGATGCTCCGCAACCTCGACGAGCAGGGCATCATCCGCATCGGCGCCCGCGTGGGCCCGGGCGACATTCTCGTGGGCAAGGTCAGCCCCAAGAGCAAGACCGAGCTGACGCCCGAGGAGAAGCTGCTGCACGCGATCTTCGGCCGCGCGGGCGAGGACGTCAAGAACGATTCGCTCGAGGTGCCCGCGGGCGTCGAGGGCGTGGTGATCGGCGCGAGGAAGTTCTCCAAGCGCCAGCACATGAACGAGGAGCAGAAGAAGGCCCTCAAGAAGGAGATCTCCGACTACGAGACGCTGCAGGACGATCAGTCGATCGTCATCTTCAAGCAGATGACGCAGCTGATCAACGACGCGATCGGCACGCCGATGGTCGATCCCAACACCCGTCAGAAGGTGGGCGCCAGCGACATTCGCGAAGTCATCCTCGAGCAGATCCGCAACTTCGACGTCAAGTGGATCAAGGGCAGCAAGGAAGCCAAGGCCGAGGCCGAGAAGCTTCACAAGCAGTTCTGGCCCCGCATCCAGGCCATCGGCGTCGAGAAGGCCCGCAAGGTCGCCCACATGAAGCGGGGCGACGAGCTGCCTCCCAACGTCCTCGAGATGGTCAAGGTGTACCTGGCCACCAAGCGGACGCTGAGTGTGGGCGACAAGATGGCCGGCCGCCACGGCAACAAGGGCGTCATCGCCCGCATCGTCCCCGAGGAGGAGATGCCCTTCATGGAGGATGGCACGCCGGTCGACGTGCTCCTCAACCCGCTGGGCGTGCCCAGCCGCATGAACGTCGGGCAGATCCTCGAGACGCACCTTGGCTGGGCGGCCCGCGTCTTGGGCTTCCAGGCTGTCACCCCCGTCTTCGACGGCGCCCGCGAGGAGGAGATCCACAACGCCATCGCCGAGGCCAACCGCCACGTCGACGAGCGGTGGGCCCAGTGCGAGAAGGGCGGCACCTGGCCGCACCCGCGCGAACTGCTCGCCAAGATGCCCCGCAACTGCAAGATCCAGCTCTTCGATGGTCGCACCGGCGAGGCGTTCAATCAGCGGACCACCGTGGGCTACATGTACCTCATGAAGCTCCACCACCTGGTGGACGACAAGATCCACGCCCGAGCCACCGGCCCCTACTCGCTCATCACGCAGCAGCCCCTGGGCGGCAAGGCCCGCACCGGCGGTCAGCGTTTCGGCGAGATGGAGGTCTGGGCCCTCGAGGCCTACGGCGCGGCGTACATCCTGCAGGAACTCCTCACCGTCAAGTCCGACGACGTCGAGGGACGCACGAAGATCTACGAGAGCATGGTCAAGGGCACCAACAAGCTCGAGGCCGGCATGCCCGTCGCCTTCGACGTCCTCTGCAACGAACTCAAGGGCCTGGGCCTCAACATCACCCTCGAGAAGAAGCAGACCGAGGGCGGCAGCCTCCTCTGACGAACCGACCGCGGCTCCAGGCATGACGCCCGGAGCCGCCGTCTTGCGGAAGGGCCCCGTCCTTCCGCCGCCTTGCATCATCCACACGACGATCCGCGGCGGGCACGCCGCCAAGACCAGCACCGGAGCACGCGATCATGGCTGAGACTGTCTACGAGAGGGTCAACGACTTTTCCGCCGTCAAGGTCACCCTCGCCTCGCCCGTCGACATCAGGGCGTGGTCCTACGGCGAGGTCAAGAAGCCCGAGACCATCAACTACCGCACCTACCGCCCCGAGAAGGACGGCCTCTTCTGCGAGCGCATCTTCGGGCCAGAGCGAGACTACGAGTGCGGCTGCGGCAAGTACAAGGGCACGAAGCACAAGAACATCATCTGCGACCGCTGCGGCGTCAAGGTGACCCACAGCCGCGTGCGCCGCAAGCGCATGGGCCACATCAACCTGGCCAGCCCGATCGTGCACATCTGGTTCTTCAAGAGCATGCCCAGCCGCCTGGGCACGCTGCTGGGCATGAAGACCAGCGACCTCGAGAAGGTCATCTACTACCAGGATTACGTGGTGGTGGATCCGTGCGACACCGAGCTCAAGTTCAAGCAGGTGCTGACCGAGGACGAGCACCGCCAGGCGGTCGAAAAGCACGGGGCCAACGGCTTCCGCGCGAGCATGGGCGCCGACGCGATTCGCGAGTTGATCGCCCGCACCGACCTCCCGAAGATCGCCGCGGACATCCGCCAGGAGCTCAACCAGACCAAGAGCAAGCAGAAGATCAAGGACCTGGCCAAGCGGCTCAAGCTCGTCGAGCAGATCCGCGGCAGCGAGAACGACCCCTCGTGGCTCGTGATGGACGTCATCCCGGTGATCCCGCCGGACCTACGTCCGCTGGTGCTGCTCGAGAGCGGCAACTTCGCGACCAGCGACCTCAACGACCTGTACCGCCGCATCATCAACCGCAACAACCGTCTGAAGAAGCTGATGGACCTCAACGCGCCCGAGGTCATCATCCGCAACGAGAAGCGGATGCTGCAGCAGGCGGTGGACGCGCTCTTCGACAACAACCGCTGCCGCCGCCCCGTGCTGGGCAGCAGCAACCGGCCGCTCAAGAGCCTGACGGACATGATCAAGGGCAAGCAGGGCCGCTTCCGCGAGAACCTGCTGGGCAAGCGAGTGGACTACTCGGCCCGCTCGGTCATCGTCGTGGGTCCGGAACTCAAGCTGCACCAGTGCGGCCTTCCCAAGAAGATCGCGCTCGAGCTCTACCAGCCCTTCATCATCCGCAAGCTCAAGGAGCACGGGCTGGCCGACACGATCAAGAGCGCCAAGCGCATGCTCGAGCGTCGCGATCCGGCGGTGTGGGACATCCTGGAGGAGGTCATCTTCCAGCACCCGGTGCTCCTCAACCGCGCCCCGACGCTCCACCGAATGGGCATCCAGGCCTTCGAGCCCGTGCTCGTCGAGGGCAACGCCATCCGCCTGCACCCGCTGGTGTGCACGGGCTTCAACGCCGACTTCGACGGCGACCAGATGGCCGTGCACCTGCCGCTGTCGGTCGAGGCGCAGGCCGAGGCGCACGTGCTGATGCTCAGCACGCACAACATCTTCTCGCCCAGCAACGGCAAGCCGATCATCTCGGCCAGCCAGGACATCGTGATGGGCGTGTACTTCATCACGTACATCACGCCCGACGAGAAGCCCATCGAGAAGCTCCCCCGGTTCAAGGACCGCAAGGAGGCGATCCTCGCCATGGAGCGGGGCGTGGTGGGCCCGCACGACCGCATCCTCCTCCGCGTCGACGGATTCGACCGCATCGTCGACAGCCAGTCGGGCGACATCAAGGACTGGCCGCGGAACGAGCACGGGCAGAAGAAGCCCATCGTCACCACCCCCGGCCGCGCGCTCTTCGCCGACGTGCTGGCCGACGGCATGCCGTACTACAACTGCGCCCTGGGCAAGAAGGGGTGCGCCCGCGTCATCGACGACGCGTACCGCTTCAAGGGCCGCGCCGTCACCATCGACCTGCTCGACCGCCTGAAGGAGATGGGCTTCAAGCAGGCCACCCTGGCCGGCCTCTCCTTCGCCATCACCGACCTGCGCATCCCGCCGGAGAAGCAGGCGCTGCTCGACGAGTCGCAGAAGAAGGTCGACCGCATCGAGAAGAACTTCGATCGCGGCATCATCACCCCCCGCGAGCGGTACAACCAGCTGCTCGACATCTGGTCGCACTGCCGCGAAGAGGTGCAGAAGAAGCTCGTCACCGTCCTCAAGAACGACCGCCGCG
The DNA here is from genome assembly GCA_037139735.1 of Phycisphaerae bacterium. Taxonomy (GTDB): domain Bacteria; phylum Planctomycetota; class Phycisphaerae; order Phycisphaerales; family UBA1924; genus UBA2402. The sequence continues at coordinate 53,682 of JBAXFU010000006.1, forward strand.
ACGAGCACGGCGCGGAGATGGGCCCCGAGGACATGAAGGCCCGGGCCTACCTCAACCCCGTCTACCTCATGGTCGACTCGGGCGCCCGCGGCAACATCAGCCAGATGCAGCAGCTCGCCGGCATGCGAGGCCTCATGGCCAAGCCCAGCGGCGAGATCATCGAGACCCCCATCCGCGCCAACTTCCGCGAGGGTCTCAACATCCTCGAGTACTTCTCCTCGACGCACGGCGCGCGAAAGGGTCTGGCCGACACCGCCCTCAAGACCGCCGACTCGGGCTACCTCACCCGCAAGCTCTGCGACATCGCGCAGAGCGTCATCATCGGCGAGGTGGACTGCGGCAGCCGTCGCGGCGTCATGAAGCGGGCCCTCTACAAGGGCGAGCAGGTCGACGTGCCCCTCCGCGACCAGATCGCCGGCCGCGTCAGCTGCAACACCATCGCCGATCCCATCACCGGCGAGGTCGTCGTCCGCGAGAACCAGGTCATCTCCGAGGCCGTCGCGACCCGCATCGACAACCTGGGCATCGACTCGGTCATGGTCCGCTCGCCGCTCACCAGCGAGAGCCGCACCGGCTGCTCCGTGCTGGATTACGGCCTTGACCTCTCGACCGGCAAGCTGGTCGAGCCCGGCATGGCCGTGGGCATCATCGCCGCCCAGTCCATCGGCGAGCCCGGCACTCAGCTCACGATGCGCACGTTCCACACGGGCGGCATCGGTCAGCGCACCGCGGAGAACACCAAGTACGACGCCCTCAACGGCGGCGTCCTTGAACTCCGCGACTGCAACGCCGTGCCCGGCAAGGACGAGGACGGTCATGACTGCACGATCGTCCTCAAGCGCAACGCCGAACTGGCCGTCCTCGACTCCAAGGGACGCGAACTCGAGAAGTTCAAGGTTCCCTACGGCGCGTTCATCTACGTCTCCGATCGCGTCGAGGTGAAGAAGGGCCAGACCCTCGTCAAGTGGGACCCGCACCGCATTCCCATCCTCGCCGAGAAGGAAGGCAAGGTCCAGTTCGTCGACATCGTCGACAAGGAGACCTATCGCGTCGAGGATGCCGGCGGCGGCAAGAAGGCCCGCGTCATCATCGAGCACAAGGGCGACCTGCACCCGGCCATCACCATCGTCGATGCCGCGGGCGGCATTCTCGATCACCACTACCTCCCGGCCCGCGCCCGTCTCGAGGTCGAGGACGGTCAGGCCATCCGCCCCGGCCAGATGCTCGCCCGCCAGCCGCGTTCCGCGGCGGGCTCGCAGGACATCGTCGGCGGTCTTCCCCGCGTCACAGAGATCTTCGAGGCCCGCAAGCCCAAGGACCCGGCTGTCATGGCCGAGCTCTCCGGCAAGGTCGAGATCTTCTCCGACAAGCGCAAGGGCAAGATGACGATCCGCATCGTCTCCGAGGCCGGCATCGAGAAGGATCACCACGTCAGCACCGACAAGCAGCTCCTCGTCCACACGGGCGACGTCGTCAACGCCGGCGACCCGCTCACCGAGGGTCCGCTCGTCCCGCACGACATCCTCCGCATCAAGGGCGAGGAGGCCCTCTGGACCTACATGCTCGACGAGGTCCAGAACGTCTACCGCGCCCAGGGCGTGGCCATCAACGACAAGCACATCGAGCTGATCCTCAGCCAGATGCTCCGCAAGGTGAAGGTCGAGTCGCCCGGCGACACCGACCTGCTCCCCCAGGAGGTCGTCGACAAGTACACGTTCAAGCAGAAGAACCGCGAGATCGAGAGCTACATCCGCATCACGGAAGTCGGCGGCACCGACTTCAAGGTGGGCGAGATGGTTCAGAAGGAGGCCGTCCGCGAGGCCAACGCTCGCGCCGAGGCCACCGGCAAGGAAGGCGCCAAGGGCAAGCGTTGCCGCCCCGCCTCCGGCCGCACCCTGCTGCTGGGCATCACCAAGGCCGCGCTCTCCAGCGACTCGTTCCTCTCGGGCGCCTCGTTCCAGGAGAGCACCAAGGTGCTCACCGAGGCCTCCCTCCGCGGCGCGATGGATTCGCTCATCGGCCTCAAGGAGAACGTCCTGCTCGGCCACCTCATCCCCGCGGGCAGCGGCTTCCGTCCCTACCAGGACATCCGCGTCAAGCACCTCGTCGCCCTCCCCGAGGACGAAGAGGCCGCCGACGAGGCGCTGCTCGAGGAGTACAAGCCCGTCATCCCGGCCACGCCGGCCATGGACGACATCCTCAGCGGCGGTCAGAGTGCGGCGCCCGCGCCGCAGTAAGCTCGCTGCCGTTCACGCAGTTGGTTCCACGCAGTTGGTTTCACGCATGAGGCACCGACGCCCCGGTCTCGCACCGGGGCGTCGTTTCTTTTGGATCGGATGGGTTCGGGTGATCGGGATCGACGGGCGGCCGCGAGCGTCAACGGTCCGCGTCGGGGCCGCCGCCCGCTCGGGGGCGTGGCGCGGCCCGTGCGGCTTCCCAGCGGGCGATGATCTCGCGAGCGGCGGGTTCGGAGAGGACCGGAAAGAGGGTCTGGCCTGTCTCGAGCATGCGGATGATGTAGGGCTTGCACATGCCGCAGTTGGTGGTGCACCCGGTCTGGCGCGCGAGGGCGTCGAGGTCGTGACCGTTCCTGGTCGCGAGCTCCTTGAGCCGCGAGAAGGCGATGTCATGGCAAATGCACCGGTCGACGCCCATGCGATGCTGGGGGGTACGCATGCATCGGGGAAACCGATTCAGCAAATCGGCTCGGCGGCCGGGCATTGGATCGGGAATGGGGGCCTCATACGCTCCATTCCAGCATGTCGTTGCCGGAACTCGTCGCCATCCTGGGTCTGCTTGCCGCCGTGATCGCCTTGGCCGAACTGGCCAAGAAGACGCGGGTCCCGTATCCCACGATGATGGTGATGGCGGGGCTCGCGATCACGATGATGCCGTTCCTGCCGAATCTGTCCCTGAGCCCGGACGTGGTCTTCCTGGTCTTCCTGCCCCCGATCCTGTACGCGGGCGCGTGGAACACGTGGCTGCACGATTTTCGACGCCACGCCGTGCCGATCGGGTTCCTGGCGGTGGGGTTGGTGGTGGTGACGGCGTGGGCGGTGGCGGAGGTGTGCACGCTCGTGGTGCCGGGCATGAGTTGGTGGCAGGGGTTCCTGCTGGGGGCGATCGTCTCCCCGCCCGACGCGGCCGCCGCCACGGCGATCTGCCAGCGGCTGGGCGTGAGCCGTCGCATCGTGACCGTGCTGGAGGGCGAGAGTCTGGTCAACGATGCGTCGGGCCTGATCGCGTATCGGGTCGCGCTGCTGGCGGTGACGCAGGGCGCCTTCTCGCCGCTGCAGACGGCCTGGAGCTTCCTCTTCGCGGCGGGCGCGGGGATCTGCGTGGGGCTGGTGGCGGGCATGGTGCTCGCGCAACTGCACCGGCGGATGCGGGATCCGGTGGTGACGACCGCCCTGTCGCTCCTCGCGCCTTATGCGTCGTACGTGCCCGCGGAGGCGCTGCACGCTTCGGGCGTGCTCGCGACCGTGGTGGCCGGCCTGTACGTCTCGAAGCGGAGCCCGCAGATCTTCTCGCCGCTGGCCCGGATGCAGGTGGTGCACGTGTGGCAACTGGTGCTGCTGCTGATCAACGGCGTGGTCTTCGTGCTGATCGGCCTTCAACTCGACCAGGTGATCGACGCGGTCAAGCATGAGTACTCGCTCGGGCAACTGCTGGGGTACGCGGCGGCCGTGAGCGGGACGGTGATCGTCGTCCGGCTCGTCTGGGTCTTGCCGATCGCGGGCCTGGCGAGGTTGCCCTTCTTCCCGCGGCGGCTCCCCGTGCCTCGACTGGGCGAACTCGTGGTGATCGGCTGGACGGGCATGCGGGGCATCGTGAGTCTCGCGGCGGCGGTGGCGTTGCCGATGACCGTGACGGTGGCGGGGAACGTCGTTATGCCCTTCGAGCACCGCAATCTCATCGTCCTGCTGACGTTCGCGGTGATCTTCTCGACGCTCGTGATCCAGAGCATGACGCTGGGGCCGCTCATCCGCCGGCTGGGAGATTCGGTCGGCGAGGGCATCGCCCACGAGGAACTGGTGGCGAGGATGATGATCGCGAGCGCGGCGTTGTCGCGGCTCGACGCCCACGGCTCGGACGGTCCCGACGATCCCGCGGTCACCCGCGTGCGAGCCAAGTACCTGGAGCGGCTCGAGGCCGCCACCCGCACCGCCCGGGGCGAGGACGAGCCGGGATCGGGCTCCGACGCGGGCACGGAGGCCGCGTTGCACCGCCTGGCCATCGAGGAGGAGCGCAACGCGCTGGTCCGGATGCGGGACGCCGGCGAGATCTCCGAGGAGGTCTTCCGAACCCTCGAGCGAGAACTGGACTTCGAGGAAGCGCAACGCTGCGGGACGTGAGCGCCGTTCGCGGCCTCACGCCCGCACGGGAAGCGTGGCGGGCGTTTCGCGTCCGCGTCGCCAGAGGTCGTGGAGGCAGAGCGACGCCTCCTGCTCGGGAAAATCGAGCCGCAGGTGACAACCGCGGCTTTCCCGGCGCCATTCGGCCGCCTTGGCGACCAGCGCGGCGGCGACGAGCATGTTCTGCGTCTCCCACCCCGAGACGTCGTCGAAGATCTTGTCGAGGGTGTACCTGGCCCAGAAGTCGATCATCTCGCTGGCGCCGGCGAGCTTGGCGGCGGTGCGTTCGATGCCGACGTTGCGCCACATGGCCGAACGAAGGCTCGAGCGGACGTCGGTCAGGTCGAGTTCACCCCGTTCGCTTGGGCGAATGTCGCTGACGATCGGCACGGGGGCGGAGCGTCCGCCGCCGATGGCCGCGGCCCACCCGGGCGCGGGCCCGACGGACGCGCCGCCGGCGCCGGGCTGACGCATTTCAAGGCATGCGCGGCCCGCGATCTCGCCCATCACGAGGCCCTCGAGCAGCGAGTTGCTCGCGAGCCGGTTGGCGCCGTGCAGCCCCGTGCTGGCCGCTTCGCCCACGGCGTAGAGCCCGGGGACGTCGCTGCGGCCCGCGGCGTCGGTCCGCACGCCGCCGACCATGTAGTGCATCGCCGGGTGGACGGGAATGAGGTCCTTGGCCGGATCAAGTTCAAAGCGTCGCAGCAGGGCCGCGATGCCGGGGAACTTCGCCTCGAAGTGCTCGATGGCGCGGCAGTCGAGGAGCACGTTCTGGCCGCCCTGCTTGGCGATCTGGCGGACGATCGCCTGGCTCACGATGTCGCGGGGGGCCAGTTCGGCCATCGGGTGCACCTCGACCATGAAGCGGTGGCCCGAGGCGTCGAGGAGGTGGGCGCCGGCCCCGCGGATGGCCTCGGTGATGAGGCTGCGGCTCGCGCCGGCGAGGTAGAGGGTGGTGGGGTGGAACTGGACGAAGGCCATGTCCGCGAGCGTGGCGCCCGCCCGGTAGGCCATCGCGATGCCGTCGGCGGTGGCGAGGGGCGGGTTGGTCGTCTCGCGGTAGAGCATGCCCGCGCCGCCGCTGGCGAGGATGGTGGCCTTGGCCCAGATGACCTGAAGTCCGTGCTTGGGATGGTGCGTGATGGCGCCCATGACCGGCGAGCCCGGTTCGTTCGAGGGCGTGACGAGATCGAGCGAGAAGCACTTCTCGAAGACGCGCACCCCCGTCGCGGACCGCACCTTCTGTTCGAGCACTCGCTGGAGCTCGGCGCCCGTGGCGTCGCCGTTGCTGTGCACGATGCGGCTGGCGGCGTGGCCTCCCTCGCGACCCAGCAGGATCTCGCCTTGCGGGTTGCGGTCGAGCTTCATGCCCCAGCTGAGCAGTTCGGACATGTGGCGAGGGCCCGCGCCCACGATGGTCCGCACGGCGTCGACGTCGCACAGGCCGGCGCCCGCCGCGAGGGTGTCCTCGATGTGGGACTCGATCGTGTCCTTGGGCGAGACCGCGCTGGCGATGCCGCCCTGGGCCCAGGCCGTGTTGGTGGAACGCAGGTCCCCCTTGCTCAGGACGATCACCTCGCCGTGCTCGGCGGCGGCGATCGCCGCGCGAAGGCCGGCCACGCCCGCGCCGATCACCAGCGTGTCGGTGAAGATCGCCGGCAGCAGCGACGAGCGGAAGGGGATCAGGTAGCGGCGATGGTCGAACAGGCCGTCCATGTTGGCGTCGCGCAAAGAGTAGGAGCTCCGCCTCGCGGACGTTCCGCCGATCGCTATGCTGGCTTCATGAAGCCGCTCCGCATGTCGGCGATGCTCGTCGTGCTGACCTTGCTCCCCTCCTGCACTCGCGCGGGACGCGTGGCGGACGAACCGGCGCTCGTCGGGTCGCAGGTGATCGGCAGCCACAACAGCTACAAGCTCGGCGTGCAGCCCCAACTGCTCGACCTGATGAACGCGGCGGGGCGGCGAGGCGAGGGCGTCGATTACTCGCACCTGTCCCTCGTCGATCAGCTCAATCTCGGACTTCGGTCGCTCGAACTCGACGTGTGCCACGACCCTCGCGGCGGTCGCTACGCCGATCCGCTGGGAAATCGGCTGCTGAAACTCGCGGGCATCGAGCCGTGGCCTCTTCCCGACCCCGGGGCGATGTCGACGCCCGGATTCAAGCTCATTCATGAACCCGACTTCGACTTTCGCTCGTCTCCCGCACGGTTCGAGGACGCGACGGCGATGCTCCGCGCATGGTCGAGCAAAAGACCGGGGCACACCGCGATCGTCGTGACGATGAACTGCAAGCAGGGATCGACGGGCCTTCCTGGGGCGACGTCGGCGCCCGCGTTCGACGCGACAACCCTCCACGATCTCGATCGGGTCATTCTGGCGGGGCTGGGACGAGACCGGTTGGTCGTGCCGGACGACGTGCGAGGCGCGGCATCGACGCTCCGCGGAGCGGTGCTCGCCAAGGGGTGGTCCCGAGCCGACTCCCGGGGAAAGTTCATCTTCGTTCTCGACGAGGGAGCAGCGCTTCGCGAGCAGTATCTGGCGGCGTTTCCCGACCTTCGCGGCGCCACGTTCTTCACCACCGTGCCGCCCCCCGACGATCTCGCCGCTTTCCTGGTGATCAACGATCCGGTGAAGGACGAGGCGACCATCCGCGAGCGGGTGCGGGAAGGGTACATGGTGCGAACGCGGGCCGACGCCGACACGGCGGAGGCCAGGATCAATGACCGCCGGCGCTTCGAGGCGGCCATGCGGAGCGGCGCGCACGTGATCAGCACCGACTACTACATTCCCGATCGCAAGCGGGACGAACGGTTCGTGGTCCGATTCGCGGACGGATCCTTCAACCGTCCCAACCCCGTCCGCGCCTCGCGCCCGCGCGACGAGGCCCCGCACGGGGAGGGTGGCGGGTGATCACCACTCCGGGCCGCCGGTGTAGCGTCCGTAGACGTCCGCCATCGCCTGCACCATCTCGCCCAGCGTGCAGTTGGCCAACGCGCCGTCCACCAGGGCGGGCATCACGTTGTGCTTGTGGAGGCCCATCTCCACCGCCTGCGGGTCGCCGTCGCGGCAGGCCTTGCGGATGCGGTCGAGCGAGGCCCTGACCATCGCCTCGTCGCGCCTTGCCTTGAAGGCCTTGAGCCGCTCGACCTGCACCGTCTCGACCTCGGGGCCGATCTGCAGGATGTCGATGGGCCGCTGCTCGTCGTCGGCGACATAGGCGTTGACGCCGACGACGATGCGGTCGCCCGCCTCGCACTCCTCGCTGAAGCGGTAGCTCGCCTCGGCGATGCAGCGGCGGAAGTATCCCTTGTTGATCCCGTTGATCACCGAGCGGCCGAAGCGGGGCTTGCGGCCGTAGGCCGGGTGCTCCTCGAGCGGGCCGCCGTGGTCGACGCGGGCCGCGCGGGCCTGGCGCGTGGCGGCGTCGTATTCGCCCATCGCGTCGATCTCGGCGATGAACTTGAGGGCCTCGGCCTCCATGGTGTCGGTCATCTGTTCGACGAACCACGAGCCGCCGAGCGGGTCGACCGTGCGGGTGACGCCCGTCTCGTGGGCGAGGATCTGCTGCGTGCGGAGCGCGACCGTCACGGCCTGTTCGGTGGGAAGGCCGAGCGTTTCGTCCATGCTGTCGGTGTGGAGCGACTGGCAGCCGCCCAGCACCGCCGCCATCGCCTGGTACGCCACGCGGACGATGTTGTTGAGGGGCTGCTGCTCGGTGAGCGAGCAGCCCGCGGTCTGCACGTGCGTCTTCATGTAGAGCGAGCGTTCGCTGCGGGCGCCGTAGCGGTGCTTCATGGCGCGGGCCCAGATGCGGCGGGCGGCGCGGAGCTTGCAGATCTCCTCGAAGAACTCGTTGTGGCTGTTGAAGAAGAAGGAGAGTCGCGGGGCGAAGGCGTCGATGTCCATGCCTCGCTCGAGGCACGCCTCGACGTACTCCATGCCGTCGCGGAGCGTGAAGGCGAGTTCCTGGGCCGCGGTGCTGCCGGCCTCGCGGATGTGATAGCCAGAGATCGAGACCGAGTTCCACTTGGGGACGAACTTGCTCTGGAACTCGATGGTGTCGACGACGAGCTTGACGCTCGGCTCGGGCGGGTAGATGAACTCGTTCTGGGAGTGGAACTCCTTGAGGATGTCGTTCTGGAGCGTGCCGCCCAGGTCGTTCCACGAGATGCCGCGCTGCTTGGCCATGGCGAGGTACATCGCCCAGATGACGCAGGCGGGGCCGTTGATGGTCTGGCTCACCGTCACGTTGCCGACGGGGATGTCGGCGTAGAGGCGGTGCATGTCCTCGATGGTGCAGATGGCCACGCCGCACTTGCCCACCTCGCCGCAGGAGAGTTCGTCATCGCTGTCGCGGCCCATGAGGGTGGGGAGGTCGAAGGCCGTCGAGAGGCCCGTGTTGGCCTTGGTGCCCTTGGCCTGGCTCAGCAGGTACTTGAACCGCTTGTTGGTGTCGTCGGCCGAGCCGAAGCCGGCGAACTGGCGCATCGTCCACAGCCGGGTGCGGTACCCCTCGGGGAAGAGGCCGCGGGTGAAGGGATAGCCGCCCGGGGTCGCGATGTCGCGATCGATGTGGTGGAGGGATTGTGCTTGCGGGTGGCCCTGCGAGGCGGGGCCGTAGACGGGATCGACCACCAGCCCCGAGATGGTGACTGCCTGCGGATCGATGGAGGGAAGGTCGGAGGGGGTCTGCTGCCGGGGAGCCGTGGTCATGCCCCAATTCTAACCGCCTCGGGCGGGGACGACGTCCGGAGGCGCCCCCCCGGCCGGCACCTGCGCCGGACCAGGCCGCGGACCATCGATTCGGGGGGTCAAAGCCCGAGAAGTTGGCGGATGTCGTTGTAGGTGACGGTCAGGAAGACGCACCCGATGAGCACCAGGCCCGCCAGGGTCGCCACCGACTGAACGACCATGGGCACCGGTCGACCCGAGAGTTGCTCGTAGAGGATGAAGAGGAACTGACCGCCGTCGACGATGGGCAGCGGGAGGAAGTTGACCACCGCGAGGTTGACGCTGATGAGCGCGAGGAAGAAGAGGAGCCAGATCAGACCCTTGCCCGCCACCAGCGTGCCCAGGTGCGCGATGCCCACCGGGCCCTTGAGATGCTCCACCTTGACGGTCCCTTGGAAGAGCCGCACGAAGGTGGCGTAGGTCGAGAGCATGACGCGCTTGGTCTCGGCGAAGCCCATGCTCAGCGCGGCGGCCGGCGACGAGGCCTTGAGCAGCACCTGCTCGGGTTCGAAGAGCCCCGGACTCACCGGACTCTGCCACCCCAGCGCGTGGATCGCCTTGATGTCGGTGGCGGGGATGGTCCAGGCGACGATCTCTTCAGCGCCCTCGGGTCCCGGCACGCCGCCCTGCGGGCGACGGAGTCGCACCGAGATCGTCGAGGCCGAAGAGGCCGCCGGGTCGGTCGAGTCGCGGAGGGCGGTGCGGATGTCGGCGAAGCAGGCGACGGCCCGGTCGTTGATGGAGATGATGCGGGCACCCGGCGTCCGGAAGACGCCCGCCGCGGCGGGCGAGAACCGCTCCTCGGACCCCGGTCGCTTGAGCGACGGCAGCGGGGTGGCCACCAGCGCGAGGTCGCGCGACGTGTCGCCGACGCCGAACCCGATCTGTCCCTTGGAGTTCACCTCGACGGCGGGCAGTTCGACGGCGGAGAGCGAGCCCGAAGGGTCCTTGCGCAGCACGGTGATGCTGATGGCGCTGCCCTTGTGGGACTGGATTTCGGTCATCCCCTCGGCGATCGAGGGGAACTCCACCGCGCCCAGTCTCGCGAAGATGTCGCCCGCCCGAAGGCCCTGGGCTTCGGCTCGCTCGGTGGTTTGGCCGACGGTCATCACCGGCATCAGCCCGAGCAGGTGCTCGATGGGCGTCACCGCGCGGTTGGCGCGCACGAGGTGGTCCACTTCGAGCTGGGCCCGCGGCTGCAGCACGCGGGTCACGCGGTCGGTGCCGTTGGTGAACGTCGCCTCCACGACCCTTCCGCCCGAGTTGCGAAGTTGCGTGAAGAGTTCCGTGCCGTCCGAGACCTCGCGGCCATCGACCGACGCCAGCCGCATGCCCGGTTCGAGCCCCTCGAGGCCGATGGATCGAAACGCCGTCCGCATCGCTTCGCGCTGCTCCGCGTTCGTCGCGTTCACGACCGCGACGCTTCGGGTCGGTTCGACGCCGATCTCGAGCATGCCCGACTCGCGGCCGGTTTCGGGGGTCACGACGAACTGGATGGGCGCCGAGAGGCCGCGGCGGACGACCGTCAACTGGATCGCCGAGCCGCCTTCGGCCATGGCGGTCGCCAGCACCAGATCGCTGAAGGAGTTGGGCGAGTGCCCGTTGATCGCCGTCACCGTGTCGCCGGGGAGCAGCCCCGGGCTCGTGACGCCCAGTTCGTGCCCGTTGAGCGGGATGGCCCGGGCGCCGGGCGAGTCGGGTTCGACGTCGCCGATGCGGGCCGGCTCGACCTTCATGCCCACCATGAAGACCAGCACGAAGAGCGCCGCGGCGGTGACGATGTTCATCGCCACGCCCGCGGAGATCACCACCAGGCGCTTCCACGGCTTGCAGGCCTGGAAACTGTCCGCCGCGTCGCTGATCGCCTCGGGGTTGCCGTCCTCCTGCCCCAGCATCTTGACATAGCCGCCGAAGGGCAACGCGTTCAGGCGATACTCGGTGGGGCTGAGCCCTTCGCCTCCGCCGCGAGCGCGGAGCCGCTCGGCTTCACCCTCGGACGAACCCATCCGGACGCCCAGCCCCTTTCGGATCGACACCAACGCGGGGCCGAAGCCCACCGCGAAGGCCAGGACGCGGATGCCCGCCCAGCGAGCCGCGAGAAAGTGCCCGAGCTCGTGCAGGAAGATGATCGCGCCAAAGCCGAGCAGGACGAGCAGGAAGTCGAGGGTGGTTCCAAGCATGGTGTGGAGCGGGATGGTATCGGCATCGGTCCGCGGCATGCCCCCGGACGCGAGGTCGCCTTGGGATTCGCCGCCCGTCGCTCGCCGCCCCCCCCCCCCGGCGTGGCGACAGCGGCTTGCGGCTTCCCGCGTTCAGGGGGACGGAGCCGGCGCCGAGGCCCTCAGGTGCTACGCTGGCTCGCGGTCCGCGGTTCGCACGCGGGAACGCACACGACATGGGATCGCCGGATGTCATCGTGGTGGGCGCGGGCGTGGCGGGCATCGCCGCGGCGGTGTCGCTCGCCCTCGCGGGCGCGGCCGTTCAACTCGTCGAGTCGCGTCGACGCCTCGGAGGTCGGGCCACTTCCTTCGTCGACGCGCCCACGGGCGAGGTGCTCGACAACTGCCAGCACGTGACGCTGGGGTGCTGCACGCGCTATCGACGACTGCTCGATCTCCTCGGGGCCTCCGAGGCGTTGCGTTGGCACCGGGCCCAATACTGGGTCGAGCCCGCCATCGGCGGCGAGGAGCGGGTGAGTTGCATCGAACCCGGACTCCTTCCCGCGCCGCTCCACTTCGCGGGTTCGTTCGCGGGGGCCACGTTCCTGTCAGTCGAGGAGAAACTCGCGATCGCCGCCGGCATTCGCGAGTTGGCGGTGGCGTCGAGGGAGCCATGGGAGAGCCGCACCTTCGGGGCCTGGCTCGACGCGACATCGCAGCCAGCCGGAGCCAGAGGCAAGTTCTGGGAGCCGGTGGTCGTCAGCGCGTGCAACGCCTGGCCCGATCGCGTGAGCGCGTCGCCGGCGATGAAGGTCTTTCAGGACGGCTTGCTGGCCTCTCGCGAGGCGGCGATGATCGGCGTGCCGCGGGTGCCGCTGGTCAGGTTGTACGAGGCGGTTCCCGACGTGTTGGCGTCGGCGGGCGGCGGCGTGCTGGAGGGGCGGGCGGCCGCGAGTGTCCAGCCGCGGCGCGTGACCCTGGTCGACGGGACGGCGTTGTGCGCGGGCCGGGTGGTGTGCGCCTTGCCGCTGGAAAAGGCGGTCGCGGCGGTGCGGGACGAGCGGGGCGAGGCGGATGAGACGCTCGCGAGGCTCGCGGCGAAGCTGACGTTCTCGCCGATCGTCGGGGTGCACCTCGAGTTCGACCGGCCGGTGATGGCGTTTGCTCACGCGGTGTTGGTGGGGGCCGCGACGCAATGGGTCTTCGCGAACGAGGCGGATCCGCGGCGGGTGCACGCGGTGGTCTCGGGCGCGGCGGCGTGGGTCGACTGGACGCAGGAGCGGATCGTCGAGCAGGTGCTGACGGATCTCGGGGCGAGGTTCCCGCGTGCCATCGAGGCGGCGACCTGCGTGCGGGCGAGGGTGGTGAAGGAGCGGCGGGCCACCTTCGAAGCCACGCCCGCCTTCGAGCGGGCTCGTCACGGACTGCGGCGTCGGGAACACGCGGTGCCTCTGGCGGGCGATTACACCGACACGGACTGGCCCGCGACGATGGAAGGTGCGGCGATTTCGGGCTTCGAGGTCGCCAAGAGGCTCGGCGGACGAATCGCTTGAAGCGGCGTCGATGTTCGGAACCCTTGAGGATCTGGATCGCCTGTCGGTTGGGTGCCGCGGGCTGATTGGCGCCGAGAAGAGCGACCCCGCGAGTTGCAACATGTGTTCGGGGCCCGTACGATTCCGACCGGTTCCAAGCGTCGTTCGTGCGGCGCGTTCCGGCGTCATCAGGCCGTGACGCTCGACGCGTGCGGGCCTGCGGATGCTCGCGTTCGGATGGTTTCCTTGCAGAGTCGGGCCTTCGGATTTTTGCGTGTCGACGATCTGGAAATCCCTCAAGCCGTGGCAGATCGGCCTCTTCGCCGTCGCGGGGATCGCGTTGGCGGTGTCGGTGGTCTTCACCCTCCGCGGCAGCGACGACCTCGGCTTGGCGACCCGACTTGAGATGGTCGACATCGTCACGGGTGATCGGTTCGTGGTGAAGATTCCCGGGTCGGGCTCGATGGGCATCCCGGGCAAGAATCCGCAGACGGGTGAAGCGACGCTGGTCCCGTATTACCAGGACGAGTCAGGGGCCTTCAAGGTGAACGACCGGTACGCGATGCCGCTGGTGAAGCGGCGGAAGGGGAGCACCTTCGCCTTCGATCAGTCGACATTCGCGGTGACCTTCTCGGAGAAGGACGTTCAGACGATCGTGGGGGAGTGACGGGACCTTGGCGTGCGAGCCTTGGAGCACGGCACGGCCGCCCTGCCGACGTTCGGAACGGGTTCATGGGGCGTGAAGGGAAGATGAAGCCGGGATTCGGCTGAGATGAAGTCGGGGAAAGCGGTCCTCACGGAAGCAGGCGAAAGGCAGTCGAGAGGCAGTCGAGAGGCACTCGAGAGGCAGTCATGAAGAACAGGTCAACTCCCATGAAGAACGGCATCAGCCTGCACGAGCGAGGTCGCGGCTTCACCCTGATCGAGCTGTTGGTGGTCATCGCGATCATCGCGCTGCTCATCTCGGTGTTGCTGCCGTCGCTGGGGCAGGCCCGGCAGATGGCCAGGCAGTTGGTGTGCTCGACGAAGCAGCGGTCGATCGCCCAGGCTCAGGCCGCGTATGCCGCTGGCAACAAGGACCACATCGCCGGTCCGAACACGTCGGGCGCGTGGGGCCAGTGGAAGGATCAGCGTGGCGGCGGCAACCCGTACGTTTTCGACACCTCGCCGACGACGCCGACCTCGACGCACGACTGGTTCAGCCCCATTCTGGGCGATTCGCTCGGTCTGTCGAACAATCGGGCTCGCCGCTCGTGGGACATCTTCGCCAAGCACGGCTGCCCTTCGGTGCGTGACAACATGCTCCCCTGGTCGGGCAGCGACGGGGCGGACTCGGCTCAGTTCTCGACCATCACGAGTTCGCTGGGCTGGATCCGCACGAGCTACCTCTCGCCCGCTTCGTTCCACTACTCGCGTCAGGGGGCGCCGGCCTCGATCTCGAAGTATCGCCCGCCGGAGGCCGATCCGACGTCCGCCGCCGCGGATCTCCGCTACCTCAACGCCAATCCGGCGACGCTCCCCTCGAACTACACGCCGCGGCTCGACAAGGTGGGCATCCAACTCTCGAGCAAGATCATCGTGGCGGACGGGTCGCGGTTCCTCAACACCGCCGGCGCGTACTTCTACGACTTTGACTTCTCCCCATCGCCCAACGTCTTTGGCAACTTCTGCGCCTCGGGCCCGATCTTCAACGCGAGCAACGAGTACGGCCGCAGCCTGAGCAACGGCAACAACGTGAACGTCAAGGCGAGTTTCCGCCACGCGAGGCAGACGATCAACGCGGGCTTCTTCGACGGGCACGTCGATACCGTCACGAGCGCCAGCGCGTGGGAGGACGCCGAGATGTGGTACCCCTCCAACAGCGACTGGAACGGCAACTCGGCGACCGTCGAGTCGGCCGCCAAGTATCAGTACCTGCTGAGCCGCCCCTTCGGCTCTCGCGGCCTGCCCTGAGCGGGTTCGGCTCGCCGCGCGAGGCCCGACGCCACTCCCTACGCTGCCGGCATGAGCCAGACGCGACTTCTTCGCATGGGCATGATCGGCGGCGGCCAGGGCGCGTTCATCGGCGCGGTCCACCGCACGGCCGCGTGCCTCGACGATGGTGTCGTCTTCGCCGCCGGGTGCCTCTCGTCGACGCCCGAGCGGGCGATGGAGTCGGGGCGGCTGCTGGGGCTGCCCGCCTCGCGGACGTATGCCACATGGCAGGCCATGCTCGAGGGCGAGTCGAAGCTCCCCGAGGGTGAACGCATCGACTTCGTGTCGATCGTCACGCCCAACCACGTGCACCACGCCCCCGCGCTGGCCTTCACCAACGCCGGGTTTCATGTCGTGTGCGACAAGCCGCTGGTCCACACCTCGGCACAGGCCGAGGAACTTCGCCGGGCGGTGGCCGCCAAGGGCACCGTCTTCGCCGTCACGTACAACTACAGCGGCTACCCGATGGTCAAGCACGCCCGCCACCTCGTGCACACGAGCACGCTGGGCGAGGTTCGCAAAGTCGTCGTCGAGTACAACCAGGGGTGGCTGGCCTCGCGGCTCGAGGCCTCGGGGCAGAAGCAGGCCGATTGGCGCACCGATCCGGCCCGTAGCGGCATGGGCGGCGCCATCGGCGACATCGGCAGCCACGCCGAGCAGCTCGCCTCGTACATCACGGGCCTCGAACTGGCCGAGATCTGCGCCGACCTGACGACGTTCGTGCCCGGCCGCCAGCTCGATGACGACGCCGCCGTGCTGCTGCGATTCCGCGGCGGCGCGAAGGGCGTATTGATGGCCTCGCAGGTCGAGATCGGCCACGAAAACGACCTTCGCATCCGCGTCCACGGCTCCAAGGGCACCCTCGCGTGGCGCCAGGAAGAGCCCAACCACCTCGTCGTGATTCCCGAAGGCGGGCCCGAGCAGGTGCTGCGGCGTGGCAACGCGGGCCTGTGCGACGCCGCCAAGGCCGGCACGAGACTCCCCCCCGGCCACCCCGAGGCCTTCCTCGAGGCCTTCGCCAACGTCTACAACAACGCCTGCCAGGCGATGCGAGCCGGTGTCGGCGGCATCGAGGCGGCAACTCGCTTCGACTTCCCCGGCGTGATCGACGGCGCACGGGGCGTCCGCTTCATCGAGCGGGTGGTCGAGAGCGCCCGCAGCGACCGCAAGTGGACAGCCGTCTGATACGGATCGTCGCACGGTTTCGGGCGCGTACGGCGCACGTGTTCCGTGCCTCCAACGCGATCGCCGCGACATCGATCCGGCTCGCACCGCCGCGCGAATCGGCCCCCATGCCGTGGGCTTGCC
>JBAXFU010000007.1:0-61756 GCA_037139735.1 Phycisphaerae bacterium
CAACCCCTGCGGCAGCGTCACCAGCGATCTCGCCACGCTCGCCCTCAACGTCCCGCCGGCGATCACCTCGCAGCCCGTCTCGGTCGCCACGTGCGTCGGATCGAGCGCCGGCTTCAGCGTCGCCGCCACCGGCACGCCCCCGCCGACCTTCCAGTGGCAACGCAACGGCGTCAACATCGCCGGCGCCACCGCGTCCTCCTTCGCCATTCTCTCGGTCGTCGAGGCCGACGGCGCGAGCTACTCCTGCGTCGTCACCAACGCCTGCGGCAGCGTCACGAGTTCGGTCGCCACGCTGACCGCGAGGACCGCGCCGGTCATCACCACCCAGCCCGTCGCCGCCACGCCGTGCCCCGGCAGTTCCGCCACCTTCTGGGTGGTCGTCTCCGGCCCCGGGCCTCTTTCCTACCAGTGGCGAAAGGCGGGTGTTCCGATCTCGGGCGCCACCGGTCCGACCTATGCGATCCTGGGGGCGAGCTCGCGGGACGTGTCCGACTACTCCTGCGTCGTCACCAACTCGTGCGGCAGCGTCGCCAGTTCCCGGGCCGCGCTGACGCTCGGCGCCGCACCCTCCATCACCTCGCAGCCAGTCAACGTCGGCGCATGCCCCGGCGGTTCGGCCACCTTCCAGATCGTCGCCACGGGCAACGGACCGCTGACCTATCAGTGGCGCAAGGCGGGCGTCAACATCGCCGGAGCCACCAACGCGGCCTTCGTGATCGCCGCGGCCTCCTCGAGCGATGTCGCCTCGTACTCCTGCGTGGTCGCCAACCCCTGCGGCAGCGTCACCAGCGATCTCGCCACGCTCGCCCTCAACGTCCCGGCGGCGATCACCTCGCAGCCAGTCTCGGTCGCCACGTGCGTCGGGTCGAGCGCCGGGTTCAGCGTCGCCGCCACCGGCACGCCCCAGCCGACCTTCCAGTGGCGACGCAACGGCGTCAACATCGCCGGCGCCACCGCGTCCACCTTGGCCATTCCCTCGGTCGTCGCGGGCGACGCCGCGGGCTACTCCTGCGTCGTCACCAACGTCTGCGGGAGCGTCACGAGTTCGGTCGCCACGCTGACCGTCAGGACCGCGCCGGCGATCGTCACGCAGCCCGCGTCGGTCGCCGCCTGCCTGGGCCGTCCCGCCACCTTCTCGGTGGGCGTCACCGGCGCGACGCCGCTTTCGTATCAGTGGCGGAGGAACGGCGTGAACATCCCGGGAGCCACGGCGTCGATCTTCTCGATCGCCGCGACATCGCTCTCCGATCTGGCCGCCTACTCGTGCGTCGTCGCCAACAGCTGCGGTTCGGCCACCACCCAGGCGGCGACGCTTTCACAGGCCACGGTCCCCGTCAACGACGACATTTCCGGCGAACTGCCGCTCACGATCGGCGTGGCACAGTCGGGCGACACGTGCGCCGCGACGCTCGACTCCGCCGCGGGCCAGTGCGACGGACAGGCCGTCACCGCGCCGGGCGTCTGGTATCGCCTCGCCGGCGACGGCACTCGCATCACCGTCTCGCTCTGCGGCAGTTCCTTCGACACGCGGCTGTCGATCTACTGCGGCGATATCGGATCGCCGACGTGCGTCGCTGGCAACGACAACGCCTGCGGCCAGTCGTCAAGCGTGACGTTCTGCGCCCAGGACGGAGGCACCTATCACGTGCTTGTCCACGGTGCGGGCGGAGCCACCGGCGCGTTCATCGTCATCGCCACCAGCGACGCGACGCCGTGCTCGCCCACGGTGCGATGCGTGCCCGTCGGGGCGTGCTGCACCACCGACGCCTGCGAGCAACTGACGACCGTCGCGTGCGCCGCGGCCGGCGGAACCTATCTGGGCGACGGCACGTCATGCGCCGTCGACTCCTACGCCGTGAGCGCCGCCTCGAGGGACGCCTTGCCCATCTCGATTCCCGACATGTCGGGCACGACCCCGGGCCAGGTCTCCTCCGGTTTGCGCATTCGCGGATCGGGCGCCGCGGTCTCCTCGCTCGCCGTGTCGGTGGGGCTCACCCACGCCTCCGTCGGGGATCTGATCGCGACGCTCCGCAAGGACACCACCATCGTGACGCTCTTCAAACGCGTCGGCGGTCGCAACCAGCTCGACGGCACGTACGTCTTCGACGACGCGGCGACCGAGCCATTCGCCGATGCCTCGGTCGTCCGGTCGCCCGTGGCCGGAGGGATCTACGCGCCGCTCGATTCGTTGGCGCAATTCAACGGCATGCCGCTGGACGGCACGTGGATCCTCACCGTCACCGATCAGTCGCCCGAGTACGCCGGACGCATCGGCTCCTTCTCGGTGGGCGTCGTCGATCGGACGCCCGCGTGCGGGTCGTGTCCTTCCTGCGCGGCCGACTACAACAAGGACGGCGGCGTCGACTTCGACGACCTCGGCGCGTTCTTCGACGAGTGGCAGGCGTCGGGGGGGTGCGCCGACCTCAATCAGGACGGGGGCGTGGACTTCGGCGACCTCGAGGCGTTCATGCACACGTGGGAGGCGGGCGGGTGCTGACGCCTCCGGTCGCGGCGATCGCGAGCGTTCGCGATCTGGTTCACTGGCAGTCGGGCGTCTCCCAGCCGCCTCCGAGCGCCTTGTAGACGGCGATGAGACTGCGCGTCACGCCGATCTCGCTCTGCACGTGCTGGTCCTTGAGGTCGTAGAGGGCACGCTGCGTCTCCAGCACGTCGAGAAAGTCGCCGATGCCGCTGCGGTAGCGGTCGGTCGCCAGTTGCAGGGCCCGCGACGAGGCCTCCGCGCCTTCGCCCAGCGCTCGGCGACGCGCCTGCTCCTGGATGAACTGCGTCAGGCCGTTCTCCACTTCCTCGAAGGCCGTCAGCACCGTGCGCTCGTACGACGCCAGGGCCTGCTCCTCGCGTGCGTTGGCGGCCTCGATGCGGTTGCGGACGCGGCCCGCATCGAAGAGGTTCCACCGCACCGCCGGGCCGATGCTCCAGAAGCGGCTGTTCATGTCGGGCAGCGCATCGAGTTCGCCGCTCTGGAAGCCGAAACTTCCGGTCAGCGAGAACCGCGGGAAGAGATCGGCCGTCGCCACGCCGATGCGGGCCGTCGCCGCGGCGATGTCCTGCTCGGCCCGGCGGATATCGGGTCGCCGACGCAGCAGGTCGGAGGGAAGGCCCACCGGCAGCTCCGCGGGGGGCGACGGGATCGCGGCCGTGGGCGACAACTCCGCGAGCAGCGACCCGGGTTCCTGACCGAGCAGCACGCCCAGGCGGTAGGCCGCCGCACGCTCGCCCACCCGAAGGGGCGGGCGTTGCGACTGGCGGCTGGCGAGTTGCGCCGCGGCCTGCTCGACCTGCAGCTGCGACGAGATGCCCGCCTGGCTGAGCGACTTGGTGAGTTCGAGCGTCTCGAGTTGGGCCTGAACGGTGCGGCCGTTGAGGTCGATGCGTTGCTGGAAGCCGCGGAGCTCGACGTAGTTGCGGGCCACCTCGGCCGCGAGCGTGACGAGCGTGTCGCGCCTTGCCTCCTCGGCGGCGGCAAGGGTCGCGTCGGCCGCCTCGACGGCGCGGCGGACCCCGCCGAAGACGTCGATCTCCCAACTCGCGTCGAGCCCGACCTCGAAGAGGTTCTGCGGGTCGCTGGGGGCGGGGAAGCCTCGGCCGGTGGTTTCGCTCTCGCGACGACGCGTCGCGCCGCCGTTGGCATCGAGGGTGGGAAGCCGGGCGGCGGCCTCGATGCCGCGGAGGGCGCGGGCCTCGCGCACGCGTGCGGCGGCGATGCGAAGGTCCTGGTTGCCCGCGACGGCCCGTGCGACGAGGGAATCGAGCACCGGGTCGCGGAAGACGGTCCACCACGCGGCCATCGTCGCCGGGGCGGTCGCCACGGGCCTGAGTTCGGGCGCGGCGACATCGACGTCCGCCCCCGCGAGCGAGGCGAACGAGTCGGCCTTGACGGGCGAGGGCGGCGTCTTGCGATCGGGCCCGACGGTGCAGCCGGCCACGAGGACCGAGGCGGCGAGGAGGGCGGCGGGCGTGGTGTGCGTGGGTCGTGTCATGGGCGTGCGTGCTTTCGTCGATTGTCGAAACGGAGCGTGCGGCACGTGCGAAGAGCCGTCAGGAACGCGGCGAAGGCGAGTTCGGGGCGGGGGCGGCGTCGGACGCTCCCGCGTTCGATGCATCGTCGATGTACACGTCGACCTGCTGGCCGACGAAGACCGGCAACGTGCCCGGCTCGAAGGCGAAGATGATCTGCAGCACGCGGGTGTCGACGCGTTCCTGGCTGTCGCCCGTCAGGCTCCGCTTGGGGAGCACATAGGGCTCGAAGCGGACGAAGCGGAGCGGGAACG
The DNA here is from genome assembly GCA_037139735.1 of Phycisphaerae bacterium. GTDB lineage: Bacteria > Planctomycetota > Phycisphaerae > Phycisphaerales > UBA1924 > UBA2402. Next base: position 4,293 of record JBAXFU010000007.1, read on the forward strand.
TGATGTCCTTGTTGCCCTTCACGAAGGCGGTGGCGGGCGCGCCGGGCTTCACTCGCCACGCCTCGTGCTCGTCGATGTCGGTGCGCACGTGCAGCGGGCTGACGGTGCCGACCATCATGAGGGGCTGAAGGGTCGCGCCCGCCGACGCGAACTCGCCGGCCCGGATGTTCACCTGAAGCACGCGGCCCGCCACGGGCGAGCGGACCAGGCGACGCTCGATCTCGGTGCGGGCCTGCGCCACGGCCGCCTTGGCCTGCGAGGCCTCGCTCTCGGCCACGGCGATGTCCGGCGCCCACGTGCCCGCCTCGAGCAGGCGAAGATCGGCCTGGGCCGCCCTGAACCTCGCTTCGGCCGCCTGCACGGCGAATCGACGGCGGGAGAGATCGTCCGCGCTGACGGCGCGAGGGTCGGTGACGTGTTCGAACTTCGCGAGCTGCGCCCGCATGTCGGCCAGGTCGGCCTCGGCGAGGGCGACCCTCGCTTCCACGGGCGGAATCTGCTCCTGCCGCGTGCCCGCGCGAAGGCGGACCACCTTCTGCTCCGCAACGGCGGCGGCGGCCTCGCGAACGCCCAGTTCGGCCCGTTGCGGCGCGTCCTCGAGCTGAAAGAGTGGCGAGCCCGCCTCGATGGCGTCGCCCGGCGTCACCATCACCTTCGTCACCAGCGCGCCCACCGGCGACCCGACGCCGATGTTCTGCGAGCTGGACTCGATGAGGCCCGCCCCGGCGACGAAGGTCTGGTAGGGCGAGCGGGGGGGCTGGATCGCCGGGGGCTGGGGGATCGGCGGGCGAGAGCTCTGCACCACGGTGTAGGCCGCCACGGCCATGCCCGCGATGGCCAAGAGGGGCACGAGGAAGGTCCTGATCATCATCGTCCTGCTCCCGCGTTCTCGCCGTGGGCCGCCACCTTGTGCCCGCTGCCGGCGGTGATCCGCATGATGTGTCCGTCGTCCATCTCCGCGATGCGGTCCGCGAACTCGAAGATGCGCTGGTCGTGCGTCACGACCACGAGCGACAGTTCGTGCGCCGAGGCGACCTGCCGCAGCAGCTCCATCACCTTCTGCCCCGTCACGTGGTCGAGCGCGCTGGTGGGCTCGTCGCACACCAGCAGCCGCGGCTGGTGCACCAGGGCGCGGGCGATGGCCACCCGCTGCTGCTGGCCCCCCGAGAGGCGGCTGGGAATGTCGTTGACGCGCTCGCCCAGGCCGACCTGCGCGAGCATGTCCTTGGCCGCCTTCATCGCCTTGGCCCGCGGCGACCCGTTGATCAGCATCGGCACCGAGACGTTCTCGGCGATGGTGAGCGTGGGGATGAGGTTGAAGGCCTGGAAGACGAACCCGACGTTCCGCCCGCGGAAGGAGGTCTTGGCGTCCGAACGCATGCGGGAGAAGTCCTCTCCCAGCACGGTGCACTCGCCCCCGTCGCGGTCGAGCACGCCCGCGATGACGGAGATGAGCGTCGTCTTCCCGCAGCCCGAGGGGCCCACGAGCATGAGCAGTTCGCCGCAGCGCACGTCGATGTCGACCCCGCGGAGCGCCTTCACGGCCGAGTTGCCCGCGCCGTAGGTCTTGGTGACGCCGCGGCATCGCACGGCGATCTCGCGGCCCGGCGACGCGTCCGGCGAGGTGGGTGCGTTGATGGTCGGAGTGGGGGTCATGCGGTCGATCATCCCTGGAGGTCGTTCATCCCTTGAAGACGATGGCGGGCTCGAGTCTCATCACCTTGCGGATGCTGAGCATGGCGGCGAGCATGGTGATGATCACCACCGCGCAGAAGGCCACCACCAGCAGTTGCCACGTCAGGCGGAAGGCCAGCGGCGTGCCCGCCATCGACCGGCCGAACCACGCCGCCGCGCCGATGCCCAGCCCGTAGCCCACGACCGCGACGCTCACCGCCTGCAGCAGGATCATCCGCAGCAGCGTGCGGTCGGAGGTTCCCATGGCCTTGAGCGTGCCGAGGAAGCGGAGGTTGTCGAGCGTGAAGGAGAAGAACATGAAGCCGGTGATGAGCGCGCCGATGACGAAGCCCAGGCCCACCGCGATCCCGAAGTTGATGGGAATGCCCGTGTTGTTCACGAAGTACATCACCGTCTTCCACTTGAACTGGTCGCGGGTGTAGGCGGCCAGCCCCGTCGTTGCGCCGATCCGCTCGCAGAGCGCGTCGTGGTCCTGACCCTCGGCGGCGTTGACGAGGATGAAGGTCAGCTGCTTGCGCTCTCGCGGGGCGAACTGCGTCGCGCGGCTGTAGGTGGTGTAGATGGTCGGCTGGCTCTGGAAGGAGCGGGTGTTCTGCGAGATGCCCACCACCACGCCGCGACGGTCGTTGAGCTCCATCGTGTCGCCGACCTTCAGCGGGACGGGCGTGCCCCCGGGCGTCTCGGGCTTGCGGGCCAGTCGCGTCGAGGCGCCGATGGCGTCGACGATCACCGCGTCGGCGCGACGGAGGTCCTCGACCCTGCCCTCGACCATCGACGGCGGCCCGCCGGTGAGCGTGGCGTCGTCGAGCCCGATGACGTTGCAGTTCTGGAACTCCCCGTTGTCGAGCCGCACCCGCAGCAGCCCCTTGTAGAGCGGCGCGGCGAAGGCCACCCCGGGCACGCCCCGCACGCGGTTGAGCGCGGTGGCCTGCATCGGCTTGGTGTCGTCGATGAACTGAACCTTGGGGTCCATCACCCAGATGTCGGGCCCGCCCGCGTCGGTGATCGCCGCGAAGGTGCGCGACATCAGGCCCACGAAGATCGATCCTTGCTGCGTGATCACCATCGACGCCAGCATCACGCCCAGCACGATGCCGATGTACTTCGCGCGGTCCCCCAGCAGCATCTTGAGCGCCAGCAGGTTCATCGGCGGCGGCCTCCGCCGGGCGTCGCCGCGCCGCGACGCGCCATCCCCTCGATCGCCGCCAGCGTGAAGCCCGCGATGTGGTCGGCCAGGTCGGCGGTGGTGGTGCCCGTGGCGGGCTGTGTTCCCAGGAGTCGCAGGACCGGCATGCAGTGACGATAGACCAGGCACTGCCCGATCACGCCGTGGCAGGCGAGCTTCACGCTCTCGCTCCGCGCCGACCGCTCGCCCATCAGGTCGGCGATCGTCCTCGCCAGCACGCCGAAGGCCGGGCGGATCATCTCCTCGACCACCGTCTCCAGCGCGTCGGTGGGATCGACCATCTCCCGGGCCATCAGCTTCGCGTGCCACGCCGGACGCCCCTCGCCCAGCATGCGACGCATCAACGCGTGCACGAAGTGCCGCAGCCGCTCGCGGGCGTCCGTCCCCGCCGGGGCCTCCACGGGATGCAGGTCGCGGGCCGCCGCCATCGAGTACCGCAGCGACGCCACGTACAGGCCCTGCTTGTCGCCGAAGTGGTAGTTCACCGAGGCCAGGTTCACGCCCGCCGCGGCGCAGATCTCCCGCACCGTCGCATCCCGGAAGCCCCGGTCGGCGAAGACCTCTCCCGCCGCCTCCACCAGGCGCAGCCGCGTGCCCGCCTCGTCGGGCGTTCGTTCCGGCGTCGGGATGGGCTTGGCGGCTCGGACCATCGGGGCGGCTCCACGGACGTTCAAACAACTGTTTCATACGGATGTTTGAAAGTCAAGAAGGGGCGTCGCCTTCCCGCTCGCTACCCTTGCGTCACGACATGGCCAAGCACCACCAGTACCTCACCGGGCATCAGAAGGGCATCGTCAGTCGCTTCTACGCGAGCCAGGACGCCCGCGTCGTCGTCAAGCTGCAGGAGCTCGCCTCCGATCTCTTCCTCGCCCCCTCCGGCGACGCCGCCGCGAAGAAGTGGGCCACGGTCGAGAAGGAGCTCGCCAAGACCAACGCCCCCGCCGCGGAGGTCGCCCGCGTCCTGGCCGCCCGCGACCCCAAGGCCCTCGCCGCCCTTCTCGCCCGTCCCGGGCTCTCCGCCGAGCGCAAGGGCCCCGATCGTCCCGCCTCCGATCGCGACGACGTTTGACCGACTCGCCCAGCCCACCCATGCCCGGCCGGCCCTTCGAAGTCGTCTCTCCCTTCAGCCCCACGGGCGATCAGCCCGCGGCGATCGATCAACTCGTCGCCGGGCTCGGCGCGGGCCGCCCGGCCGTCTGCCTCCTCGGCGCCACGGGCACCGGCAAGACCTTCACGATGGCCCACGTGATCGCCCGGCTCCAGAAGCCCGCGCTCATCCTCAGCCACAACAAGACGCTCGCGGCCCAGCTCTACGAGGAGCTCCGCGAGTTCTTCCCGCACAACTCCGTCAACTACTTCGTCAGCTACTACGACTACTACCAGCCCGAGGCCTACATCCCCCAGCGCGACATCTACATCGAGAAGGACTCCAGCCGCAACGACGACCTCGACCAGTTGCGCCTCGCCGCCACCAGCAACATCCTCTCCCGCCGCGACACCGTCGTCGTCGCGAGCGTCTCGTGCATCTTCGGCCTGGGCTCCCCGCTCGCCTACGGCAGCAAGGTCCTCACCATCACCAAGGGCGGGCTGGTCGACCGCCGCGGCTTCCTGCTGGCCCTCAATGCCATGCAGTACCAACGCTCCGAGCTGGAGTGGAAGCGGGGCCAGTTCCGCGTCCGGGGCGACGCCATCGACATCTGGCCCGCCTACGAGAAGTTCGCCGTCCACGTCGAGCTCTTCGGCTCCGAGGTCGAGCGCATCGAGCTCATCAACCCCGTCAGCGGCGAGGTGCTCGCCGAGGAACGCCAGTTCTTCCTCTTCCCCGCCGTCCACTACGTCATGCCCGAGGAGCAGATGCAGGACGCGCTCGCGGGCATCCGCGCCGAACTCGACGCCCGCGTGCTCGAACTCCGCTCGCAGGGCAAGCTCCTCGAGGCCCAGAGGCTCATCTCTCGCACCAAGTTCGACCTCGAGCTCCTCGAGGAGACGGGCATCTGCCCCGGCATCGAGAACTACTCGCGATTCATGGACGGCCGCGTTCCAGGCGAACGCCCCTACACGCTGATGGACTACTTCGACTTCGCGCCCCCGCGAGACGGCGGTCCCGCGGCGAACGTGCACGAAGCAAGTCGTCCCGCCTCGAACCTGCCCGCGCCGGGCGCCATGCCCACCGACCCCGCCCTGCGTCGCCCCAACTTCCGCGACTGGCTCCTCATCATCGACGAGTCGCACGTCACGTTGCCGCAGGTGCGGGCCATGTTCAACGGCGACCGCGCCCGAAAGACCGTCCTGGTCGAGCACGGCTTCCGTCTCCCCAGCGCGCTCGACAACCGTCCGCTGCGCTTCGAGGAGTTCGAGGCCATCGTGCCCCAGATCGTCTTCGTGAGCGCCACGCCGGGCCCCTACGAACTCGACAAGGTCGCCGGCGAGGTCGCCGAGCAGGTCATCCGTCCCACGGGCCTGCTCGATCCCGTCATCGAGATCCGGCCCACCAAGGGGCAGGTGCCCGACCTGGTCGAGCGTTGCCACGAGCGCGTCAAGCGGGGCGATCGCGTGCTCGTCACCGCCCTCACCAAGCGTCTGTGCGAGGATCTCGCCACGTACCTGGCCGAGAAGGGGCTTCGCGTCCGCTACCTGCACAGCGACATCGAGACGCTCGACCGCATCGAGATCCTCACCGACCTTCGACTGGGCAACTTCGACGTGCTCGTGGGCGTCAACCTCCTGCGGGAAGGTCTCGACCTTCCCGAGGTGTCGCTCGTGGCCATTCTCGATGCGGACAAGGAGGGGTTCCTCCGGTCGCCCACCAGCCTCATCCAGCTCATGGGACGCGCCGCCCGCAACGCCGACGGCATGGTGGTGATGTACGCCGACTCGATGACGCCCGCCATGCAGAACGCCATCGGCGAGACCGAGCGTCGCCGCGCCAAGCAGGAGGCGTACAACAAGGAGCACGGCATCACGCCGCAGACCATCCGCAAGGCGATCCGCCGCGGCCTCGAGGTCGAACTCCGGGCCCGCAAGACCGCCCGCGACGCCGTGGCGGCCGACGAGCCCGACTACGAAATCGACGAACTCGTCGCCTCCCTCGAAAGGGAGATGCTCGAGGCGGCGCAGGCGATGGAGTTCGAGAAGGCCGCCGCGCTTCGCGACGGCATCGCGAAGCTCAAGAACCGCCGCGCCCAGGCCGCGGCCACCGGCGGCTCCACGCGGGCCAAGCGCTCCGACATCGAGGGCGCCAAGGCCGGCGTTAAGGGACGCGGCCCCAAGGGGCGTCCGGGCGCGCCGGGCACCCGTGGCGGCAAGCGTCGCTGACCCCGCCCGTCCCGCTCGCCACATACCCTCCCGCGATGTTCGAGGATCTCAACCCCCGCCATGTCATGGTCCGCCGCTTGGGCTTCTACGCCTTGGGGCTGGCCATCGGTCTGGTGGCGTTGGGGTTCATCCAGATGGGCCGTCAGGCCAGCTTGGAGCGCCAGGCCGCCAAGTTCAAGGCCGAGCAGGCCGAACTCGCCGAGCGTGCCAAGCGAGAGGCGCCGATGCGAGGGCTTCCGACGCCCCCGTGAGCGGGCCGCTTCACCGCCGCCGCGGCGCAAGCCGACGCGAGAGCACCATCAGGACGGTGCAGGTCGCGAGCATGAGCGCGCCATTGGCCTGGTGAAGCGTCCGGAGCACCGCAAGGCCCGGAGCGTCCGTGCGGATGTCGTGACGCGAGAAGCCGAACACGGCCCACCCTAGCAGGAACTGGCAGAGCACCACGCCCACCAGCAGCGTGCCTGCCGCGGCGATTCGCCGCTTGAGCGCTCCCGAGGGGTCGTGTCCTTCGAGGACGTTCTCTCGCTGACGGATCGCCAGAAAGCCCGACAGCGTCGCGAGCACGACCACCACGAGCGAGAGGCCGATGTGCGACCAGAGGGCGTGCGCACTCTGCAGGTGGCGGTACATGGCGCCGAAGATCATTTGCAGGATCGTCGAGTGCATGGCCGCCGCCGCGAAGACCCGCAGCCGCCGCGCCGCCGGCGCGTCGGCGTCGGGCGAGGCCTCCCGCCACAGCGACGTCGAGGCGGTCCAGAAGGCCACCAGCGTGGCGAAGATGAGTTGGGCCCCGATGCCGTGGAACATCGAGTTCCAGCGGTTGTCGAGGGCGGGGTCGGCGTGGCCCTGCTGCACGCGGATGCCGCCCACGATGCCCTGCGTCAGCACGGCCAGAAAGATGATGGTCGCGAAGACCTTCATGCCGCGGCTGCGGTCGGTCCGCCACGTCCAGACCATCAGCGTCAGCGACGCCAACCCCAGGAACGCGCCGAAGAGCCGGTGCGAGTGCTCGAGGAAGACGTCCGTGGGCGCGGTCCCCAGCGGATAGAGGAACATGTTCATCCCGTACGTGGCCGGCCAGTCGGGCACGGCCATGCCCGAGTTGGTGCTCGTCACCAAGCCCCCCACGAAGAGCAGCGGGGCGGCGATGCACACCACCGCCAATGCGTGGCAGGCGTGCCAGTCGCGAGCCCGGGACGGCCGCGTAAGGGCAGCTCGACCGATCGTGGCGCCGACTAGGCCGATCAGCGTGCCCAGCACGAGGAACGCGCCGCAGATCAGCAGCCCCGGCGGCCGGGTCTGGTCTCCAGCGCCTCCCATCTTGGACCCCAGCAGCAGCAGCCCGATCGCCGCCGTCACCAGGCCCGCCTGGCCTCCCAGCCGGGCGGCGGCGGCAGCCGTGGGCGCTTCGCGCCCCGCGACGATCGCCGCCACCAACCATGCCGCCAGCACGATCGCCGTCTGTACGGGTGCCTCCAAGCCGGTCCAAGGCAGATGGGTCGCGAACCAAGAGGTCCACACGACCATGGCGCCCCAAAAGCCCAAGGCGACAGTGGCCGGGAGGGAGCGGAAGGGGGCAGCGTTGGTGGAGACGTGGGTCATGTCCACAATCCGTTGAGGGTCGCCCGCGGCGGCCGAATCAGTTGAGACTTCGTCTCATCTACACGATCCAACGCGCTCGGGACTTGACAGGATAGCGCAGCAGAGGTGAAATTGCGGTTTGACAGCAAAGGTTTCGGTTTTCCGGCATGGTGCCAGCATGTTCCCGGGCGTTGGGGGATTCCCTACCGTCCTCACCCGAGAGGGTGGCTGAGTCGTCGGACTCAGCACGACAGCGGGTGCCATCCGGTTCGGTGCGGCTCATCGGATCGTTCCAAACTGAAGGCGTTGACGGGTGTTGCGTGGAGCCGTCCACGGCCCGGACAAGGCCGGCTTGACAGGAGCGTCGCGTTGTCAGTCATCTTTCCGAAGTGGATGAACGTGCTTCCCACGCTTGCCGCCGTTGGCGGCCTTGTGGGCGCTACGAGCGTGGTGGGGGGGTTCTGGTATTACGCCACCCCGAAGTTCTTCAAGGTGGGGTACATGCCCAAGCAACCGGGGGCGGGGTTCAACCATCAGCTCCACGCGGGCCAGTTGGGCATGGACTGTCGCTACTGCCACACGAAGGTGGAGCAGTCGCCCGAGGCGAACATCCCCAACGTCGCCACGTGCTACGGCTGCCACGCGGATCAGCGGCTGGCGAAGCTCGCGGTGGACGAGGGCCACAAGGCCAAGACGCAGTTCGTGCGTGATGCGTACTCGAAGAACGAGCCGATCGAGTGGCGTCGCGTGCACAAGGTGCCCGACTACGTCCGCAACTTCCCGCACAACGTGCACGTGAACGCGGGCGTGAGCTGCTATTCGTGCCACGGGCAGATCACGGGCATGCCGGTGGTGTATCAGGTGCAGCCGCTCTCGATGAGCTGGTGCCTCGACTGCCACCGCGACCCGACGCCGCACCTGGTGCCCAAGACGATGGTGACCAAGCTGCAGTGGGTCGAGAACGAGTTGCGCGAGCGTGCCCAGAAGGGCGACCGCAACGAGACGAGCCCCGAGGCCAAGCGTCTGCTTGAGAGCATTCACACCCGGCCGCCGTCCAACTGCGGGGCGTGCCACTACTGATTCGTTCCGCAGTTCGGTCCGCGGTTCGTCGCGCGGTCCACCGGATCCGCGTTTGCAGCAGGCTCGGTTCCCATCAGTCTCGGTTCCCAGCAATCTCGCGATTCGCCCCCAGCAGTTGCAGCAGGCCCCGACGCCGGGCCGGCAGAGAAGGGGCGGAGTCACATCAGGCGTCTTCCTTCACGCGAGTCGACCTTACCCATGTCCGACCAATGCCCATCGACGCTTCACGGTGAGAAGGCCAAGCCCGGCAAGGCCCAGCTCGAGACGCTTCGCCGCCGCGTCGGCACCGTCAACGGGATGCCCGTGTGGCGGAGCATCGACGAGCTCGCCGACACCCCCGAGTTCCGCGAGCACCTCGAGAAGGAGTTCCCGCACGGGGCGCTCGAGTTGCAGCGGGCGGTCGAGCGAGGCGGGGAGAGCCGCCGCGACTTCCTGAAGATCATGGGCGGTTCGTTGGCGTTGGCGGGCGTGGCGGCCATTCCCGGCTGTCGTCGCCCGGACCACAAGATCCTCCCCTATTCGCGCGAGGTGCCCGAGGACATCATCGTCGGCAAGTCGCTCTACTACGCGACGAGCTTCGCGCGGCCCGATGGCGGCGCGGAGGGCCTGCTGGTCGAGACGCACGAGGGTCGCCCGACGAAGATCGAGGGCAACCCGCTGCACCCGACGACCAACGGCAAGGCCTCGACGTGGGCCATCGCGAGCATCATGTCGCTCTACGACCCCGATCGGCTCAAGTTCCCCACGGTCGCCAAGGCGGGCGAGGGGCGCGTCGAGGCGACGTGGGACGACTTCCGCGCCTTTGCGGCCGACCACTTCAAGCAGCACGCGGGCGGCGGCGATGGCTTGGCGTTCGTCGTCGGCAAGGCTTCCAGCCCGTCGCTCGAGGCCGCCAAGGTCTCGGTGATGCGTGCGTACCCCAAGGCGACGTGGTCGTGGTACGCGTCCACCGAGCAGTCGGCGTCGGTCGAGGGCGCCAGGCTGGCCTTCGGCAAGCCGCTCCGCGAGACGCTGCGTCTCGACAAGAGCACCGTCAACGTCATCGTGTCGCTCGATCGCGACTTCCTGTACCACGAGGCCGAGGAACTGGTCAACGCCCGCGGCTTCTCCCGCTCGCGCCAGGTGATCAAGAGCGGTCAGGGCGCCGAAGCCGAGACGATGAGCCGCCTGTACGTCGTCGAGGGTGGGTTCAGCATCACCGGCGGCCAGGCCGACCACCGTCTGCCGGTGGCTCCCTCGCGGATCGGCGGCGTGGCCGTCGAGCTCGCCAAGCGACTCATGGCCAAGGCGGCGCCCGCCGAGGCCAAGGCGCTCGCCGACGCGCTCGCGGGCATCTCGGTGCCTCCGGGCGAGGACTTCACGACCGGCCGCGGCGCGGCCTTCCTCGACGCGGTCGCCGCGGACCTGCTGGACGCGGCCAACAAGGATAAAGGCCTGGTGCTCGTGGGTCACGGACAGCCCGCGGCGGTGCACGCGTTGGGCTTTGCGATCAACGCGGCGCTGGGCAGCCTGGGCAAGGCCCAGGTGATGCGTCCGATGACCGACGACGAGGCGGCGAACGCCAACGAGCAGTTCGCGGCCCTGGCGGCCAAGGTCAAGGCCGGCGCCGTCAAGACGCTGGTCTGCGTGAACGCCAACCCGGTGTACGACGCGGGCGAGGGCTTTGCCGCGGACTTCGCCAAGATCCCCGCGACGGTCACGCTGTCGGTGGGACAGAGCGAGACGGCGGCGGCGTCGACGTGGGCGCTCAACGGGGCTCACTTCCTCGAGGCGTGGGGCGACACCCGCGCGACGGACGGGACGATCAGCCCCGTGCAGCCGATGATCGCGCCCCTCTACGACCCCCAGGGCGCGAGGGCGGTGCTGAGCGAGATCGAGTTCCTGGCGTTGCTGGCCGGGGGCGACATGAACGCGAAGGTCGACGGCTACGAGCTCGTGCGGTCCGGCTGGAAGGCCGCGAAGCTCCCGGGCGACTTCGAAGCCGCGTGGCGTCGTTCGCTGCACGACGGGCTGGTGGCGGGCACGGCCCGTCCGGCCGAGGCGGCGAAGGTGGACTGGGCGGGCCTGGCCCGCGCCGTGTCGGGACTTTCGTGCGGCCCCATCCCGACGCTCGAGCGGCTCGACGTGTCGTTCGTGCTCGGGCACGTGCATGACGGCCGCTTCGGCAACATCGCGTGGCTGCACGAACTGCCCGAGGTCGCGACGCGGACGGTGTGGGACAACCCGGTGCTCATGAGCCCGGCGACGGCCGAGGCGCTGGGCGTCGTGCCGGTGGGCTACTCGAAGTCGAATCCCTCGGGCATGTACACCAAGCCCAAGTATCCCGAAGCGCAGATGGTCGACATCACGGTCGACGGCCGCACGGCGTCGATGCCGGCGTGGATCCTGCCGGGCATGGCCGACCATGTGCTGCAGGTGTCCTTCGGCCACGGCCGCACGGCGTGCGGCCGCGTGGGCGACGGCGTGGGCGTCAACGTGGCGTCGCTGCGTCCGGCCAAGGCCGTGGCGTCGGGCGTCCGCATGGCGACTGGCGCCACGCTGGCCAAGGGCCGGGGCACCTGCGAGATCTCGAGCACGCAGAACCACTGGTCGATGGAGGGTCGCACGGCGATCGTCCGCGCGGTGGACCTGCCGGCGTGGAACCTGCACGGCAAGGAGACGCAGAAGGTCGTCGACAGGTTCTACGGCACGCAGTCGGAACTCAACTTCGCCGAGCGGCTCGGCGAGTTCTCGCACACGCCTCCGGCGCTGAGCATCTACGAGAACCCGTACAACGCGTCGGACTCGAACGCCGCCGCCAACTCGGTCTTCGCGACCGGGCAGCAGTGGGCGATGACGATCGACCAGACGCTCTGCACGGGCTGCGGCGCGTGCACGCTGGCGTGCCAGAGCGAGAACAACATCCCGGTCGTGGGCAAGAAGGAGGTCGCCAAGGGTCGCGAGATGACGTGGATCCGCGTCGATCGCTACTTCACCGGCGACTTCGATCGCCCCGAGGCGATGTTCCACCAGCCCGTGGCGTGCGTCCACTGCGAGAACGCCCCCTGCGAGGTGGTCTGCCCCGTCAACGCCACGGTGCACGGCACCGAGGGCATCAACTACATGACGTACAACCGGTGCATCGGCACCCGGTACTGCGCCAACAACTGCCCCTACAAGGTTCGTCGCTACAACTTCTTCGAGTACGGCAAGCTCGCCTTCAACGGCGACTACGTCGGCAAGGAAATGCTCGAGAAGGTCGTCCCCGAGCGGGGCGGCGTCAACGGCAGCAACGTCCACAACAAGTTCAACATCAACCTCGTCCCGCCCCGTCTGCGAGACAAGATCTCGCAGATCGAGCAGATGCAGAAGAACCCCAACGTCACCGTCCGCATGCGAGGCGTGATGGAGAAGTGCTCCTACTGCATCCAGCGCATCAACGAGTCCCGCATCGAGAGCAAGCTGCAAAACCTGCCGGGCGTTCCCGACGGCTTCTTCCAGGTCGCCTGCCAGCAGGCCTGCCCCAGCGAGGCCATTGTCTTCGGCGACATGCTCGACGCCAAGAGCCGCGTCCACGCCACCAAGGCGCACGCCCGGTCCTACGCGCTGCTCGGCTACCTCAACACGCGGCCCCGCACGAGCCACATGGTGCGGGTGATGAACCCCAACCCCGCGCTCTGCGATGAGCATCGCAAGCACTCGTGGGAGCATCCCTTCCACCACGGCGATGATCACGGCGACCATGGGCACGGCGACCATGATCACGGCGACCACGGCCACGGCGACGGGCACGACCACGGGTCCGAATCCAAGGGCACGCCCGGCCAGCCCCAGTCCCATTCCTTCTTCGATCGCTCCAAGCGGGCCGACGACGCCGGCTACGCGATGAGTCTCCGAGTCCTCTGACGCCCTTTCCCACGCGGGCGGCGGCGCCCGGCACGACGCTTCAGGATCCCGAGTTCACCATGACGACGATCCATCCAGACCAACTCACCGCCGAGCGGCTCGCGGGCCGCGCCAAGCCCGCTTCCGGCGCCACGCCCCCCGCGCCAGGCACCGGCGACGGCACCCTCGTCGACATCCCCGGCAAGCGAGCCGACCTCGTGCTCAACGGGCGGTCGTTCAAGGAACTCACCGACATCATCTGCGGCTACGCCGAGAACCCGCCTCCGCGTTGGTGGCTGCCCTTCTTCGGGCTCGCCTCCACCATCGCCGGCCTGGGCAGCGTCTTCATCGGCTACCTGGTCATCACCGGCATCGGCGCCTGGGGTCTCAACAACCAGGTCGACTGGGCGTGGGACATCACCAACTTCGTCTTCTGGATCGGCATCGGCCATGCCGGCACGCTGATCTCCGCCATCCTCTGCCTCCTCAAGCAGAAGTGGCGAACGGCCGTCAACCGCGCCGCCGAGGCGATGACCATCTTCGCCGTCATCTGTGCGGCGACCTTCCCCGGCATCCACATCGGCCGCCAGTGGATGGCATGGATGCTCTTTCCCATCCCCAACGCCAACGCCATCTGGCCCAACTTCCGCAGCCCCCTGCTCTGGGACGTCTTCGCCGTCAGCACCTACGGCACCGTCTCGGCCCTCTTCTGGTTCATGGGCATGGTCCCCGACTTCGCGACCCTTCGCGATCGCGCCGACCGCCGCCTGCGGGCCAACCCCACCGGCCCCATCCTCCTGCCCTTCCTCCCCATTCGCGTCGACGCCATCCGCGCGTTCGTCTACGGCTTCCTGAGCCTGGGCTGGCGCTTCAGCGGTCGCCACTGGCACCGTTACGAGGCCGCGTACCTCATCCTCGCCGGCATCAGCACGCCCCTCGTGCTCAGCGTGCACTCGATCGTCTCCTTCGACTTCGCCACCTCGGTCATCCCCGGCTGGCACACGACGATCTTCCCGCCCTACTTCGTCGCCGGCGCCATCTTCGGCGGCTTCGCGATGGTGCTCCTGCTGCTCATCCCGGCACGCGAGCTCTACCCCAACATGAAGGACATCATCACCCTTCGCCACATCGAGAACATGGCCAAGATCCTCCTGGCCACCGGCATGATGGTCGGCTTCGCCTACTCGATGGAGTTCTTCATCGCCTGGTACGGCGCCAACGAGTACGAGATCTACACCTTCCAGAACCGCGCCTTCGGACCCTACTGGTGGGCCTACTGGGCCATGATCTCCTGCAACGTCATCTCGCCCCAGCTCTTCTGGAGCAAGGCCATGAGGACCAACGTCGTCGTCGTCTTCATCGTCTCGTTCTTCGTCACCATCGGCATGTGGTTCGAACGCTTCGTGATCATCGTCTCCTCCCTCCACCGGGCCTTCCTGCCCGGCGAATGGGGCATGTTCTCGCCCACCGCCGTCGACATCGGCATCTTCGTCGGCTCCTGCGGCGTCTTCATGACCCTCTTCCTCCTCTTCCTCCGATTCCTCCCCGCCTTCCCCATCGCCGAGATCAAGGCCGTCCTCCCCGAGGCCAGTCCCCATCACGGCCATGGTCATGGGCACGATCATGGCCACGGCCATGGCCACGGCCACGGCCACGGCCACGGGCACGGGCACGGCCACGGGCACGGCCACGGGCACTCGTCGACCAGCACCTCTCACGGAGGCACGCACTGATGTCCGCTCCCGTCTACGTCACCGAAACCGGCGAGGCGCTCCACGGCATCATGGCCGAGTTCGCCACGCCCGCCGATCTCTATCACGCCGCCGAGAAGGTCCGCGACGCGGGATACCGCAAGTGGGACACCTTCTCCCCCTTCCCCGTGCACGGCATGGAGGAAGCCATGGGCGTCAAGCGAACCATCCTGCCCCTCATGGTCGCAGGTGGCGGCTTCACCGGCGCGGGCCTGGGGTTCCTCATGCAGTGGTGGATGGCCGCCAAGGACTACCAGATGGTCACGCAGGGCAAGCCCTTCTTCTCGTGGCAGGCCTTCATTCCCATCACCTTCGAGTGCGGCATCCTCTTCTCCGCCTTCACCGCCATCATCGGCATGCTCGCCCTCAACGGCCTGCCCCGCTGGCACCATCCGCTCCTCAAGAAGGAGCGATTCCTCGGCAGCAGCGATGATCGCTTCTTCGTCTGCATCGAGGCGGGCGACGCCAACTTCCACCCCGATCGCACCCGCCAGCTCCTCGAGAAGGCCGGCGCCACCAGCATCGAACTCGTCGAGGAATGAACCAACGGCCGCCCGGCGGCATGCCGCACCGCGGCCCACACTCGGCACACGCACCAAACGCCCGACAGGGATCACGAATGAAGCACGACCTCTCCACCATCCTCCTCGCCTTGGCCCTCGCCGGGGCTTCGGCGGGCACGCTCGCGGGCTGTCGCGGCGACCGCGAGGACGCCCCGCCGCGGGAGTTCTTCCCCGACCTCGACGATCAGCTCAAGTGGAAGCCGCAGTCGCAAAGCGAGTTCTTCGCCGACGGCCGGACGATGCGAGGCCAGGTCCCTGGCACGGTGGCCTTCGGGCCCCAGGCCTTCAACCCCGTGGACCAGCAGGGCGAGTGGGCCCAGACCTACGCCGCCAAGCGTGACGACCTGCTTCGCGCCGACGCCGCGATCTACCAGGGGCTCGACGCCGACGGCAAGGCCGTCAAGGCGATTCCCTTCCCCGTGACGATGGAGTTCATCAAGCGCGGTCAGGAGAAGTTCAACATCTACTGCTCGGTCTGCCACGGGTATCTGGGCGACGGCAAGGGACAGGTGGGGCTCAAGTGGGCCTCCCCGGTGGCCAACTTCCACGACGCCAAGTTCAAGAGGCCCGATCCCAGCACGCCCGGCGGCGGCGACCTGTACACCGACGGCCACCTCTTCCGCGTGGGCATGTTCGGCCTCTACGACGCCAGCGGCAACCAGAAGATGCCCGGCTACGCCCATGGCCTCTCCGCGAAGGACGGATGGGCGGTGGTCGCGTACATCCGGTCCTTGCAGGCCAGCCAAGACGGAACGATCGAGGACGTGCCGGCCGCCGAGCGGCCCGCGCTCGAGAAGGCCAAGGCCGCCGCGATCCAGCAGGCCGAGCAGGCCGCCAAGCCCGCCACGGGAGGTGCCAAGTGAGTCACGCAGCGACCTCGTCCCATCATCCACTTCGCGCCGAGAACATATCGTTCGGTCAGGGAGCCGGTGCGGCTCCCGGCATGCTCCTCATGGCGGTGGGGGGGGCCGCCGCCGCCGCGTGCGGCTACATCGGTTACGCCTCCGTCGGAGGCGTGACCGCCAAGCACGCCTTGGCCTCGTACCACGTGGGGGCCATGGCGGTCCTGGCGATGTGCCTTGGCGCCACGTTCTTCTCGCTGGTCTTCCACCTGCTGCAGGCCGGCTGGGTCGCGACGATCCGCCGCCAGTTCGAGAACGTCGTCAGCTTCCTGCCGGTGGCGTACGTGCTCGTGCTGCCCACGCTCATCATCGAGTACATGACGGGCGGCATGCTCTTCAAGTGGTTCAGCGACGCCGCGACGGGCAATCCGGTGCTCGAGCACAAGGCGGGCTTCTTCTTCCTCGGCGGCGAGATCGGCACGGGCCACGCGCCCTTCCCGACCTTCTTCGCCATCCGCGCCGCGTTGTACGGGCTGGTGTGGTTCTACCTGTCGCGGCGGATCATCGCCCTGGGCCGCCGGCAGGATCAGTCGAGCGACGCGACGCCGTTCGCGGAGGCGAGGTTCACCTCGGCGTGGGGCATGCTCGTCTTCGCCCTGACGACCGCCTTCGCCGCCTTCGACTGGCTGATGTCCCTCGATTACAAGTTCTTCAGCACGATGTGGGGCGTCTACTACTTCGCGGGCGCGGCCTTCTCCTCGGCGGCCCTGGTCGCGGTCATCCTCGCGGTCATCCGCCTCCGCGGCAAGCTCGAAGGCGCTGTCACGAGCGAGCACTTCCATGACCTGGGCAAGCTGATGTTCAGCTTCACGGTCTTCTGGGCCTACATCTCCTTCAGCCAGTACTTCCTGATCTGGTACAGCAACATTCCCGAGGAGACGAACTTCATGAAGTTCCGCTCCGAGCACTACGGCACGCTCGGGGTGACGCTGATGGTGGGGCACTTCGCGGCCCCCTTCCTCATCCTGATCTTCCGCAAGGTCAAGCGCACGCCCGGGCTGCTGATGCTCGTGGCCCTCTGGGCACTCGTCATCCACGTGCTGGACATCTACTGGATCGTCCGGCCGATGGTCTACGCCCTGCCCTCCGAGGCGCCGGCCGGTCCGGTGGCGGTCGCCACCGACGTCCTGGGGGCCATGGGACCCGTGCTGATCCTGGCTGGTCACCTGGTCAAGCGGGTGGGCGCAACGCCGCTGGTGGGCGTGGGCGACCCCTTCATGCACGAGGCGCTGGAGCATCGCAACTACGTCTGATTTCCGTCTGATTTCCGTCTGATTCGACGCCTGATTGATTGGCGGATCGGAGAGAACCCCGGGAAAACCCCGGGATCCTCTGAGGCAGCGGGCACGAAGTCACAACCAGCCGAGCGGAAGATCGCGAGGCGAAACGAGAACGCAACCACCGATGTCAGCCCACACCCACGAATCGTCGCTCGGCCACGAGGTCGCACAGGAGGCGCACACCAATGTCCTCGACACCGGCCTGCTGATGCGCTGGTTCGTCGGCATCCTGGCGTTCGTCGTCTTCCTCGTGATCGTGGTGTCCATCTACTTCCGCAGCGTGGCTTCGCGGATGCGGGCCGAACGCGTCGAGACGACGGTCTCGAGCAAGGAGGCCAACGCGGCCAAGGCGGCCGCCGAGGCGGTGCTTGGCGTCAATGGCCAGCCCGCGGCCTACTCGTGGTCCGACGCCAAGGCGGGCACGGTGCACATTCCGCTCGATCAGGCGATGCGCAAGGTCGTGGACCAGCGAACGGGCAAGGCGGGCTCCTGATCGGTTGAAGGACGAGGCATGAAGCGGCGAGGTTCCATCTCTGCGGTGCTGACGGCGACGGGGCTCTTCCTGGCGGCGTCGTCATTCGCGCAGGAGGTCTCGCCCAAGCCCCTGACGCCCCCGAAGGCGACCGACCCCGAGGCCAAGCGGCCTCGCGAAGTGGAGGGGCTTGACGTCGAGGAGCGGGTGGGATTCCCCCTGCCGATGGAGTTGCAGTTCACCACCTCCGACGGTCGACGCGTGCAGCTGGGCGACTACTTCAAGTCGAACAAGCCCGCCGTGATCGCGATGGTCTACTACAAGTGTCCGGTGGTCTGCGACATCGTGATGCAGCGGCTGACCCAGTCCTTCAGCGGGATGGACTACGTGGTGGGGGAGGACTTCCAGGCCCTGTACTTCTCCTTCGACTCGAGCGAGACCGCGGCCGAGGCCGCCGCCGCCAAGCGAGGCCACCTCTCGAACTACGCCAAGCCGATCACCCCCGCGGTCGAGGCCGGTTGGCAGTTCCATGTCGCCGACACCGATTCGGCGCGTCAACTCGCCGACGCCCTTGGCTTCAAGTACCGGCGGCTCGCGAACGGGCAGTTCAGCCACCCCGCGGCGATCTTCGTCATCACGCCCGAGGGGCGCATCAGCCGCTACATGTACGGGTACGACTACCCCTCCCGCGACATGAAGCTGTCGCTGATCGACGCGACCAACGGCAAGCTCGTCAAGTCGCTGGGCGACCGTTTCCTCTCGTGGTGCTACATGTACGACCCTTCGCAGGGGAAGTACTCGTTGGTGGCCATGCGGGTGATGCAACTCTCGGGCGTCATCTCCGCCCTCTGCGTCGCCACGCTGGTGGGGACGCTCTTCGTCGGCGAACGCATCCGCAGGCGGCTCGTCCGCCCGACCGACGACGCCCCGGCCGGCGACCCCGGCCCGACCATCCTCGATCCGCCTTCGCGGGGAGCGACCCCATGACTCCCGACACGTTCCTTTCGTCCGCACGTTCCATCGAGTCGACCATGCTCCACACGCTCGCCATGAACGACTACTTCCAGGACCTCTTCTTCAAGGGCCGCGGCGCCACCGAGGCGGCGGGTCACTCCGACGACCTGTACATCTGGCTCTGGTGGTTCTGCCTCGTCTGGTTCGTCTTCCTGATGGCGCTGATGACGTTCTTCGTCGTCAAGTACCGTCGCCGCAAGGGCAAGATCGCTCCCAAGAGCGTGTCGCACCACACGCCGCTCGAGGTGGCGTGGACGGTCATCCCCACGCTGATGCTCGTCTACATCTTCTTCCAGGGCTTCCGAGGCTACATCAACAAGATGGTCGCCCCCGGCGACGCCATGGAGTTCAACCTCGTCGGCCAGCAGTGGTTCTGGTCGATGACCTACCCCAACGGGGCGGAGAGCACGGCCGTCAAGCCCATCGGCGCCAAGTCGGCCTCGCCCGTCTTCTACTTCCCCGCCGACGTGCCCGTCCGTCTCCGGATGAACTCCCGCGACGTCATGCACGCCTTCTGGGTGACCGACTTCCGCATCAAGCAGGACGTGCTCCCCAACCGCTACACCACCCTGTGGTTCCAGGCCGGCCTCTCGAAGAACCCCAAGTTCCACCCCAAGGACGCCACCGAGGCCAAGGCCATGGGCATGGAGTTCATCGCCGACCTGGCCGGCGTCCCCTACGAGGACCACATCGTCTTCTGCGCCGAGTACTGCGGCAACGAGCACTCCGAGATGGCCGCCACCATCCGCCTGGTCCCGATGGACGCGTGGAAGAAGTGGATGGACTACATCGAGAACCCGGTGGGCAAGCCCCCGCGGGACATCGGCGAGTTCGTCTGGAAGACCAAGTGCGCCTCGTGCCACTCGGTCGACGGGTCGCCCAACACCGGGCCGACATGGAAGACTCTCTTCGGACATCCGGCCGCACTCTCCGACGGCACCTCCGTGCTCGCCGACGAGAACTACATCCGCGAATCCATCCTCTACCCCGCCAAGCAGATCGTGAAGGGCTTCGGGCCCAACATGCCCCTCATCTCCCTCAAGGAGAGCCAGATCGAGGGCGTGATCGCGTACATGAAGACTCTGTCCGACGTCGGTTCCAAGGGCGCACAACCCGCCGGCGAGAAGAAGTGATACCCCCGGGAGGCCCGGCGATCATCGCCGTCTCCCGATCGTTCGACGACCATTCAGGAGGCGTTGACTGAACATGGCACACACCGCTGACACCCATCACGACCACGGCCACGGCGATGGCCACCACGGCAGCTACCTCGAGCGCAAGGGGGGCATCATCGCCACCATCTTCGACTGGGCGACCACCGTCGACCACAAGAAGATCGGCGTCATGTACCTCTTCGCGATCCTCTTCATGTTCTTCCTCGGCGGCGTCGCCGCGCTGGCCGTTCGCTACGAACTGCTCGTGCCCGTCACCATCGATCCCAACACCGGCGTGGTGAAGGGCCAGTTCCTCGCCGCCCTCTTCGGGTCTGACAACCCGACCTCGGTGTCGCCCGGCAACAACATCTACAACCGTGTCTTCACCCTCCACGGCGCGATCATGGTCTTCATGGTCATCGTGCCGAGCATCCCCGCCTCCTTGGGCAACTTCCTCCTGCCCCTCATGCTGGGCGCCAAGGACGTGGCCTTCCCCCGCCTCAACCTCCTGAGCTGGTACATCTACGTCTTTGGTTCCATCTTCGCCGTCAGTTCCATCATCCTCGGCGGCGTCGACACCGGCTGGACCTTCTACACCCCCTACAGCGCGACCACCGACGCGGGTCACCCCAAGGTCGTGCTCATGGTGCTGGGCGCCTTCATCCTGGGCTTCAGCTCGATCCTCACCGGCCTCAACTTCGTCGTCACGGTGCACAAGCTGCGGGCGCCCGGCATGGGCTGGTTCGACATGCCCCTCTTCGTCTGGGCCATCTACTCGTCGGCCATCATCCAGGTCCTCGCCACGCCCGTCATCGGCATCACGCTCCTGCTCCTCACCTTCGAGCGAGTCTTCGGCATCGGCATCTTCGATCCCGCCCGCGGCGGCGACCCCGTCCTCTACCAGCACTTCTTCTGGTTCTACAGCCACCCCGTCGTCTACGTGATGATCCTTCCCGGCATGGGCGTCATCTCCGACGTCCTCGCCGTGCAGGCCCACAAGCGCATCTTCGGCTACCGCGCCATCGCCTTCGCCTCGCTGGGCATCGCCGCCGTCTCGTTCATCGTGTGGGGTCACCACATGTTCACGAGCATGAGCGAACTCGCCAGCACCGTCTTCTCCGCCCTCACCTTCCTCGTCGCCATCCCCACGGCCGTCAAGGTCTTCAACTGGATCGGCACCCTCTACAAGGGCAGCATCGCGATGAACACGCCGATGCTCTACACCCTCATCTTCCTCTTCCTCTTCTCCATCGGCGGCCTGACCGGCCTGCCCCTGGGCACCCTCGCCACCGACCTTCACCTCCACGACAGCTACTTCGTCGTCGCCCACTTCCACTACGTCATGATGGGCGGCACCATCGTCGCCCTCATGGCCGGCATCCACCACTGGTGGCCCAAGATGTTCGGCAAGATGTACAACGAGAAGGCCGGCATGGTCGGCGCCATCACCGTCTTCATCGGCTTCAACCTCACCTTCCTCACTCAGTTCCTCCTGGGCACCCAGGGCATGCCGCGGCGGTACGCCAGCTACGTCCCCGAGTTCCAGTACCTCCACCAGCTCTCCACCTACGGATCGTGGATCCTGCTCGTGGGCTTCCTCATTCACCTCTTCAACTTCCTCGCATCGCTCGCCGTCGGCAAGAAGGCCCCCGCCAACCCCTGGGGCGGCATGACCATGGAATGGGTCGCCGACAGCCCTCCGATCGAGCACAACTTCCACGGCGATCCGGTCTGCACCCACGGCCCCTATGACTTCGATCGCGTCGTGCCGCCTCACTGGGATCCCAAGGACTATCCGCTCCCGGCCCCCGAGGCCGGCGGTCGACCCATGGTCGCCCATTCGCCCGACAAGCACGACTGATCCTCCCGAGCCGATCTTGCTCTCGCCTGATCCCGAAACCCCAAGGCAGCATTCATGAGCACCCTCTCGACGTCATCATCCAGCAAGCCCCTGTGGGCGAGGTACAAGCCGGCGATCCACTTCCGCAATGCCGCGGAGGAGTTCGACGCCTGCAAGCTCGGGTTCTGGCTCTTCCTCACCACCGAAGTGCTCCTCTTCGGCGGCATCTTCTGCGCCTACTTCATCTTCCGCACCCTCTACCCCGACGCATGGAAGGAAGGCTCGGCCCTTCTCGACTGGCGATTCGGCGGCGGCAACACCGTGGTCCTGCTCATCTCCAGCTACACCATGGCGATGAGCATCTACTGCATCCAGAAGGACCAGCAGTTCAGGGCGCAGCTCAACCTCATCGCCACGCTGCTCTGCGGCTTCCTCTTCCTCTACATCAAGCTCGCCTACGAGTACATCCCCAAGTGGTCCGTCGGCAAGCGGCCCGGCTCGATGTTCGACTACCCCTTCGCCGAGTCCGCCCACCTGCCCCTGTGGTGGAGCGTCTATTACTGCGGCACCGCCATCCACGCCGCCCACGTCATCATCGGCATGATCCTCATCGCCCGCGTCCTCTGGCGCACCACCAAGCGCCACTACGGGCCCGGCCACTACACCATGGTCGAGATCACCGGCCTCTACTGGCACTTGGTCGACCTCATCTGGATCTTCCTCTTCCCCCTCCTCTACCTCATCCACTGATCCCTTCGTCCCCGATCCCTTCTTCCCGATCCGATCGAGTCCGATCCCAGACCCCACGCTCCTTCCCACGGCGAGACGAACACCCATGTCCCACTCCGCCTCACACGCCGACGCTCACGATCACGGCGATTCCCATTCCCATGCCGTCGTCGGTCCGGGCATCCTCAGGACCATCCTGATCTTCCTGCTCTTCTTCACCGTCCTCACCGTCGCTTTCGCGCAGGTGGAGGTGTATGTCGAGCACTCCATGGGCATCGTCCTCCCCTGGTGGGTCAACGTCATTGGCGCCATGGCCATCGCCGTGGTCAAGAGCGTGCTGGTCATGGCGTACTTCATGCAGCTCAAGTACGACAACCCGATCAACACCCTCGCGATGCTCTTCTGCTTCTTCGCGCTCGGGCTGTTCCTCATGTTCACCGGGCTCGACCTCTTCAGCCGCGGCATGATCTACGACTTCAAGTCCGGACCCGTCATCGCGGGCGGCACGGGCGCCGGCGTCGCGGGCGCCAACAACATGCCGCTCACCCAGGCCGCCAAGACCCGCTTCAAGGAGCGTCTGGCCGACAATAACGTGCGGGAGTGGCTCATCTGCGCCGCCAAGATCGATGCTGCCGCCCAGGCGGCCGCCCATCACGCCCCGAAGGAGGCCGGCGCCGCCGCGGCCGCCGCGGTTCTTTCGGCCAAGGCCCAGCACATGATGGACCTCCACGTGGTCAAGGTGCATCCCCCGGAGACCGGATCGCAGGCCGTCGTGGTTCGCGAGTTGGAGGAAGCCGCCCAGACCCTGCGTGCCAACGGGGATGCCGCCGCGGCCGAGCTCGTGGCCACCGTCGCCCGCGAGGTTCAAGGGATCGACATGGCCCAGGCCCGCGCGTCCTATTCCGTCGATGCGATGTTCGAGAAGCTCGCCGCCGCGGCGCATGGCGGTCATCACGAGGCGCACGGCGCCACCTCCAGCACCGGCAACGCCTCCCGCGCCCGCACCGGACTGACCGGTGTCGCGGGTCATGGCGCCGCCGGCCATGAATCCGGTCAGGGTCACGGTGCCGAAGGCACTCCCTGAACGGCCGAACGACAGGTCACCATGGATCGACGACGCCTCATTCCGACGCTCGGTGCCGTGATCAGCGGCATCACCATGCTGGGCATGGGGTGGGTGATGGCCAACCGCGTCACCGAGTTCAATCGCGAGGCCAAGCGGCTCGTCTACGCCTTCGACACCCGAAGCGACACCGAGTTCACCTTCGCCGGACGCCCCGTCCGCATCTCGACCGATCGGTCCGACCCCGTGAACACCATGCTGGTGGTTCACTACGGCGACCAGACGCTTCGGCTTCGAGCGGCCATTCCCGGCAACCAGCACCTCCCCGGACTCATCCAGCACGAGGACTGGATGCGGCTGATGCGATTCGGCGTCATGTCCGGGCGCACCATCGAAGAGTTCAAGCGGGATCTGGGCACCTCGGCCCTCCCGGACCGGCTCGCGATCGTCACCCGCATCCCGCGGCCCGGAAGCGATCCCGGGAGCTGGGGACAGGTGTGGATCAAGGACTGGACCTTCGAGTTCCACGAGTTCCTTCCCGAGGGCGGCTTCAAGTCGGAGCGATACGGCTATCCGACGCACCGTCGCGGCCAGAAGCCCAAGGACGGTGAACTGAAGGACAACACCTGGGAGTTCCAGGCCGCCCTCCAACTCATGCCCCAGCAGGCCCGCGAGCGGCTCATGGGCAAGTACGACACCGATGCCATGCACCAGCTGGGCTGGACCCTGCCCATCGCCGGCTTCTGCGGCGCGGCGTGCATCTTCTTCATCGGCTTCGCGGCTGCGCCGCGACGCACGACGAAGGCGTGAGCGGGTGATGATTCGCGAAGCTCCCGGAGGGAGCAACGACCGTAGCGGCGGGTGAAACGAACCCGCAACGCGGGTGAGTTGAACCCGCCGTGACGTGCGAAAGGCGGATCCGCCCCCGTGAGGGGCGCACGAGGATGGAGGCGTGGTCGTCGGCCCCTCATCGGGGCCGTGTGCGTAGGTGCGCCGTGTCCACGAGTTTCCTCACCCGCTGCGCGGGTTCGGTCACTCGTGGCTGCATCCGTGGGCCCTGCAGGCCCTTGGTGCGGGTGTTCCTCGGTCCCGGTGAGATTCTCCTGGTGCCGTACAAGGGACGGCTTGCTTGTGGCAACCGCTATTGGCTCCATGGGCCGCCGCACCGGCCGACACGCTCACTTGAAGACCGACGCCACGCCGCCGAGCATCCAGTAGGTGATGTCGTTGAGCAACTTGGCGAGCACGACGCCTTGGATGATGATCGCCATGAAGCTGGTGACGAAGCTCTCGGTGGTGGCCGATCCCACGCCCTCGGCGCCCGGGCGGCAGTTGAAGCCCTTGTAGCACGAGATCAGCCCGATCGCCAGCCCGAAGAAGACCGACTTGATGAGCCCGTTGGCGATGTCGATGCCGTAGACGAACTGCTCGGAGTACCGCACGTACATCGCCGGATCGGCCTTGTAGAGCCGCGTCACGACAAGCCAGCCGCCGATCACGCCGCAGCCGTTGCTGACGATCGTCAAGATGGGGATCATCAGCACGCACGCGAGCACGCGGGGCACGACCAGCACCTTCACGGGGTCCGTGGCCATCGCCCGCATGGCATCGAGCTGCTCGGTCACCCGCATCGAACCCAACTCGGCGGTCAGGGCGCAGCCGACGCGTCCGGCGAGCATGACGGCTGCGAGCACGGGACCGAGCTGCTTGACGATCGAGAGGTTGATGACGCCGCCCAAACGCCCTTCCTGACCGATGGCTTGGAATTGGCGGTATCCCTCGAAGGCGAGCGTCATGCCGATGAACGCGCCGGTGATGGCCAGCACGGGGATCGAGAGGGTGCCCACCTCGTAGAGTTGCCGGCCAAGTCGCTCGCGCCGCAGCCACACCTTGGGGTGGCCCAGACCCGCCACCACGTCGCGGGTGAAGGAGCAGAACCGGCCGAACCCCGCCACCGCATGGAGCACGGCGTTGCCCAGGAGGGCGACGAGGCGAATGAGCGTGAAGGGCAGGCTGAGCATGGCGACAGCGTTCCGCGGGACGCAAGGTTAGCACCCGCCATGGCTGGTTTCATCGAGGCGTGGCGACCGCAGGGTTGGGGATCAATGGACTCACGGCCCAAAAAGACGAATGGCGGCCGAAGCCGCCATTCGCGAAAGGGCATCGGAAAGGTGGTGGGGTCAGCCCGAGACGGCCACCTCGGCGACTTCCTTCTCGTCCACGCGCTGGATCACGGCTCCCAAGGCGCGGAGGCGTTCTTCCATGCGGTCGTAGCCGCGGTCGAGGTGGTAGACGCGGTTGATGATGGTGCGTCCCTCGGCGGCAAGGCCCGCCAAGACCAGGCCGGCGGAGGCCCGCAGGTCGGAAGCCATCACCGGGGCCCCGACAAGGCGGCGGACGCCGCTGATGACGACGGTGGGGCCGTGACGGATGAGCTTGGCGCCCATGCGGCTGAGTTCGGCGACGTGCAGGAAGCGGTCGGGGAAGATCTTCTCGGTGATGACCGAGTTGCCGTCGGCCAGCGACAGGACGGTCATCAACTGGGCCTGCAAGTCGGTCGGGAAGCCCGGGTGGGGCTGGGTGGTGACCTCGACGGGGTGCAGGATGCGGTCGCTGGTGACCCGCACGCAGCACCGCATGGGGTCCTCGCACCCGCGGTGGGCCGACTTCTGCGGGGTGGCGGCCGCCACGGGGTTGCAGGCCTCGACGTGAACGCCGACCGTGTCGAGGCAGTGCATGGCCGACAGGAGGGCATCGACGGGGCAGTTCTCGAGGATGATGTCGCCGTTGGTGACGGCCGCGGCCATCATGTAGGTGCCGGCCTCGATGCGGTCGGGGATGACGCGGTGGTCGCAGCCGCCTAGCTCGCTGACGCCCTCGATCACGATGCGGGGAGAGCCCTGCCCGGTGATCTTGGCGCCCATCTTGTTGAGCATGTTGGCCAGGTCGACGATCTCGGGCTCGCAGGCGGCCGACTCGATGGTCGTGACGCCCTTGGCGAGGGTCGCGGCGGACATGACGTTGGCGGTGCCCAGCACGGTCGAGCCGAAGGAGCCGCCCAGGAAGATGGTGTTGCCGATCAGGCCGCCCGAGGGGACCTTGGCGATGATGTCGCCGCCATTGACGGTGATCTGGGCACCCAGGGCGGCCAACCCGCGGAGGTGGAGGTCGACGGGCCGCTCGCCGATGGCGCAGCCGCCGGGCAGGCTGATCTGGGCAAAGCCGCGGCGGGCCAGCATGGGTCCCAGGGTGCAGATGCTCGCCCGCATGGTCCGGACGATCTCGTAGCGGGCGTGGCTGAGACTCTCGTCGACCGACTGCATGGTCACGGTGCCGTCGCCGAAGGTGCCGTCGAGGGGGTCGTCGGTGCGGCGGCAGCCCAGTTCGCCCAGCAAGCGGATGAGGTTCTTGATGTCGGCGAGGTTGGGGACCTCGCGGAGCTTGACGGGCTGGTCGGTCAACAACGCCGCCGCCAGCAGGGGCAGGGCGGCGTTCTTGGATCCGTTGATGCGCACGCGACCGGACAAGCGCCGGCCGCCCTCGATGACGAATGTATCCATGTGGGCTGGGCCTCTCGATTCCCTGAGTGGTGTGCCGCGTCCCTGCGGCAGGCAGCATGGTATATCGGCGGGGCCCTTGCGCCAACATCAAAGGTCCGGAAGAATCGGGTTTTTCTCGCCGCCGCGCCCGATGGTCGGCGTCGGGGGCCCTCACGCGCCGCATGCGCGGCGCCGCCGGAGGCGTTGCGATTCGGATGCCGCCGATTCGCTGGCAACTCGGCAAGGCGGAATCGACACTTTCCGTGATGGAGAGTCCGCGAGTCGACTCCCACGCAAGGAGCAGCACATGCGTCCGTTCGCCACCATGACGTTTGTCGCAGGAACGCTGGTCGCCGCCGCGGGAATGGTCGGCAGCCCCGCTCCGGTCCAGGCCCACCGTGCCACCGATCCCTTCGCCTCGCTGCCCTCGACGCTCCAACTGACGGCGGTGATCCGCGACTTCAAGGGGCGGGATCAGACCGGAGGCCACCAGGACTTCGAGCGTCAGCCCACGGCCGGCTTCGGCGTCTACGCCTGCATGTTGGCCGATGAACTGGACGCCGAAGGCAAGCCGGTCTTTCGCGGCACCGGCAACAAGGTCAACGCCTATTGGCGGGACGGGGCCGGCCGCAACAGGATCGACCCCAGGAGTTACATCGCCGCTCAGGCAGGCGACGTGAACGGGTCGATGCAGTCGACCGCGGGCGGCGCTCTCAACAGCAAGGGGCAGTTCGACCAGTGGTACCGCGACATCCCGGGCGTCAACATGAGCAAGACGATCCCGCTGACGCTGACCCGCATCGCCAACACGAACACGTACAGCTACAACAACAACAACTTCTTCCCCGTCAACAACGACCTGCTGGGCAACTCCGGCGGCAGCACCCCCAACACCAACTTCCACTTCACCACCGAGATCGACACCGAGTTCATGTTCGAGAGGAACAAGGGGCAGGTCTTCACCTTCACCGGCGACGACGACGTCTGGGTCTTCATCGACGGGAAGTTGGTGGTGGACATCGGCGGCGTCCACAGCGCGGTGAGTCAGGCGATCGAGTTGGACCGCCTGACTTGGCTGACCGACGGCGACACGTATCGCCTGAAGGTCTTCCACGCCGAGCGTCACCGCACCCAATCCAACTTCCGCATCGACACCAACCTGCGTCTGAAGACGGTCGAACTGCCTCCGGTCAGCGGCACGTTCGACTGAGCAGCGAGTTCACGACTTGCCTGGTGGGATGGGGTCGGGCGCCGATGCGAACGCCCGACCCCGACGAGAGGGATCGTGTCCGGTGGCATGGTCCGGGCGTCCGCCCCTCGAGGGCGTGATCGCCGGCCCTTGGGAGGGGGCGATGCCACCCGCCGGACGCGAACAATCCACGCCCGGGTTCGGCCTTTCGGCCGACCCGGGCGTTGGTCATTTTTCGTCGCGTCGGCCATGCCGTCCGCCCCGAGCCCGATTCGAACGGAATCTCGCCAATCCGGGGATTTCACTTGCATGGCCGGGTGGCGAATTGGATCGTTTTACTGGCGGGCCGTCGCTCGCAAACGTCGGTCGCTCGGAGGAGTCCATCATGAACTCGATCTCGAAGTCCGCCATCATCATCTCGGCCCTGGCGGCCGCCGCGGGCATGGCCGGCAGCCCTGCGCGGGTCCAGGCGCGGAACGCGCCCGACCCCTACGCCTCGTTGCCTTCGACGCTGCAGTTGACGGCGGTGATTCGCGACTTCAAGGGCAACTACCAACCCGGCGGTCACCCCGACTTCGAGCGCTCGCTGGGCACGGCCGGCCTGTGCGCCAAGACCGTCATGGACCAACTGGACGCCGACGGCAAGCCAGTCTTCCGCTCGAGCGGCTACCAGGTGGGCTCACGGTGGCGAGACGCCTCCAATCGCAACATCATGGATCCTCGCGACTACATCGCGGCCAAGGCGGGCGATCAGGCGGGTAGCGTCTCCGTCAGCCTGCGCAAGGCCATCGAGAGTTCCGCCCAGTTCGCGCAGTGGTACCGCGACGTGCCCGGCGTCAACCTGAGCAAGACCGTCTCGCTGACCCTGAACCGCACGGCCGGCACCAACACCTACTCCTTCTCCAGTTCGATCGACCCCACCTGTGTCGCCCGCGGCGGCTTCTTCCCGATCAACGGCGACCTGTTCGGCAACTCGGACCAGGGCTTCGGCAAGCCCAACACCAACTATCACTTCACCACCGAGATCGACACCGACTTCATGTTCGAAAGGGGCAAGGGCCAGATCTTCACCTTCACCGGCGACGACGACGTCTGGGTCTTCATCGACGGAAAGCTGGTGGTCGACCTGGGCGGCATGCACTGCGAGGAATCGGGCAGCATCGACCTGGATCGCCTGACGTGGTTGGTCGACGGAAACACCTATCGCCTGAAGGTCTTCCACGCCGAACGCCACCGGACCGAATCCAACTTCCGCATCGACACCAACCTGAGGCTGAAGACGGTCGAACTGCCCCCGGTCAGCGGCATGTACGACTGACGTCGCCTCGTTCGGCCCGCTCGGTGCGATGTCAGGGAGGCATCGCATCGGGCGGGATGGGGCAGGCGATGCCTCTCGTCCCCGGGTTACTCCCGGGACCCAGAAGGTGATTCCGAGGGTTTTGGCGACGACCCGGTGGCGGCGCTCTCGAAGAAAATGGATCTTCGATCAAGCGGGCGCCGGGCCCGCGTCGCACGCCGACTCGGAGACCACCTCGTGAACGCAGCATCGAAGTCCGCCATCGTCATCGCAGCCCTGGCCGCGGCCGCCGGCATGATCGGCAGCCCGCAAGCCGTGGAGGCCCAGCGCACCTCGGATCCGTTCGCCTCGCTGCCCTCGACGCTCCAGTTGACCGCCGTGGTCCGCGACTTCAGGGCGAGGTACCAGTCCGGAGGACACCCCGACTTCGAACGCCCGTGGAACACCCACGGCGTGTGCGTCCAAACCGTTCAGGATTCGCTGGATGCCGACGGCAAGCCCGTCTTCCGAAGCGGCGGCTACCGCGTCCAATCCTCGTGGCGAGACGCGAGCAACCGCGTGATCATGGACCCGCGTCCCTACATCGCGACCACGCCCGGAGATCAGTCGGGCTCCCGCGCGACGGCGTTGAACAGCTTCAGCGAGAGCGCCACCCACTTCGCACAGTGGTATCGCGACGCGCCGGGCGTCAACATGAGCAAGGCGGTGCCGCTGACGCTCAACCGTCAGTCCGGCACCAACACCTACACGTTCTCGAGCAACACCGACCCCGCCTGCGTCGCTCGAGGCGGGTTCTTCCCGATCAACGGCGAGTTGTACGGCAACTCCGACCAGGGATGCGGTCGCCCCAACACCAACTATCACTTCACCACCGAGATCTCCACCGAGTTCATGTTCGAACGCAACAAGGGGCAGATCTTCACCTTCACCGGCGACGACGACGTGTGGGTCTTCATCGACGGCAGACTGGTCGTGGACCTGGGCGGCTTGCACGTCGCGATCCCGCAGTCGATCGAACTGGACCGCCTGAACTGGCTGGTCGACGGACAAACCTACTCGTTGAAGGTCTTCCACGCCGAACGCCACCGCACCGAATCCAACTTCCGCATCGACACCAACCTGCGGCTGAAGATGGTCGAACTGCCCCCCGTCAGCGGCACGTTCGACTGATGCGGATCGCCAGTGAGCCTCGGGCGTCGATATGATCGACGACGGCGATGCGCCGCGACACGAATCGGGAGCCAACGGCGCCTTCACCTCCGGGAGCCACCCGCGAGCGAGAGCGTTCACGGCAGGTTCCTTTCGCCCGACGCGACGCCCGCGGACCCCAACGGCCCCGCGGGCGTCGCGCCGCCGCCGATCGGTTTGACTGGTGATTCACCTGAACCGCGAACGCCTGTCGTCTCGACGGCGAGGGTCGGGCCCTGACGCGAGCGGCCAGTCCACGACCCGCGAGGGGTTGCGCCGATGCCGTCCTCCCTGCCCGCTCACGAAACGTCGGGTCTGGCTTATCGGTCGTGAGGGGCGACGCGCCTGCTCGAAAGGGCATCCTGCGAGCTGGCGGCGCTCGAGCGGCACGGCGGGAGCAGTTTGAGGCTGAAAATGTCCACTTCATCTTGCATGTGTTGGTGGCGAATTGGATCTTAAGGGTAAGCGGATGCGCCTCCCGACGGCATCGCTCACCAAGGAGCATCGAATGACCCTAATGCGCACATCGATCGTCTCCATCGCAGGACTGGTTGCCTTCGCGGGCGTCGTCTGGAGCCCGGCACCCGTCGATGCGCAGCGTGCCGCGGATCCGTACGCGTCGCTGCCGACGACGCTCCAGTTGACGGCCATCATCCGCGACTTCAAGGGCAGGTATCAGCCCGGCGGGCACCCCGACTTCGAGCGAGATCCCCCGGCCGGCTACGGCGTGTGCGGCAAGATGGTCCGCGACGAACTGGATGCCGACGGCAAGCCCGTCTTCCTGACAAGCGGCTCGTTCGTCAACTAGGTCTGGCGGGATGCCGCGAACCGGCCCATCATCGATCCCCGTCCCTACATCGCGGCCCGAACCGGTGATCGAGTCGGCACGATCCAATCGACGCAGTGCGGTTCGCTGGAGGGGGCTTCGCAGTTCGCCCAGTGGTACCGCGACGTCTCCGGCGTCAACCTGAGAAAGCCCGTTCAGTTGACCCTGATGCGGACCGCAGGCACGAACATGTACTCCTTCTCGAGCAGCGTCGATCCCGCCTGCGTCGCCCGCCAGGGCTTCTTTCCGATCAACGGCGACCTGTTCGGCAACTCCGACCAGGGCTGGGGCTTCCCCAACACCAACTACCACTTCATCACCGAAATCGACACCGAGTTCGTGTTCGAGCGGAACAAGGGACTGGTCTTCACGTTCACCGGCGACGACGACGTCTGGGTCTTCATCGGCGGCAAGCTGGTGGTCGATGTCGGCGGGTTGCACGGCCCGGCGTCGGGCAGCATCGAGTTGGATCGCCTGACGTGGCTGAACGACGGCGGAACCTATCGCCTGAAGGTCTTCCACGCCGAGCGGCACCGCTACGGATCGAACTTTCGCATCGACACCAACCTGCGGCTGCGCACGATCGAACTGCCCCCCGTCAGCGGCCTGTTCGACTGAGCCGCGAACGGCGAGCGCCCGGCGGCACGGGGTCGGGCGTTGATGCGAGCGCCCGACCCCGAGTGCGAGCGGCGTGTCGCGGGCGCCGTCTGTGACGGCCGTGCGGGTTCGGTCGTTGCGGGCGTCACGGTTCGGGCTGTTGTCTCGACGTCGTCGCCATGATCGCTTGCACGGTGCCTGCGAGCAATGGAAACTCTTGGTGAGGGTTCCATGTCTCGGGGGCCCCCCATCAGGAGCCGCTCATGAACCAGTTCGTCAAGTCCGCCTTCATCATCGCCGGGCTGATCTCCGTCGCCGGCATGGCCGGAAACCCCGCCCACGTGCAGGCCCGGCGGGCTGCGGATCCCTATGCCTCCCTGCCTTCGTCGCTGCAACTGACCGCGGTCATCCGCGACTTCAAGGGCAACTACCAGTCGGGAGGTCATCCCGACTTCGAACGAAACGCCCCCGGCGGCAACGGCATCTGCGGCAAGACCGTCGAGGACACCCTGGACGCCGACGGCAAGCCGGTCTTCCTGACCAGCGGCTACCGCATCGTCACCCCCTGGCGGGACGCCTCCGGCCGCGGGATCATGGATCCTCGACCCTACATCGAGGCCCGTGCCGGCGACCGGGCCGGCTCCATGCAGGCGACCGTCAGCGGCGCACTGGCCGGGCCGACGCAGTTCGCCCAGTGGTACCGCGACGTGTCCGGCGTCAACCTGAGCAAGCCCGTGCAGTTGATGCTGAATCGCACCGCCAACACCAACATGTACACGTTCTCGAGCGCCATCGATCCGACCTATTCCGCCCGACGCGGCTTCTTTCCGATCAACGGCGATCTCTTCGGCAACTCCGACCTGGGCTGTGGCTACGCCAACACCAACTACCACTTCACCACCGAGATCGACACCGAGTTCATGTTCGAGCGGGGCAAGGGCCAGATCTTCACCTTCATCGGCGACGACGACGTGTGGGTCTTCATCGACGGCAAGCTGGTCGTCGACATGGGCGGCCTGCACTGCGCCGAGACCCGGTGCATCGAGCTGGATCGCCTGACCTGGCTGACCGACGGAGGCACCTACCGCCTGAAGGTCTTCCACGCCGAACGTCACCGCACCGAATCCAACTTCCGCATCGACACCAACCTGCGGCTGAAGATGGTCGAACTGCCCCCCGTCGGCGGCATGTTCGACTGATCTTGGAGGTGCCCGCGGGCCTCGGTCACCGGGTGCGAATGTGCCAGTCCGTTGTTCCGTCAACCGGGCCCTCGAAGCGCGAAGGATGCGTTTCGAGGGCCTGATCGTTGCGCACGCGACCACGCCGCAGGGCCAGCCGTGCGGCGGTGGGCCGCCATGCACGCCGCCTGCGGCGAGCGTCGAGACATGGATGGTGGACCTGGTGGAGTCGTGATCCAAGGCCCGCCGGGCCCGATGGCCTCAACGGGCCGATTGAAGGCCGCCGAGTCGCTCGGCCTCGAAGTACGTGAAGGCCTCGCTGCTTCGGGCGAACTGCAGTCGTCGGATTCGCGTCACGTCCGGCACGGGGCGTGCCTGCCACTGGTCGGACATGCCCAGTCGCTCGGTCGGGCGAAGCGCAAGGGACGTGTCGCGACGATCGAGCAGGTCACGCTCGACCATGGCGCCTGCGGCGGCGCCGACGCCCACGATCGCAGCCGCGTTGGCCGCCGGACGGATGGGAAGGGTCGGAGCCGGGGCCGCGTCTCGGAGCACGACCGTGCTCGAGCAGCCTCCGGAGAGGCCGGTGGCGGCGAGAAGTCCGATCATGCCGAACATGCCGAACAGGCGTGAACACCGGGGGCGTTTCATGGTCGTCTCTTTCATTGCGAGGCGTCGAGGGCGATGGGTCGCCCGCACGCGGCATGAGGCAAGAGGCGTGCCATGACGGCCCGATGCGGCGGCGGCAGGCACGCCGCGTCGTCGGTGAGGGCGCGTGGTGCCGACGCGTCGCCGCCCGTCGGCGCGTTGCACCGTCGCCACATTCGCTCCGTACGATGCGGCCGAGCGTGAACGGTTCCTCGTCCATCCGTGCCGCCTTGCGCGACGATCCGGCCGTGCGGACGATCATTCGCTCATGGCGAGCCCTGACTGGAGGCCGCCCCGTTCGCGATCAGCAACGACGCACGCTGGCGGCCTGCTCCGCAGGCGTCGATTCCTCGGCGCTGGCCATCGCCCTGGCCGTCGCCTCTCGCGACGTGGTTCTCGGACATGTGGTGCATGACATGCGTCCGAGGGCCCAGGCCCTCGCCGATGCCGCCGCGGCCTCGGAACTCGCCGACCGCCTCGGCCTCGCCTTCGTGCGATGCGACATCGCCGTGGCGGAGCGTCGGGGCAACCTCGAGCACAACGCCCGCGTCCATCGGTACCGCGCCCTGGCGACCTTGGCGAAGGGTCACGAATGCCCCTTCATCGCCACCGGTCACCATGCCGACGACCAACTCGAGACGATGCTGATGCGGCTGCTTCGCGGCGGGTCGGTCAAGTCGATGGCGGCGGTCAGGGAGCGGCGGGCGTGTCACGGCGCGACGCTCGTGCGGCCGATGCTCGGCGTCACGCGCGAAGATTGCGTCCGCATCTGCACGATCGCGGGCTGGACGTGGGTGGTCGATGCGACCAACGAGGATCCTCGGCGCACCCGGGCCCGACTCCGCGCCCAGGTCGTGCCCGTGCTGCGGTCGATCAGCCCCGGCGCGTCGCTTCGGGCCGCTGCGTTGGCGAGCATGGCCGAGTCGGCCGCCCGGGTCGTCGAGGATCAGGCGTCGGAGATCGTCGCCCAGGCGTCGATGCATCCCGATGGGGCCATGGTCTTCGATCTGCAGCGCCTCCGGGCCCTGCGGCGGGCGGTCCTGG
This sequence comes from Phycisphaerae bacterium, assembly GCA_037139735.1. Taxonomy (GTDB): domain Bacteria; phylum Planctomycetota; class Phycisphaerae; order Phycisphaerales; family UBA1924; genus UBA2402. The sequence continues at coordinate 39,288 of JBAXFU010000007.1, forward strand.
CGGAGGTGATCGTCGCCCTGCACGAACGATGGCGTCGGACAACCCCCGACGAGGTCGCTCGAAAGGTTCGCGCGGTCGACGTCCATCGCGCCGTTCAGGCCATCGGACGCGAGGCGTCGAGCGTGCGACACCTGCGGGTGGGAGGCATGACCCTGTGCGTGACCGCTCGCGAGGTCGCCGTCGCCCTCAGCCGACCATGAGGCCCACGACGGTCTCGGCGACCATCACGAGCAGGATCAGAGGCAGGTGGATGATCGATGCGAAGAAGACCACGCGGGCATCGGCCCGGGTGCGCCCGATCACCAGCTTGGCGGCCAGCAGCAGGAAGGCGATGCCGCTGAACGCGGCCACCGCGAGGTAGGCCTTCCCCAGCCGATCGGGCATCACGATCGCCGGCATGAGGGTGGCGGGCACGAGCGTGATGGTCCACAGGGCGATGGTCGCCGCCGTCCACGTGCCGGATTGGTCGACCACCGGCAGCACGAGATAGCCGCCCTTGGCGTAGTCGTCCTTATACATCCACGCGATGGCGAGGAAGTGGGGGATCTGCCAGACGAACATCAGCGCGAAGAGGGAGATGCCGCCCCACTCGAGGAGCGAATCCCAGCCCATGCTCGTCGAACCGGCCGACCAGCCGATCAGCGGCGGCAACGCCCCGGGGATCGCGCCCACGAAGGTCGCCATCGCCGTCCGCGTCTTCATCGGCGTGTACCAGGCGATGTACGAGAGGATGCAGGCCAGCGCAATCAGCGAGGGCACCAACCCGTTGAGCAGCCACAGGACCAGACAGCCCGCGATGCCCAAGACCACGCCCGTCAGCAGCACTTGTCCCGGCGTGACTCGCTTCTGCGGCAGGGGGCGACCGACGGTGCGGGGCATGCGGGCGTCTCGCTCCCGCTCCATGTACTGGTTGATCGCGTTGGCACCCGCCGCGGCCAACGCGGTGCCCACCACCACGCCCGATGCGGCGGCGGCCAGCGTCAGTCCCGACCAAGGGTGCGACGCGCTCGACATCACGAAGCCCACGAACGACGTGATCGTCACGAGCTTGGTGATGCCCGGCTTGGTCGTCTCGACCAGACTCCGCACCAGCCCAGGGCGTGCGGCCGACGCCGCGGCGATGTCGCGAGGGGCCGTCGGCTCGAGGTCGGACGTCGCGCCGGGGGTGATGCTGGTGGTGGCCGCGGAGTGTTGCACGGAGGGCTCGGCACCTCCGCGGCGGGTCGGTCGTCGCCCCTTGGCTGCAACGAAGCAGGGGGGGAAGTCGCGGAGGAAGGCAATGGTAGCGGGCGGAGCGGCTGCAGGGCTTGTGGCCGCAGGTGGTTCCGACGGGGGGCAAGAGCCGTACGCTTGGCTCGAACCATGGCCCAGCACAGCTTCCAGGCCCCTACGGGCACACGTGACTTCTACCCGCTGGATGCAGCCCAGCGCCGGTTCCTGACCGAATCGTGGCGGGCGGCCTCCATCCGGCACGGCTTCGAGGAGGTCGATGGCCCGACCTTCGAACATCTTGACCTTTACACGGTCAAGAGCGGCGAGGGGATCGTCTCGGAGCTCTTCAGCTTCACGCGGGCGGGCGGCGAGCGGACCTACGCGCTGCGGCCCGAGTTCACGCCCACCCTCGCCCGGCTCTTCGCGGCCAAGGCGAACAGCCTGCCCCGGCCGACCAAGTGGTTCTGCACGCCGACCTTCTTCCGAGCCGAGCGGCCCCAGCGTGGACGCCTTCGCGAGTTCCTCCAGTGGAATCTCGACATCATCGGCGACGCGAGCCCCGCGGCCGATGCGGAACTGATCGCCACGTGCGTCACCATGCTCGCGTCGCTCGGGTTCACGCCCAAGGACCTTCGCGTGAAGATCAATCATCGCGCGGCCCTGGCCGAGTGGTTCAACAGGCGAGGCGTGCCCGCGGCCGAGCACGCCAAGATCCTGACGCTCCTCGACCAGAAGGGGAAGATGCCCCCCGGCGACTTTGCCCACAAGCTCGCCCAGTTCGGGTTCACGCCCGACATGGCCGATGTCTTCCAGAAGGGCATCATCCGCGTCGAACTCCCGGCCGGCGCGGGCGGCGTCAGCGTCATGGGGCAAGAGGTGACTCGCGATGAGGTCGGGGGCGGCGGGCACGCCGACCCCGTGGATCTCACCTTCTTCGCCGAAGCGGTCCGGCCCCTCGCCCTTGAGTTGGCCGCGGCGGGCGTGATCGACTGGGTCGACTTCGACCTCTCGATCGTTCGCGGCTTGGCGTACTACACCGGCATGGTCTTCGAAGTGCACGAGGCCAGCGGGGCCGAGCGAGCCGTCGCGGGCGGCGGCCGGTACGACAACCTCATCGAACTCTTCGGCGGACCGCCCACCCCCGCCGTGGGCATGGGCATGGGCGACGTGGTCCTCGCCCTGGTGATGAAGGACAAGGGCCTCATGCCCGACGAGTCGGGACTCATGGAGCGGGCCGGCATGCGGCCCGACGTCTTTGTCATCAGCAACGGCACCCCCGGCGCGGAGCAACAACTGCGGCCGTTGGTGGCGTTGCTGCGTCGAGCGGGGTTGCACGCGAGGCACACGTACAAGACGACCCGTAACGTCGGAAAGCTCTTGAAGGAAGCCGCGGACCAGCGGGCGCATGTCGCCGTGATCATCGAGAACGAGTCGACATGCTCGGTGAAGGTGTTGGCCACGGGTGCCCAGCACCAGACGCCCATCGCCGAAGCGGTGGGGCACGTGCGGCTGGCGCGGACGGTCGTGTCGCCGAACGTGTGCTAAGGGCCGCGGAGGCGGCAAAGCAGGGGAAAAAGTACGCCGCCCGGTGTGTGGCCGGGCGGAGTGTGGCAGCGAGGCAGGAAGATGGTGGTGGAAGCCCCCGCCGCCGGGTGGTGGGCGTGTCAGGCCGGTCGCCTGTCAAAGCGCTCGGCCGAGGGCATTCGGTCGAGCACGGTTGGGTCCGAAGTCTCGCTGAACGGGCTGGTTCTTGAGCGGTGAGGTCGCGGCGGGCATGGTTGTTCACGCGCCCGCGACTCGTGCCCCCCGGAAACTCGCGACCATGCGACGCTTCCGACGAGCAGCCACCCGCTTGTCGTTCCGATCCGCGGCATTCCTTGCCCCGGATGTCCGACCCGGCCGCCGTGTGGCGGTGCGGGGCGGACGAACACACCGTTCGATCGATCCCGGACTTGCCTGGCCCTCCGACGGACCCGAACGTCGCGGCGGAGGCTTGAAGTCTCGCGTCGGTCCGCTTGGACTCGTCGCGAGCACGACTTGTGCGGTGCGTCCTGCACCTTCCCGATTCGGGTCTCGGGCCGTCGCCATCCTGGCGCCACCCCGCGACCGCTTTCCCTGCATCAGTTCGCGACGCCGTTGCCCGTTCCCTGGCTCTTGGCGCCACGCTGCTTGTGCTCGTTCACGATCGTGGGGAGCTTGCGGAAGTTCTGTTCAAAGCGTTCGTTCCAACGCTCGCGATCCCAGATCTCGAGGTACTTGCCGCAGCCCACGACCACGACATCTTCCTTGAGATTCGCCATCTCCTGGTGACGCTTGGGGATCACGATCCGTCCCGCCGCGTCAGGTTCGATCCGTTCGCACATCCCGAAGAAGGCCGAGTCCATCGTGCTCTCGGTTTCGTCGGGGGTGAGCGTCAACTCCCTGCCTTCGACGATCTCCTCGAATCGGCGTTCCGTGTAGAGCGCCAACTTGCCCTCGCCCCACGGCACGCAGTACCACGCCGTTCCGTCCCGATCCGGCTTGAGCAGCGACCGGTACTTGGCCGGAATCGCCAGACGCTGCTTGGCGTCGATGGTGAGGTCGGACTGGCCCGTGAAGATCATGCTTCAAGCCCTTCCGACGCCGCCTCGACCCGCCCGTGTCCGCCGCGTCCGCCGTGTCCGCCGTGTCCGGGGTGCCCGCAGCTTCCTGCCCGGACACCCGCCGCTCGATCACGCTTCCAATCGCCCCTTGAGTCCCGCGTTCCGTGCGGGGCTCGCCCTACCCTTGGCCGTCCTTGGCCTTGGCGTTTCCCGTTCCCTGGGAAACCGCTTCAATCGTGCCGCATCGAGGCTCCAACCCGCCCCGTGCTCACCCGACCTGCTTCCAACTCCACCCGACCCTGCACCTGCACCTGCACCTGCACCTGCCGCCCTCGCTCGGCCGGGCCGGTCGCGTCATGCGACCCTCCCGTCCCCGGACACCCTTCGCCGCCATCCTGACGACGCTTCATGTCCCGCTGGGCAGCCATGGGAATATACCACACTCTTCGACACTTCTCCACACCAGACGGGAAGAGAGGCATTCTTTTTTCCGCGATCTCGCTTGACACACCTGTTCGGGTGTGGACAAGCGGGGGATAGATGGTGTTTGAACGGTGGTCGGGCCCGTGGGACGCGGCATGCCGCGGGCGACGGGCTTCACCCGGCCCCACCTCGCTCCACTGGCGATGGACGACCGGGGATCGATCAGCGGGTCGGGCGGCCGAGCATGTCGGCGACGACCGCCATGAACGACGACATGAACCGGGCGGTCGAGAAGCGTCCCGCCAGCTCGCGGCACGCGGGGTCTGCATGTCGCGGCACGCGGCCGGCGGCCTCGACGATCGCGCGGGGATCCTGCTCGCGGAAGAACGCGCCGGTCACGCCTTCGATCACCGTCTCGAGCACGCCGCCCGCGGCCATCGCGACCACCGGAAGGCCCGCCGCCTGCGCCTCGACGGCGACGATGCCGAAGTCCTCGATCTGCGGGTGAATGAGCGCCGACGACTTGGCGTAGAGGCCGCGCAGCGTCGCGTCGTCGACGCGGCCCCGGAACTCGACGTTCGCCGGCGCGGCGCGACGCAGCGACGCGGCGAGCGAACCGTCGCCGACGATCACGAGCCGCGTGCCCGCGAGTCGCGAGGCCTCGATCGCCAGGTCGACGCGCTTGTACGGTTCGAGCGCGCAGACCACGAGCCACGAGCCGTCCCTCGCGACGGTCGGCGCCTCGCCGAAGAGGTCGGTCCGCACCGGCGGATGCAGCACCTGGCTGTCGCGCCGCCAGGCCGTGCGGATCAACGCCGACGTGTGCGCGGAGTTGGCGAGCAGTCGCGAGGGACGCAAGGCCGACGAGGCGTCCCAACGTCGCAGCCACGGTCCCGTCGCCGCGAGCCCCAGCCGCGTGAGCAGGCTTGAGCGGCCGTAGGCCTCCCCTTGCGACCAGAGATATCGGGGCGGCGAGTGCACGTAGCAGAGGTGGGGCACGCCCGCGGGGGCGTCCAGGCCCTTGATGGCGGCGGAACTGGTCGAGACGACCAGATCGACCGGCCGTCGCTCGTGGAGGGCGTGCAGCGACCTCGACAGTCGCCCGACGGCCCAGGGGTAGAGCGGCAGCATGTGGCGGCGTGCCCGGATCGAGAGGCCCCCAAGGCGCCCGATGGGCGAGACGATGCGGGGGATGGCATCGATGGCGGGGGTGAGCGGCCGGCCGTCGTCGAACATCACCAGCAGCGTCGACACCTCGGCGCCGGCACGGGTGAGCGCGACGGCGATGGCGTCGAGCACATGCTCCCCGCCGCGAAGCCCGGCCAGCCAGTCATGCGCCAGCGCCACGCGGGGGCGACCCGTGAGCGTCGGCTCGCGTGTTTCCTCGCCGGGTTGTACAGTGGTGTCCATGGAGACGCGCGGGACATCATTCGCGACCGCCGGCTGCGGCGTCGGCCGCGCCAGCAATCGCTTCGCCCTCGACTACCGCGAGGAAGCCGCGCTGCTCGGTCCGCCGCCCGGTCCGATCATCGATTTTCACACCCATGTCAACGGTCCGAACGCCGCACGCGTGTGGCTCGAGGCCGCCCAGGCCTTCGGCATCGATCGCGTCCTGACGATGGTGCGGCTTGCCGACGCTCCGGCCGTCAGGGCCGCGCTGGGCCGTCGCGTCGGGTTCATCGCCTTCCCCGACTTTCGGCATGCCGATCGCGGCCATGCCATGCGACAGGGGTTCCTCGACGACATCCGCGCCTTCCGCGACGAGCACGGCGCCCGCATGATCAAGCTCTGGAACGCGCCTCGCCTTCGCGAGTTCTTCCCCGACGCCACCGGGCTCGACCTCGTCGAGTTCGACGGCCAGTGGCGGGTGCGACAGGTGGAGTTGGCCGAGCGACTGGGCATGAGCGTCATGGTGCACGTCGCCGACCCCGACACGTGGTTCGCGAGCCGCTACGCCGACGCCTCGAAGTACGGCCGAAAGCGAGATCACTACCGCGGGCTCGAGGCGATGCTCGAACGCTTCCGGGGCGTCAAGTGGTTCGCCGCCCACATGGCGGGCATGCCCGAGGACCTCGACTTTCTCGATGGTCTCCTCGAGCGTCACCCCAACCTGCACATCGACACCTCGGCCACCAAGTGGATCGTGCGGGAACTGAGCAGGCACCCTGTCGCTCGAACGCGGGCTTTCCTGTCGCGATGGTCGGGACGCGTGCTCTTTGGTTCCGACATCGTCACCACCGACGAGCACCTCGTGCCCACCAACGGCGGGGCGGCAAGCCCCATGGGCGAACTGGCCGACAGTGCCGAGAGCGCGTTCGACCTCTATGCCAGCCGCTACTTCGCGCTGCGCACCATGTTCGAACGCGAGCACGAGGGCGAATCGCCCATCGCCGACCCCGACCTCGCGATGGTCGACCCCTCGCGGCACGGGCCCCTCGACGCCCCGACGCTCCGCGGGCTGCACCTGCCGCCCGAGATGCTCACGAGGCTCTATCGGGACGCGGCGATCGCGACCGGGTTGATCGACTGAACCTCCGCCCCTGACGACACGCTCAGCGGGGTTCCGCGGGCGGACGGGATGAGGCGATCAGCGATGTCATCGCCCGCGAGAGCGATTCGGCGACGGGCGCGTTGGCCGCGGCGTCGAACGAGGTGTCGAGCACGCACGGACCCAACGCGTCGGCGAACCCCGGGCTCTGGTGCACCAGCCGCAGCGATGCGCCCGCGAGTCGCGCGTCAACCGATGGTTCGCCCACGTCATCGCCCAGCGTGAGGAACCCGCCGCCGCCGTACACGCCCACGCGGCCCTCCGAGAGGACCAGCCAGCGGACGGTGGCCGTGTTCGCGGTGCGGGCGATGGGGGTGCGACCCGCCTTGGGCTGGAGGAAGAGGTGCACGTGCAGGATCGTGCCGCTGAGGTTCGAGACGTCGCCCCCGACCGTCCAGACCGTCTCGGGCAGGTCGGTGAGGTAGAAGTCGACCACGTTGGGGTCGGTGCCAGCGTAGACGCGGGTGGTGAACTGGGCGCCGGCGGTCGAGCCGTGCTCGACGGAGGTCAGGCGGCCGGATCCCGAACCCGTGCGGAGACTGCCGCAGGAGGCAAGCGGGGCCACGAGCAGGGCGACGCAGAACATGGCGGCAAACGGGCGGGCAGGCGTCATGCGACCGGAGCGTAGCGACGCTCGTCGCGTGGCGGCGCCCCCGAGGTACCCTTCAGGTTGGCCTGCCGCCCGGACCCGACGAGGCGTGCGGGGGCAAGGGAACCGACGCACGGGTCGTCGGTTTCATTCGGAGCGGGTCGGCCGCGTGTCGCGGCGACCGGCGGGAGTCTTCCTCATGCGAACGGTCGAGCAGTCGCGGCGCGGGTCCGTGGAGGCGTGTGCGATCGCCACGACGGTGGCGGCGTTGGCCGCAGGGGCTGGCGGGCAGGTTCGCGATACTCCCGAGCCGATGCCGCGACCTGTGCAGTCGGGGTGGAGCGGGGGCCAGGTGCCATGGCCGGCCCCATCCGGGACCACATCGACGACCTTTTCCGGCATCGGGCAGGTTGGACCGAGCATCGACCTGCTGTCGAGCCCGATCCGCGAGCGACTCTTTGGAACCAATCCGCCGAACTCGCCTTGGCCGCGGGTGTCGTGCGATGTCTTGCCGCGGCCGGTGGTGATCGGTTGCGTGCCCGAGCCGCAGGCGTATCCGTGCCCTTGGGGATGCGTGGGCGTCTGCCGACATGCGCGTGGGGGGTGGGGGGCCGGCGAACGCGAGCGAGGGGCGGGGTGGACGATTCGCTTTGATCTCGGCGGGTGTGAGCCGCGGTGGCGACTCGACCGTTGGTGCGGCACGCCGGTGGTGCGGCCGATGCCTGCCGGATGGATCGGAATCCCCGGACCGACGTGGCCCGGCTGGGTGTGGACGTCGGGCACCTCGCTGCAGATCGGGGGGTCGACCACCTCGTCGGCGGGCGGCTTTGCCGGTCAGGCGCCACTCGCGATGCAGCCACCCTCGCCCGCGGCGGTGCAACCGCCCGCCCCGCCTCCGACGCTCGTTGACGTGGCGATGGCGGCCATGGCCCAGCGTCGGCCCGCGGTGGCGGTCGAGGCGTTGCGACGCGAGATTCGCGAGCAGGGCGAACAGGGATCAACCCTCCGTCTGCTGGCCTTGGCGTTGGCGATGGATCGTCGCTGGGAGGACGCGGCCGCGGTGATGCGGGCGGCGTATCGGCTGGATCCGAAGCTGACGACGACGCCCTTGGACGCCGCCGCGGCGGGCCTTGACGCCCGTCAACTGCGGGACACGGTCAAGGGCGCCGTGCAGGCGGCCCATCGTGCCGCGTCGGCGTCGCCGTGGCTCTTGGTGGCCGCGTTGATGCAAGCGGAAGGGCGAGAGGCCTTGGCATCGACGATGGCGTCGCGGGCCGCGAAGGCGGGCCTCGAGCCGGAGATCGCGGCAGGGTTCGCTGGGGCGGCAGGGCAGGTGGATCGTGCCGTCGAGGACGCGTTGTCGGACCGCAAGTAGGCCGGCGGGCGAGTTCGCCGACGGGGAGTCGGAAGGGCTGCGCGCCTATCATCGGCCCCCCGCGAAAGCCCACGGGGCGAGGCGGCGGCGTCGGGCCCCGCACGAACGGATCCCTTCCACGACGAGCCCCGAGCATGAAAGCGACCGACCTCCGCCCCGGCCTTGGCTGCAAGATCGACGGCAAGCTGTACGTGATCACCAACTTCGAGCACCGCACGCCGGGCAACCTGCGGGCCTTCATCCAGATCAAGATCCGCGACGTGATCCAGGGCAAGACGATCGAGAAGCGTCTGGGCTCGTCGGATGATGTCGAGGTCGTCGACCTCGATCGTCGCCCGATGGAGTATCTCTACAGCGACAACACGGGCGCGACGTTCATGGACAAGGAGAACTACGACCAGGTCGTCATCTCTCCCGAGGTCCTTGGCGACGCGCTCTTGTTCCTGCGTCCCAACGCCGAGCTCACCGTGCTCTTCTACGACGGCAACGCGATCAGCCTGGAACTGCCCAGCTCGGTCGAACTGACCGTGAAGGATTGCCCGCCCGAAGTGAAGGGCGCGACCGTCACGAACCAGACCAAGGACGCCACGATGGAGACGGGGCTGATGATTCGCGTCCCGGCGTTCATCAAGCAGGGCGAGACGCTGCGGATCTCGACGGCCGAGCGTTCGTACCAGTCGCGGGCCTGAGCGTCTTGGGCGCTCGCCTGAGCGTCTCCGGCGTTTGATCCACTCGAAGACCACCCCGCCCGCGTCATGCAAGGTCGCCGGCGGGGTTTTTCATGCGCCCATGCAAAGGTCCGCCTTGGCGGGGCCGTTCACTACTTGGGCTTCTCGATGACGATGGGCTTGGCTGCGTCAGCCCGGCTGAGCGTGAGGGTGTCCCCACCCTTGGCGGTGAAGGCATCGGGCGAAGTGGCGAAGCCCGGGGGCAGCGTCGAGACTTCGGCGACGCGACCTTCGGTGATTCGGGCGACGACCACGTTGGGCGAGGCGGCAGCTTCCTTCAGGAGGCGTTCCTTGTCGAGGGCCGACACCTTGACCCCGAGCGTCGACCACTTGCCGGCCAGGACGTCGGGCTTGGCGATGATCCAGAAGTCGTTGCAGGGGGCCAGCGAGAGTGACGACGGCGGGGTCGGGGCGGTCGAGGCGGCCTTGAGCTGCGAGACGAGGGCCAAGTGGGGGTCGAGCGGCACGGCCGGCGGCGGTTCGGGCGGGGCCTCGCCACAGGATGCGAGCGGGAACCACGACAGCGAAGCGAGCAGGACGAGTCGAGCGAATCGGGGCATGGGTCGGGTCCGTGAGGTGGGTGCGTCGCGACTCGCAAGGGTACGGGCGGAGGGGAGGCGACGGCGGATCCAATGAAAAGGGCCCGGATCCGAGGCGGATCCGGGCCCTTGCGATTGTCAGGCAAGACCGAGTCGGGCGGGGGTTGATCGAGCCCCGCCGCCGGCGGTCAGGGGATGCGGGAGACCGGGTTGACAAAGCCCAGCGGCACGCCGGTGGTGGCCCAGCCGCCGCCCAGCAGGAGGTCGTAGTGGGTCATGGTCATGACGAAGGGGGTGATGGAGGAGGCGTCGATGGCGAACCAGGTGGGGCCGCTGCGGCCGGTCAGTTCGGGCCGCTGATGCAGGCGGACTTCGGCGAAGCCGCGGGCGTCGACGGCGACGTTGAAGGTGCTGCTGGTGCCGTCGGTGAAGTTGAGCTTGATGGCGACGGAGGAGCCCGACGCGGTGGGGTTGTAGAGGTAGAGGTACTCGAAGAACTTGGACCCGGCGAGGATGGGGTCCATGAAGGCGTCGCCGAAGAGGAAGCGGGTGCCGGCGGTGGTGGCGCCGGTGCTCGAGTCGGCGTCACCCTGCTGGTAGTTCGCGCCGCTGACGGTGATGGGCAGCGAGGAGGTGTAGCGGAGGCCGACGGGCTGCTCGTTGATGAGGCCGAAGTCGGCGTCGGTGAGGACGACCTGACCCTTGGCCTTGACGTCGAAGGTGCGGCTGAACGCAGGCAAGGTGCTGCGGAGGTACGAGCCGGTCAGGCTGACGGTGACGGGCACGTCGTTGGGGTTGAAGAAGATGGCCTCGGAGCGGCTGAAGGTGCCCTTGGAGAAGTTGGTGATGGCGCCGGCGGTGGATCCGTTGTCGGGATCGCCCAAGAGGCCCCACGCGGCGTCGGCGCCGATTTCGTAGTGGCTGAGGGAGGCGGCAACGCCCTCGAAGGCGGCCTGATTGGCGGGGTTGGTGGCCTTGGCGGTCAGGACGACGCTGAAGATGCCGCCGGGGAAGTTGGGGATGTCGTTGAGGCTGAAGCCGCCGCGACGCAGGCCCGAGAAGGTCTTGGTGAGCGATGCCGCCGGGAGGTCGTTCTGATAGGCGGTGAGGGTGACGTCGATGGGGAAGTTGCTTGGGTTGTAGAAGACGACGAAGTCGAGGACGTTGCCGTTGTCGCGTTCGACGCGGGCGAAGTTCCACTGCGAGCTCAGACGCTCGGTGAAGGAGTCGCCGATGGAGGATCCGAAGTCGTAGTGGGCGAGCGTGGCGCCCAGGGGCTGATCGGACTCGATGACGACCGAGTAGGGCTCGTTCTTGCGAACGCCGGCGGAGAGGTAGTTGGTGCCGTCGACGATCGTCACGCCGCCGCGGGCGCCGGCCGCGACAGTGGAGTTCGAGATCTGGGTCTGCACGTCGCTGAGTTCGTAGCGGAGGTAGACGGTGTAGTTGGCGGCGACGCCGTTGGGGTTGACGATCGAGATGAACTCGCGGGTCTGGTCGGAGGCGAAGCCCTCGGGGAAGTAGAGTTGGTAGCGGGAGGGCGCGGCCTTGAGGCAGAGCTGGTAGGTGCCCACCGAGTCGCCCAGGCCGTCGACGATGACCCAGTAGTCGGTCGTCGCGGCGGCGTTGAAGCTGACCGAGGCGGCCACGCCGGCGTAGCCGTCCGAGTCGAAGGCGACGCGGGAGGCGATGGTCTCGTTGGCGGCGTTCTGGATGCTGATGGACCCGCCCAGGAGCGAGCCCTTGGGCGTCAGAAGCTGCAGGTAGACCTTGCCCGCGGCCAGCGTGCGGAACTTGAAGAGGTCGCGATCGCCCGCCACGTCGATGCGGTCGTTGTAGCACGATTCGCCGTTGCGGGGGTTGAGGGGCAGGATGGTCGGGTTGGTGAAGTCGATCTCGCCCGGATCGGTGCCGACGTCGGCCGGGGGCCCGACGATGCGGAGGTTGTATTCACCCGTGGGGGTGGCCGTGGGGATCGGCACATTGGCGCCGACGAGGACGTAGAACTTCGTGTTGGCGGCGACGCCCGCGATGTTGATGGTCACCGACTGCAACGCGGCGGTGGCGAGCACCTGCTGGAGCTGGACGCCGGCGGCGGAGAAGAGGGTGATCTTGGGGGCGAGGCGACCGACACCCGAGTTGAAGGGGTTGACGGTGATCGAGTAGTTGCCGCCGTTGCGAGCCGTGAAGTTGAAGAGGTCGGTGTCGCTGCTGGGGCTGATGCGGGGATTGGAGGGGTCGCCGGCGGCGCTGCCGCCGAGTTGGCCCAGACCCGAGACGGGGCTGACGGCGACGACGCCCTGCGTGTTGGAGAGGGTGAACTCGCCGATGTTGGGGTAGTCGTCGATGGGGGACGAGTTGACGCTGACGGTGAAGTTGCCGAGCGTGGAGGTCTCGACGTTGGGGACGCCGGGATCCTCGAAGCCCTGCACGATGAGGTAGTAGGTCTGGCCGCGGGTCACGTTGATCGTGACGGTGGCCTGGAAGAAGAAGGCGTTGTCCTCGCCGAAGGCCTGGGCGGGGAGGCCACCCTGATCGAGGATGATCGCGGCGTTGGCGTTCACGATGGTCAGCATCGGACGGAAGATGCTGCCGGCCGGGCGGCTGATCAGGATGGTGGCCTCGCCGTTGGCGGGGGCCGTGAACTTGAAGAGGTCGGTGTCGGTCAGCGTCTCGATGGTGCCCAGCGAGGACCCACGGCCCGTGTCGGAGTCGACGGCGACGTTGGTGGCGAAGGAGAACTCGGCGTTGTCGTAGACGGTCGCCGGGGGAGCGACGAAGGGGAGCGTGGTGGAGCCGTCGGGGTGGTCGTCGGTGGCGGTGAAGCTGAGGTCGACGCGGTAGCGGCCGTTGCCGACGTTGGGAGACTGGCCCCGGACGACGACGTAGTAGTAGGGGTAGGTGCGGTCTTCGGGGCCGGCACCGATGGGGGCCACGTCGATGGTGCGCTCGGTGCTGACGGGGAAGAGGACCGACGCCGCACGGGTCGAGTTGGGATTGGCGTTGTCGCCGATGCGGAGGAAGACGGGGTTGCCTACGGGGTCTTCGCTGACCTCGTAGATGGAGATGGCGGCGGTGAGCGAGGCATCCAAGGCCGTCACGCTGGCGCTGATGCGCTGGTAGGTGATGGCCTGGAAGCGGAAGACGTCGACATCGCCGGTGACTTCGATGGAGCCCGTGACCGAACCTGAGCCCAGGAAGTCGAAGAGCTTGATGTCGGTGGCGTCGGCCCACTTGCCGAAGTTGGCGTGATCATCGACGAAGGGAATGCCCGAGACGTTGATGGTGTAGGAACCTTCGCTGCCGTTGAGGCCGGCGACGAGCACCACGAACTCCTGGCCCGCCTGAGCGGCGGTGGTGACGGTCTGGACGAGACCGCCCGACGACGGGAGACCGTCGGCGACGAAGTCGATGGTGCCCGTGCCCGGGTTGATGGTGAAGAGGCGGAGCACCGAGTTGAAGGCCGCGTCGGTGGTGGTCAGCCGGACCGTCATGTTGCCGAACCCGGGCGAGATGAATCGCATGAGGTCGGTGTCGGCGGGCTTGACGGGCGTGTTGTTGATGACGCCGGTGATCGAACCGGTGCCGGCGTTGGAGATCGGGATCACGGTCGCCTGCGCGGCCGCGCCGTCGACGTGGTCGTCGGTGACCGAGACGCCGTTCTCGATGTCCTGATCCTGCTGCGCCATCGCGTTGACGATGACGACGTAGGAACCGGTCGCGGTCGTCAAGTTGGTCTCGCGGGGCAGGCTGGCGACGCGGGCGGCGGCGGCGGCCGGCGAGCCGTCCTTGTACCGCTGCCCGCTCTCGACCTGGATGAAGTACTGCTTGCCGGACTCGACGTTGATCACCACGCGAGGATCGGTGCGGCGATAGGTGGCGGTGGTGCCGCCGGTGCCGAAGGCGAGGAACTCGCCCACGATGCCGGGCGAGTCGTTGTTGTACGCGAGTTGCTGGAAGTCGTTGTCGAAGATCCGCAACGCGCCGTCGAGCGGGCTCGAGTAGGTGGTGGCGTCGCCTCGGAAGGTGTTGCCGATCTGCTCGCCATAGGTGTCGGGGATGCCCAGCGTGGCCAGGCGGATCTCGGCGGTGCCGGTGAACTCGGCGCGGAAGTAGTAGAGGTCGGTGTCGGTGAGCGTCGAGATGATGCCGTCGTCGAAGCCCATGTTGTACGCCGCGCCCAGCGACGGGGTGACCTTCTGCATGCGCATCGAGTTACCGTGCAGGGGCGGGGTGTTGGCGTTGACGATGCTCGTGGCGTCGCCGGTGGCCAGCGTGGTGGGGATCTTGATGGCGGTCGCGAACGAGCCTTCGCCGGGTTCGGGCACCCACGTGGCGTTCATCTCGTCGGGCACGCCGTCGCCCGCGGTGGCCGGGGCGATGGGCACGTCCAGGGCGAGCGCGTCGGCGGTCACTTGGAGCGTGTAGCGGCCCAGGCCGAAGGCCGGCGTGCCGTTCGCGCCGCCGGGACCGGCGGAGACCTCAATGTAGTAGGTCTGGCCGCCCCAGAGCTTGATGCCCTCGAGCGTGCGATCCGCCTGCGGGGCGGCGAGCGACTGATCCACCATGCCCGCGGGGTCGGGGAACGGGGGACTGATGGTGTTGCTGCCGGGTCGCGAGAAGTCGTAGACGAGGTTGAGGTTCGAGTCGTAGACGCGGACCCACGTGTCGAGGAACGCGCCGCTGTCGGGCTGGAGCGTGATGCTCAGGCGGGTGGCGCGGCGGTCGTGGTGATCCCAGGTGAACGGATCGCCGTCATCGAACGTGGCGAGCGCGAAGACAGAGCCGGGGACGGTCGCGGGGTTGGTCGCGTCGACGTCGGTGGAGACGCCGCCGGCCAAGGCGCTGAAGTTGAAGAAGTCCTGCGCCAGGCCGCGGAAGGCCGAGAACTGGGCCACGCCGCGGGCCGTGATGGGCTGGCCCGCGGGGTTGAGCTGCACCTGCGTGAAGTCGCCGCCGAGGTAGAGCGGATCCTGCGGGTTGCCGGTGCGGAGGTTGGACGCGATGCTCGGTTCCTCGACATCGCCGCCGACGATCGTGGAGAGCGTGCGGATGATGCCCTGACGGCCGCCGGTGTTGAGCGCGCCCAGGCCGAAGGGGTTGAAGGCGAAGCCCGGGGCGTCGGAGGTGGGGTCGGGGTTGCCGTAGGCGTAGATGTTGCCGACGGCGCCGCCCTCGGCGGTGTCGAAGTTGCCGCCGATCACGAGGATCGGCGCGATGGCGCCGTTGTTGATGTCCGGCG
Organism: Phycisphaerae bacterium; assembly: GCA_037139735.1. Lineage (GTDB taxonomy): Bacteria > Planctomycetota > Phycisphaerae > Phycisphaerales > UBA1924 > UBA2402. The sequence continues at coordinate 54,526 of JBAXFU010000007.1, forward strand.
GGTCCCACATGCGCAGCGCGTGGATCTCGCCGAGGTTGGTGCCGCCCGCGGTGCCCACGCCGCCCGCGACCATCTTCTCCCACTTGAGGAAGGGGTTGTAGGGTTCGAGCTGGGGGTCGGAGGTGGCGGGGTTGGTGTTGGGGCGACCGAACTTGACGATGTTGCCGACGTTGGTCTGCGTGCCGGCGTTGGTGAAGCGGCCGGCGATGACGAGCACTTCCTGGGCCTCGTCGGGGCCCGCGTCGCCGTCGGGGTCGTTGTCCATCATGACCGTCAGCGCGTTGACGACGCCGTTGACGGTCGCGGGCTGAGCGGGGCGGGTGGGGGAGCGATACTCGAGGGGCGTGAGGTTCGCGCGGCCGTCCCATGTCGTGATGCCGCCCGTGAACGAGCCACCGATGATCAGACTGATCGGCGGGTCGTAGGGATCGGCCACGAGCGTGAGGGGCGGCGGGCCCGCCGAGGCGGCGCGGAGGTCGCCGGGGTCGGCGGGATCGAAGGTGGTCAAGGCGCGGACGCTGGCGTTGGCGCCCAACAGGCCGGCGCCGCGGTTGGTCCATGCGCCGGCGGCGGCGTCGAAGGAGGCCAGGAGGTTGGCGGCCGTGCCGGGGGCGTAGGCCGTTCCGTCGAAGGTGCCGCCGATGTTCGTGAAGTCGCCGCCCACGCAGAGGACCTGATCGCTGGGATCGGGCAACTGGGGTGCGGCCCCGCCGCCGTCGGGATCGAAGGCGACGGGATCAAAGGCGGCAAAGGCGCGGACGGGCGCGTTGGCACTGCCGATGGGATCGACAAAGCCCCACTCGCCGGTCTGCGGATCCTGGGCCCATCCGATGAGGTTGCGGAAGAAGAGCGGGCCGAAGGGCCCGGGCAGGATGAGGTCGAAGTCGCCGCCGATCATCAGGATGCGGTCGGAGAGTCCGTTGGCGGGGTTGAACGTGGGATCGGGGTCCCAGTCGAAGAGGGCGTAGATCTCGGGGCCCGCCGTGGCGGCGGTGGCGGCGTTGTTGTTGAAGCCGTAGGTGACGCCCGCGGCGGCGTCGTCGTACTGCGGCCCGACGTACCAGTAGTCCCGCGCGTCCCACGACACGAGGTTCCGCGACGTGACGGGATAGGCGGTGTTGGGGTCGGCGAGGGCGAAGCGGCCGCCGACGAAGAGGGAGGTGCCCGCGTCGTTGTTGTCGCCCGGATGCTCGTTGAGCATGTCGACCTGCGGGATGAACTGGAAGAGGTCGGTGTCGCCCGAGCGGTGGATGCGGCCGGTGCCGAAGGCGTCGGCCACGTAGCCGCGGTCGCGGAGCGGATTCTGATTCGCGTCGAGCGTGAGGCGGGCCTGGTTCCAGGTCAGCATCGTCGCCTTCTCGAACTCGCGGCGAACCGCGCCCGTGACCGCGCCGCCGCCGAAGATCGGGTTGTTGACGTGGTCGTCGTTGGCCGTCTCGGGGTTGGGGTCGAAGGTGTGATTCGACTCGATGTCGATCGTGTACTGCACCTGGCTGTTGATCTCGAAGCCGTCGACGACGATGAAGTACGTCTTGTTGGCCTCGAGCTGCACCTCGAGCTGCGAGCTGGCACCGACGAAGTTGTCGTTGTACGCGATCAGCGTGCCCGATGCGTCATAGAGGCGCACCGCCGGATCCGAGACCGGCGCCAGGCCCGTGGGCTGGACCGTGATAATTGTCGTGCCCGCGCCCAGCGACCGGAAGCGGTACGAGTCGGTCTGGAAGACCGGGTCGGGAACGGCGGGGACCGGCGGCGTCGTCGGACCGCCAAAGCCGGTGAACGCGCCGGCGCCCGAGAAGATGCGAGTGACCGGGTTGAGGGCCAGTTCGGTGGCGATGCCGTCGAAGACGAGGAAGAACGGACCCGTCGCGAGGTTGACGTTGGCGTTGGCGATCTCGTCGCTTCGAACGCGAACGTAGAAGACGTCGCCGGGGTTGGCCTTGAATGTCGTGAAGGCGTCGTTGATGCGGCCCGAATCGCTGTCCTTGGCCGTGCTGACGGCCTGACCCTGCGCGTTGTAGACGTCAAGACGCGTGTCGAGGCGACGGAGCAGGTTCGCGGTCTGCGTCGACTGCGCGTTGACCGTCACGAGGCTGTTGTACAGCGTCGAGGCGGGCGCCACGTACTTGTAGACGATGTCCTCCTGCCGACGGCTGATCGTGCCCAGGATCGGGGTGATCGGCGGGAGCGGAGGGGCGGGCACCGGCGAACCGGCCTCGCGGCCGATGCCCGTGTCCTGCGGCGTCTCGCCGCCGACGTCGAATCCGGTCGTCCGGGCATCGACGCGAAGGGTGTAGGCGCCCTGCGCCGTCCCCTCGCTCGACACCACGACGTAGTACGTCTGGCCCGCCTGCGCGACGAAGCCCGCCCAGCCGTCCGTCGCGAGGCCGCGGCTGAGGGTGCCGTTGTTCGCGCCCTGCGACACGATGGTCGTCTGGTCCGCCGCGTACACCGTCACGCGGGTGTCGAGCGTCGAGGCGGGAGCCTCGTTGGCCGTGTCGGCCAGCACCGTCACGAAGTCGGAGGTGGGGGCCGTGAACCGATAGAAGTCGTTGTTGGTCGCGGGCACCGCCGGATTGATCGCTCCGGCCGAGTTGCCCTGCCCCGAGCCGTTGAGCGCCACCACGATGGCGGTGCCGAACGAGCCTTCAAGCATCGAACGCTGCTCGAGGCTGTCGGCGAGTCCCAGGCCGGAACGCGAGGTCCCCAGTCCGAGGGCTCGACCCACCGAACGCAGAAGGGATGAAGGAGAGGGACGCTCCGTGCCGATGGCATCAGGCGTGCGGGTGAGGCGGGCGGGGCTCAGGGTCTTGAGCAGAGAACGGAAGTTCCCTCGATCCATGTCGTGCTCCAGGCAACAGGTGCATGACCACCGGGCTTTCCCCGTTGTCGACGTACGTGCGACGGGGGAAGGGTGGTCCTCCGAACCGAACTGGGCGAAGGTCGGCTGACCTTCGCCGTCAGGAAAGATACGCCCACCGCCGACCGGATTCCCCACGAGCCCCGGACAGCCGTCCGGGAACCGTGAGGATCATTCCGGCGCGGCCCCGCGTCGCGGCAGGCGAACCCGATTGAGCATACCGAACAGAACGAGGTCGTGTCCAGCCTTCCGGCGGCGATTGCGATGGGCCGGCGGTCCACCGTCGCCGCCATCTGGTCGGACGCGACCCGGTTCGAGAGGGCGTTCGCCCACGAATGCCGCGGGTTCCGAGGATTTGACGCGATGCGCCCAACTTGGCGCGGGCGGGCGGAGCGGCCGAGGTCGGCGCGCCAAAATCTACCTGTCCCAAAGACGGGCGCTGGGAGGGTGTGGGGGGCGGTCGCGTCGGTTCGAGATCTGTGAGGTGGCGAGCCGCGTCAGGTCGACTTCATGTGCCTGACGGCGTGGTGCGCGAGGATCTCGCTCGCGTGGTAGAGGGGCAGCGGCGAGGGGCCCGCCGACTCGAAGAGCAGCGGCGTCTCGCTGCTGGCCAGCACCACCGCGTCGCACCCCTTCTCGTCGCGAAGCCGCTTGATGACCTCCATCGCGAAGGCCTGGGATGTCGGCGCGATCACGCCCTTGAGGAGTTCCTGGAAGATGATGCGATCCATCTCGCGACGGTCGCCTTCGTCGGGCGTCATCACCTGCACGCCCCGGATGCCCAGGGGGATCTGGAACGTCGAGGAGTTCATCACCAGCTCGGTGCCGATGATGCCCACCGACTTGCGTCCGTCGGCGATGATCTCGTCGGCGACGCAGTCGGTCATCGAGACCCACGGGATCGGGCAGCCCGCCGACGCCACCTGCAGCACCTGTTGCACGGCCGCGTCGGGCGTGATGCAGAACTTGGCCCCGCACCTGGCGAGCAGCTCGTTGCTCCGCTTGAGGAGCATCGCCACCTTCAGCCAATCGTTGCGGGCGATGGCCTCGAGATACTCGCTCAGCGGCTCGTGGTGCACCGAGAACCTCGCGTCGGGCGGGAGCGAGGCTTCCTGCGCGAAGCGGCGGCTGAGCGTCTGCAGGAAGAGCGCCGAGCCCGTGGGGCTGACCGCCGCGATGCCGATGTGGGTGTGCACGGGACTGCCTCCTTCGCGTGGGACCAATCACGAGATTCTTCGCGTGCCGCACGATCCGGGTCGCCGCTCGCACGCCCTTGGTACAGTTCGACCGATGTCCCCCCCGAGCGAGAGCAGGAACGACCCGTTTTCCGTCCTGGGCCTGCGGCCGCGGTTCGACCTCGACCCGGCCGAGGTCGAGCGAGCCTTTCTCCAGCGGGTCGCGGCGACGCACCCCGATCACGCGGCGGACGACCCCTTGGGCCCCGATCAGGGTGACGCCGAGGTCGCCGTCGCCCGCCTGTCGAACGCTCGCGAGACCTTGCTGGACGCCGAGCGGCGGGCCGTCGCCCTGCTCGCCCTGCTGGGGGGGGAGGACGCCTCCGCGGATCGCTCCCTCCCCATCGGCTTTCTTCAGGAGATCCTCGAGGTTCGCGAGGCGATGGAGGCGGACCTTGCTTCCGAAGGCGACGAGGCGAGGCCACGGTGGAGGGCCTGGGCCGTTGCGAGACGCGACGGTCACGTCGCCACGCTGCAGGGGTGGTTTCGGTCGCCCTCGCCGCCGCTGGCCGACATCCGCCGCGAACTCAACGCCTGGCGATACGTCGAGCGGATGATGGAGCAACTCGACGCGGGGCGAGGCCGCGGGCCGGCCTGAACGCGGTGTGGACCCGAGGGCGGCACCTACACTCGGAGCATGCCCAAGGCTCTCGTGATCCGCGCTCCTGGCACCAACTGCGACATGGAGATGTGCCGCGCCTTCGAACTCGCCGGCGCCAGCGTCGAGCTCGTTCACCTCGAGGCGCTCTGCGCGAGGCCTTCGGCCATCGCCGCGTCGGACCTCATCGGCTTTCCGGGGGGCTTCAGCTACGGCGACGACATCGCCTCGGGCCGGGTCTTTGCCATGAAGATCCGCGAGCGGCTCTACCCGCACCTGCGCGATGCCGCCATCCGCGGCTGCCCGATGATCGGCGCCTGCAATGGATTCCAGGTGCTGGTGCAGACCGGACTCCTGCCCGGGCCGGCCGCCGGCGAGCCGTGGCCCGAGCAGCCGCCCGCTCAGCGGGTCGCGCTGACCGACAACCGCGACGCCCGTTTCCATGACCGCTGGGTGGGCATGGCGTACGAGGCCTCCTCGGCCTGCATCTGGACCAAGTCGCTCGACGACGGGCTCGACGAGTCGATGCGACAGGTGGTGCACCAACTCCCCGTGGCGCACGGCGAGGGGCGGTTCGTCGCGGCGGATGCGGCCGTGCTGCAGGCGCTCGAGCAGGGCGGCCAGGTGGCGGCACGCTACACCGACAACTACAACGGCTCGCAGGGCGCCATCGCGGGCATCTGCGATGCCTCGGGCCGCATCTTCGGGCTCATGCCCCATCCCGAACGCTACCTCGACTGGAATCGCCACCCGGCGTGGACGCGGCTTCCCGAAGCGGCCCGCAAGGGCGAGACCCCGGGCCTTCGCATGTTCCGCAACGCGGTGGAGGCGGCCAGTCACACTCCCTGCTTTCCCTGAGCCGGTTGGTTTACACGCCGCCGCAAATTCACCAGGCAACAGCGGCCGCGCTTTCGGTCTGTTAAGGCGCTGGGGAGACGCACGGCGCATGCGCACGCCAGCGGGTGGCCAGGCGGCGGCAAAAGGCGCAGCGAGCCCGCACGCGCCGCCCCCGTCAGCGAGGCTTGGGGCGCCAGGCCCAGCGGGGGGCGGCGCACTCGGGGGAGCACGTTGGGATGTGCGGGCACAGCGGCACGTACTGGATTGTGCGGAGCGTTTTGAGGGAGGCCGGTGGGGGCCGCCACGCATCAGGAGCGTGCCAGCAGCCGGCCCTTGGAGCGGCAAGCGCGCCGCCGCGGCAGCCCCCTCGCGCGGCGTGGAGGCAGGCTGGCAGAAGGCCCCTTGGAGCCACAACCGAGCCCCGGCAACGGGCGTGTGCCGGCGCGGGCTGCCGCACGCACCTGCAGGCTGGTGAACGCGGCGTCGCGCAGGCTCTTTCGGATGTGGTACTCGTGGGCGTCGTCGGGGATCGAATCCTTCGCGTGGACCTGTTGTGGGTTGCGATTTGCTTGGCCTTCAGGGTTTGGGGTTCAACCCTTAGCCCCGGAGGGGTGCGGGTGGGGCCGGCGCAGCACTGGTGCAGCACTGCCGTGGCGTCTGCACCACCGACCCGAGGCAGCTAGGCGGCGGCGGCGGCGGGTTGCGATGCACCCCCCCCCCCCCGCGCGGCAGGCGCCGCCAGCAAGGCTGCGGCCTGCAGGAGATGCATCCCCTGCCGCGCTCACCGCGCTGGCCCAAACGGTCGGGCCGCTGGGGTCTGCCAGCGGCGCGGCGGGCGGCGCTGCTGCGCGCTGCTCGGCTGGGCTTGCAGCCTTGGGGGCGCTGCCCGTGGTGGCCATCGTGCGCGCTGCTTGGAAAGACTTTGTTGAACTTTGGTTGTGAACGAGATTGGAGGGGACCTGGCCAACAAGCCGCGGTTTCGCGGCGGCATGTGGCGGTGCCCGCCGGCGCTGCTGCCTCGGACGGTGTGAAACCTCACTGATTACCAGATGAACTAGATCATCAATGCCAAAATCACCCACTCAATCTTCCAAGTCATAGAGGGGGTTGGAAGAGCCCCCGCCGCCGTCGCCGCCGCACCCCCCGTCGGGCGGCCGCCTGCTGCGGGACTGCCGCGCCTGCAGCGGCGCGCGCCCGCTGCCGCCGCGCCGCCGATCCTCGTCGCTGCCGCCGCCGCCGCTGCCGCTGCCCCCGTCGACATTCCGTCCGCCGGGCGCGGAACGAAACCCCGGGCCCCTATCGCGCGGCAGATGAAGGGGCGGTCCCCCCGGCTGCTGCCAGGGGCCAGCAGGCGCGGGGAGCATGGCCGCCGACAAGGGCCGCCCGCCGCCGCCGCTTCCGCTGCTGCTGCCGCCGTGGCCCCTCCGATGCTCCTCAAACGGCGGGCGGCCACCGGGCGCGGAGGCGGCCGCCCCGCGGTGCCGGCCGCCGGTCCCTACGCCTCCTCTGCCGCCGCCGCCGCCTGACTCATCAAATGCGGGGTTGCCAAACACCTGATGGCGGGGCCCTCGGAACGGGCTCTCCCCCCCTTCTTGCCGCTGCATCAACACCGCCGGCGGCGGCGGCCGCAGCCGCGGCTCTGGCCCCCCGCCGCCGCCGGCGAAGGGCGCCGACGACGGGCGCGCCTCGCCGGGGCCCCAA
>JBAXFU010000008.1:0-59267 GCA_037139735.1 Phycisphaerae bacterium
GGAATAGAGTTCAACCTCTCACTCGAGATGGCTCAGGAAACCCAGGCACGTCAGGAGGTACCAGAGCAGTGAAAACAGGGGTTCAACGCAATCGAGGACGGCGCCGACATCTGGGCACGGGGTCGAGGGAATCACGTGAAGAACTACGCACGCTGGCAGCAGCCCACCCGGAATCACGCTCCCGCGCCCGCTGGCTGGAGACCCAGCCTGCAAGGCATCGCCGCCAGCAAGTGACCGGCGACCGGGCACACCCCGTACGCAACCGCATGGCGACAGCGGCGATATAGTCCCCCAGCATGGCAGACATTCGTGAACAAGTTGGCAACCTTTTCGCCAGCCCAACTCAAACCCTCGTGAACACGGTCAACACCATGGGCGTAATGGGCAGAGGAATAGCGTTGGAGTTCCGGTTCCGGTTTCCAGCGATGTTTGCCGAGTATGAGCGGCAGTGCCAAGCAGGTCGGCTACAGATCGGTGATCTACTGGTCTGGAAAGCATCGACTCCCTGGGTTGTAAACTTCCCGACAAAGACTGATTGGAAGCTGCCCTCCAGGTATGAGTACGTAGAGGCAGGACTAAGGCGGTTCGCGGCGATCTACGCCGCCGAGCAGATTACGTCGGTCGCCTTCCCGCCACTGGGTGCCTCTCTCGGAGGTCTTGACTGGGATCGTGTTCGCGATCTCATGTACCGCCATCTCTCACCGCTGGCCAACCTCTCTGTGACCATCATTCGGTATGACGAACGTGCCGGCGACCGATGGTTCGACTTGCTAGTTGAAGAAACACGGGGATGGACCGGGTCCGACTTCAACCAGACTCTGGGGCTCTCCAAACCCCAAGCGGCCCTGGTTGCGGAAGCGCTCAGCAGTGGTGCTCTATGTCAAATGGCCCAGCTTCAGTCCATCAAGGGACTGGGAGAGAAGTCGCTTGAGCGTCTCTACGGATTCGTTCGTTCGAGACTAGAGGGCGGCCCCGCTGCGAGCACCGGCTTGTTCGACCAGCGAGACTGAACATGGGAACGCTCTCCGTCCTTCAGCAGTTTGAGGCACACAACGTCACTCACCTCTACTACATCTTTCCGCTCGTGAGTGCTGGAAGCATCGAGGCGCATGGCATCCTCTCCAAGAATGCCGTGCAACGAGGTCGCCTTCTCACATCCAGTTTCGCACTCGAAGAGGCACAGAGCATTCGGAACAAGCGACAGGCCGTGCTGCCCGACAAGACGGAGGTCGGCCTGCATGAACTGGTGCCGTTGTACTTCAATCCATGCAACCCCACATTGTGGCGGTTGAAGGGCGAGCACAAGTGGCCCGAGTTGGGGATCGCCGTTATTCCCGTTTCACTGCTGTGCATCAGCATCGACCACTGGTTTGCTTCGGATGGCAACGTAGCGTCGGGTCAAAAGACTCAACTCTTCAGCGGCGATAACGCGTTGTCACATCTCGACTGGCCACTGCTCAGGGCATTGAATTGGAATCACTCAGATCCTTCGGTGAAGGCGGAAAACAAGCGGCGGAGGTGTGCTGAGTTCTTGGTCGGGCCAAGAGTTCCGGCGTCGTGCATCGGAGAGATCGTGGTTCATACAGAAATGGCGAGAATCTCCACGAGGGTGAGCGTGCCAGTTCGTGTCTGGCCTCGCCTATTTACACACGGCACACTATGGACCTGACGGTGGTCTGTCTAGCTTCTTCTGAGTGCAGCAGACACCGCGGGGCTCGGCCGCAGCAGGCTAGCATGCGTCTGGCCAAGTCAAAATCATGGATAAGGCAGTCGCCACCTCGCCAAGTAAATCGCGGCGCAATCCATGCTCGTTTTCAGTGATTGTCGGCCGCGACCCGGATATGGTAACACAGTTCGCTGCGAGTTGCAGCGAGATCGGACGTGCCTGCCAAACTGCGCGGACCACTCCCCGACGAACGCGTTCGCCTCGGCGAACGATGGCCGTGAACTTTCCGCCCTCGAACGCCGCTGGCAGGCGACCCCCGCAGAAACGCTCGTGCCGAAGGCGGGCCTTGAGCGGACTCGATCCGAAGCGCCAACGGGAGTGTCACGCATGCCTTCTGAGCACGAGGACCGTGGCTTCCGCGTCCATCGCGAAGCGCTCGATCGCATCGGCGCGGGCGATCAGCAGCGATGCAATCTCGCTGCTCCGCGCATTGTGCGTGTCGAGCAGGACGACCTTCGGCGGTGCGCCGCGCGACGCGCTCAGCCGCTCGAAGTCCTGATCGAGCGTCACCAGCAACTGCCCATGCGTACGTGCATGTTCCCAGACACGCAGATCCGTCGCTCCAGCGCCGATGGCGTGCCGCACATGTTCCGCCGTCGCGAACCGCGAGGCGATTCTCGCCACGAGAGACTCCGAAAGATTCTCGTCGAGCAAGAGGCGCATGGAGTCATGCCGCCGGGTCGATCACGATGCGGCGCTCGCGCTCGGCCGCAAACGCGAGACACTCGAGGATGTCCTCGCGAGCGAGTTGCGGGAAGTCGGCGAGCAGCTCCGACTCGGACATCCCGGCGGCGAGATGGCCGAGCACCTCGCCGACGGTGATGCGTGTTCCCTTCACGCAGGGCTTGCCGAAGCGGACGGCAGGGTCGATCGAGATGCGCGAGAATCCGGCCACGCACCAAGTGTAGGACGCGCCTCGACGGTGCCCACGGGGTGAGGCGCTCACGCCCCCGCCTCGCCGGCACGCTGCGAACGGACACGGCCGCGTCCGATCGTTGTTGCACGCCTCGGTTTCCTCCGACGCCTCGGGTGAGAGGTTGAAACCTTGCTCCTCGATGACCGCTTCGGGGATCGTGGTCTCGCGGGCGCGGCGGGTGGCGTAGCTTGGAGAAGAGCATGGGGCCTCGTCCCTCTGCTCGAACGGACATGCAGAGAGCCCTCGCGGCGGCAGTTATTGCCACTCACGCTCGCCTCCCGAGAGCCGCGGAGCGCCTCGCTGGTCGGGCATTGCTCACGCAGCCGCCCGTCGAAGCTCGCCACGACCCCGTTCTGTCACGGCAAGCCCGGTTCGACGCGCAGCGTCGCGACGCGATCTCAAGTGACTCCGCCATCTCGACGCCATCAGCGCTCCCTGACGATCGCGTCCGCCCGGCGCACGATCGCGGCGAGATGCCCGCCCTCGAACGCCGTCAGCAGGTGACCTTCGAAGAAACGCTCTTGCCGCAGGTGGGCCGTCAGCAGGCGTGCCAAGGTCAACGGCTCGGCCGAGGCGACGGTCGCGGGATCTCGCACGAGCGCCTGACATTCCGGCCCGTGGGCCCACGTCGGCCAGTCGAAGTTGCTCAGCACCCATCCCAGCCGATACGCGGCTTCGTTGAGCGCCTCGATCGCGGCGGCGGGCTCCACGCCCGGGCCGTCGAACAGCGGCAGCAACGCCGCCAGCCCACGCAGACGCTCGTCCCATTCGGCCGGCACTGGTGATGGAATCTCGTCAGCCACGGCCAGAGCCTAGGCCCCGATCGGCCAGCACCCTTCCCGCTCGCGCCCCGCGGCCTGCACGCACCGGCGAGCCACGTGCCCTTGCCGAGCCGCCACGTCCGCATGCCGCAGCGTGGCGATCGCTTCCTCCGCCGAGGGTCGCGTTCCGCCCATCTCCTGAATCCTTCTGCTCCAGAGCAACGCCTGAAACTCCGCGTGGGCGGTGTTCAGGGGAAAGGCCACCCCTGACGAGGGGTCGCCCCGCCGCGACTCCCCTGCCCCCTCCCCCGCCGGGGGCAGGACAATCGGGGGCGAGGGCCAACGCCACGCCGATGACCACAGTGACATGTCCACGCCCGATCCCGACTTCGTTCCCGCCGACGCCCCACTCGCCCAGATCAAGCCGGTGCACGCGAGCATCGCATCGCTGACCAGGCGGCTCGTGCTGGTGGGCACCTCGCAGACGATGCGGGGCTTGGTGCGACTGGTCCGCGAGGAATCGTCGCTCCGTCCTCCCGTGGGCTGCTTCCTCCTCGACACGCCCGAGAACGGCCCTCGCGCCGACTTCATCGCCGGCACGCAGGTGCTCGGAGGTATGCGCGAACTGGTCATGCTGCACCAGTCGCAGCCCTTCACCCTCGCGCTCGTCAGCGTGCACGCCTCGCAGCGTCAACTTGCGCGTCGCGCCCTCTCGCAGCTCGCCGAAGTCGGCATCCCCGTCCGCGAAGTCACGCCGCTGGCCGATCTCATCGCCTCGCGGACTCGCCCGGCGCAGGGCGTCGCCTCCGACATCAACCTCGTCGAACTCATCGGCCGCACGCCCTACGGCATCGATCGCCGCGCCGTCGCTCGCGTCGTCGAGCACAAGCGAGTGCTCGTGACCGGCGCGGGCGGGAGCATCGGCTCGGAGATCTGCCGCATCGTCGCCACCTTCGCCCCCGAGGAGATCATCCTCGTCGAGCGGAGCGAGAACGCCCTCTTCGAGATCGATCGCCAGTTGGCCCGCCGCTTCCCCTCGGTGAAGCGCCGCGCCGTGCTGCACGACGTCGTCGATGCCGGTGGCACGCTCGCGCTGATGGACCGCACTCGCCCGCACGCCGTCTTCCATGCCGCGGCTCACAAGCACGTGCCCCTGATGGAAGATCACCCCGGCGCGGCGATCACGAACAACGTGCTGGGCACCAAGGCCGTCGCCGACGCCGCCGCCGCCTGCGGCAGCGAGCGGTTCGTCATGATCTCCTCCGACAAGGCCGTCAACCCCACCAGCATCATGGGCGCCACCAAGCGCCTCGCCGAGATGTATGTGCAGGGTCTTGGCGTGCGGGCCGACACCTCGATGAGCATGGTCCGCTTCGGCAACGTGCTGGGCTCGGCGTGCAGCGTGCTGCCCATCTGGGCCGCGCAGATCGCCGAGGGCGGCCCCGTCACCGTGACCGACGAGCGGATGACCCGCTACTTCATGACCATCAACGAGGCGGCCTCCCTGGTCATCCAGGCCTCGGCCATCGAACGCCGCGGCGGGTCCACCCCCTCCATCCACGTCCTCGACATGGGCGAGCCCGTCCGCATCCTCGACCTCGCCGAGCGGTTCGTCCGTCTCAGCGGCCTCGAGCCCGTCCGCGACCAGTTCCCCCGCATCGCCCCCGCCGGCCCCGCCGTCGAGATCCGACTGACGGGCATCCGCCGGGGCGAGAAGCTCCACGAGGAACTGGCGTACGCCGCCGAGGCCCTGAGCCCCACCGCCTACCCGGGCATCAATGCCCTGGCCGCCAGCGGCACCGTGACCTGGGACATCGACGCGATGGTCGCCGAGTTGGCGGCCGCCGCCAACGCCGCCCCGGCCGACGCCGCGGCGACGATCCGCCGCCTCGTGCCGGAGATGAAGACCCCGGCGGGCGAGACGATCCCCGCCGACTCGGCGGAGGACGACCTGACGCACGCCGAACTTGCGGCCAAGCGTACGGAGTCCGTTCGATCTCCCGCGGCGGCTTGACTTGAGGCCTTGGCGTTGCCACAATTCGGGTGGTCGATCCCGCCGAGCATTCCAAGGCGTGCCATGGCAGGCACCCGTCGGCGGGCGACACGGTCAGTCACGTTGAAGGAGCGGTCAGGAGTGAGAACCGCTTCTTCACGCACGAGCAACACCTCCATGATCCAATCCAAGCACGCCGCCACGAGCGTCCAGACCCAGCGCGAGCAGGCCCGCGTCCTGCTCGACTCGCTGGAGTCGGCCTGCCGCGAATGCGAACGGATCCCTTCCGAATCGAACTCGGCCCGCCGCGACTTGTTCAAGAAGGTGACCGGCCACTCGAGCCTCGAGAACGCCGTCGACGCGACGCGTCGGGCGATCGAGGCGTATGACCGCATGCTCGAGAACGCCGCCGCGACCGTCTCGTCGCCCAAGCCGATGATCCGCGTCACGGCGACGGGTGTACCGTCGGTGCTATGAGTTCCGCGCCGTCCGACGCCGCCGCCCTCTCGATTCATCCGCCGCTTCTGGTCCGCCGGCTCGACCCCCGGGCCGTGCTGCCTCGTTACCAGACGGCGGGCTCGGCGGGGATGGACCTCGCGGCGTGCCTCGATCGCGACGACGCGACGATCGTGATCGAACCGGGCCGCATCCGCACGGTGCCGACGCGACTGAGCATGGCGATTCCGGCGGGGTACGAGGCGCAGGTGCGTCCGCGGTCGGGGCTGGCGACCAAGTCGGGCGTGACGCTTCCCAACGCGCCGGGCACGATCGACAGCGACTACCGGGGCGAGGTGCTGGTGCCCTTGATCAACCTGGGGAGCGAGCCCTTCACGGTGACGCACGGGATGCGGGTGGCGCAGCTCGTGATTGCGCCGGTGGCGCAGGTGCCGATCCTCGAAGCGTCGGAGCTCGACGCGACCGCCCGGGGCGAGGGCGGCTTCGGCTCGACGGGCCGGCACTGATCGACACGACCCACACGCTCACGTGCGCCCCGCACCGGACAGGACGTTGTTGGAGCGGCTCGTCGGGAGGATCATCCCCTCGCGGGTGCCGCTCTCCTCGCGCCGCACCTTCGCGCACGAGATGGGCTCGACGCTCTTCTTCACCCTGGCGATCGCGATGATCGAGGGTGGCGTGGTGGCGGTCTTCGCGCGTCAGTCGTTCGACGGCGACGTGCCGGAGCGGCGGCTCAACTTCGCGGTGGCGCTCCTGGGCTCGATGAGCGAACTGGCGAACATCCTGAGCTTCATCTGGAGTTCGCTGGGGCAGGGACGACGGCTGGTGCCCTTCATCAACGCGTTGCAGGTGGCGGTGATCGTGCTGGTGGCGGGCATCGCGCTGCTTCCCGACTCGCCCGCGGGGCTGGCGCTCCTGGTGGCCCTGGTGCTGGCGGCCCGCCTGTGCTGGTCGGGCATCGTCACGATGCGGACCGGCGTGTGGAGGGCCAACTACCCGCCCGGCGCGAGGGCGAGCCTGGTGGGCATGCTCTCGTCGGCGCAGGTGCTCATCGTCGCGGCGGGCGGGGCCTCGATGGGCTGGCTCCTCGACCACGATCCCGACGCCTTCCGCAAGCTCGTGCCGGTGGCGTGCGCGGTGGCGTTCGGGGCGGTCTGGTCGTACGGCCGCATCCGCGTTCGACGCGAGCACCGACTGCTCCGCGAATCATCGGGTCCGCTGCTCAAGCCGTGGGAGGGCCCGCTGGTGGTCTGGAACGTGCTGCGTCGAGACCGTCGCTACGCCCAGTTCATGCTCTGCATGTTCGTGCTGGGCTTCGGCAACCTGATGCTCACGCCGGTGCTGGTCATCGCGCTCCGCGAGCAGTTCGGCTTCGGCTACTTCAACAGCATCCTGATCACCTCGTCCATCCCGGCCGTGGTGCAGATCGCCGTCATCCCCCTCTGGGCGATGATGCTGGACCGCTCGCACATCGTGAGGTTCCGCTCGATCCACAGCTGGGTCTTCGTGATCGCCGGGGCGATCTTCGTCGCGGCGGCCGCCTCCGGGCACGTGGGCCTCATGTACCTGGGCGCGGCCGTGCAGGGGTGCGCGTACGCGGGCGGCGCGCTGGCGTGGAACCTCGGGCACGTCGACTTCTCGCCCCCCTCGCAGACCAGCCGCTACATGGCCACCCACGTCACGCTCAACGGCGTCCGCGGCCTCGTTGCGCCGCTGGTCTCGGTGTCGCTGCTGGAGACGGCCAAGGCCGCGGGGCTGCCGGGCCCGTCCTCGATGCTCTCGATGGCGCTGGTCGTCAACGCCGCGGGCGCGGCGGGCTTCGTCATGCTCCGTCGGTCGATGGAGCGGAACATGGCCCTCGCCCGCATGCCCCACCGCTGACGGGGCGACGGACGAGACTCACGCCGCGCTGGCCATGCGTCGCCACCGTTGCGCCGCGTCGTCGCGACCGAGCGCCCGGTACAACTCCTCGGCCACGGGCGCGAGGAGTCGTTCCGCGCTCCGACGCGCATAGGGGGCGTCGAAGCACGCCACGGCCTCGTCGAGCACCAGTTGCGCCGCGTCGTACTGACGCTGCGCGAGGAGGGAGCGGATCAGGCCTTCCCGCACGACCAGGGCGCGGCGATCGTCGCGGTCGAACCGCCGGGCGCACAGGGACAACGCCTGGGCGAACCGCTGCTCGGCCATCTCGTGCTCGTTCATTCCCATCAACGCGAGGCCCAGGCCGCGGAGCGTCTCGATGCGATCCGCATCGCTCGCCGCCTCGTCGCCCTCGAGCCGCAACGCCTCGATCAGGGCCTCGTGCGCCTCCGCGTGTCGCCCGCGACCCAGCTGGATCCTCGCCAGCGTCGACAACCCCGCCAGCCGCGCCGCGCCCTCGTCGATGCACAAATCGGCGCGGATCCGCCGGGCGGCGGCCACTCGCTCGAGGCCCGCGTCGAATCGTCCCGCATCGGCGTCGAGTTCCGCCCGCTGATGAAGGATCGCGGCCAGTTCGAGCCGTTCGTTGGGCGTCGAGGCGGCCGCCAGCAACTGTTCCGCGCGACCGAGCGCGTCCGCCGCGCCCGCCGGGTCGGCGAGTTGCGAGGTCGCCGCCGCGTAGAGGCGATGCGTTCGAGCCAGCCCCACGCGATCTCCGGGCGCCGATCGCTCGAGGATCGTCGCCGCCCGCGCGAATCGTTCGGCCGCGTCGGGCGCGAGCCCCGCCGCCAGTTCCGCCTCGCCCGTCGCTCGCAGGCTCTCGGCCACGTCGGGATGATCCGGGCCCAGCAGCGCGACCCTCGCGTCGAGGGCTCGCCGCAGATGCACCGACGCCCGCGACGCCTCGCCCTCGCGGAGTTCGATCACGCCCAGCGCGTGGTGAAGCCCGGCACGGAAGACCGGGGCGTGGATGCCCCTGGCCTCGACGCCGCCGAGCATGTACTCGATGGAGCCCCGCACGCCGCGAGACCCGCCATCCCGGGTCAGGGATCGCTGCACCAGTTCCATCACGAGTTCGGAGCTGTTCTTCGCCTCGTACGCCATGTCGCGTTCGGCGACCACCTCGCGGTGGTTCACCGTCAGCACGCAGCACGCGCCCAGGAGCGCCGCCGCCGCGACGCCCGCGCCGGCGCACGCCCCGCGGTGACGACGCGCCAAGGCGGCCGCGTCCGCGAAGAAGCCCGAGGGCCCAGCCTCGAGGTGACGCTCGATCTCGATCGCCAACGCCTCTGCGCTCGCGTGGCGAGACGACGGATCGTTCGCGGTGGCGCGACGCACCAGCGTCGCGACCCCGTTCGCCGCCTCCGCCGCCCCCTCGTCCTTGAGCGTCTCGCCCGTCGCCGCCAGGTGCAGCAACGCGCCCAGCGAATAGATGTCCTGCGCCGTCGTGATCACCGCCAGCGGATCGACCCGCTCGGGACTCACGCACCCCATGCCCTGCCAGCGCACCGCCGCACGCCACGCCTCCTCCGACCGCGGCTGGGCGTGCATCATCGCCGCCACCGACGCGTTCAGCCCCACCACCACCGCCTCGCCCGAAGGCGTCACCCGCACCGTGTCGGGCCTCAGGTCGCGGTGCACGATCAGGTGCCGGTGCAACTCGTGCACGCGGCGGCACGAGTCCACGATCAATCGCAGGCGCGCCGTCTCGTCCAACCCCTCGCACGCCACGTCCAGCGGCATCCCCTCCACGCACGTCTCGACCGCGTACACCCGGCCGTCGTCGAGCAGGCCTTCGCCACGGGGCATCGCGAACCCGCCGCCCTGCACTCGCTCGAGCACCCGCCGCCGATCGCGAAGCGCCGACAGCGCCTCGAGCCCGCGAGCGCCCGCGTCCCAGACGCGGATCACCACGCGGGTTCCGTCCGACGCGGCGCCCAGGTACAGGCGACCCGCGCCCGAGCCGCGGATGCGACGCACGAAGCTGAACTCGCCGGCCATCGAACCCGGCAACGGATCCCGCGTCGGTCCCGCCCGCCACTCGCGAACGAGCGACTCGAGGCCCGGCGCATCGGGCGCGACGCCCTCGCCCGGGTCGAGGTCCTCCCACGACACCACGCACGACCGCAGGATGCCCTGCTCGATGAACAACCCGAGCGACTCGCGCTCGTCCGGATGGGTGGGAACGGCCTCCATGCCGAGTCTTTCGGCCGTCCGATCGGGGGTGGGCCCAGAACACGCCCCCCTGCGCGCACCCGGTGAACGCCGATCCCCCGTGCGTGGGATGAATCGCGGCGGCACGACGTCGGGCTCGAGGCCGAGCGGGGCACGGGTTCAGGCGCGTTCGCCGGGGGTGATGCGGCGGGGGCCGGTCGCGAGGGTCACTTGGGGGGCAGGGCCTTGCCGGTGCCGAGGTCCTGGCCGCGGAAGTGGCGCATCATGTCGCGCATCATCATGAGGCCGCGGGTGCGCTGCTCGGGGCTGGCGTGGCCGCCCACGTTCTGGTCCATGAAGCGGAACATGCGGCCCATGTCCTCGCCCTTGGGCTGGCGGGCGGGGTCCTTCATGCGTTCGCGGTCGCGCTGGACCTGACGACGGATGTCGGCGAGCCGCTCCTCGTCGGGCTTGTCGCTGGGGTTGCCGCCGACCGTCTCCATCGTCTTGACGAACTCGACGAAGGTCTTGTCGAGATAGCCCGCGCGATCCTGTTCGGGGATCTTGGTGTAGTCCTTGGCGTACTTGTCCCACATGTCGATGGCGAGCTTCGAGGCGTTCTCCTCGATCTGCTTGCGGGCCGCGCCCGCGATGCCGGCGGCGAATCCCGCCATGAGCATCGAGTCGCCGCCGTCCATGGTGCGGAGCCTCGCGACGAGCTGGCCGATGAGCTCCAGGCGCTTCTCGATGGGAAGGCGATTGAACTCGTCGGTCAGCAGCGTGTAGTTGAAGACGTCGTCGAGCGGCCCGTTCAGGTAGTCGGGCTGAGGCACGGGACGAAGGGCGAAGTACGCCCCCACGCCGCCCGAGAGCGCCAGCGCCGCCGCGGCGATCTTCAGGGCGCGGATCGTGCCGGGCCGCTTGGAGGGATCCTCCATGCGAGTCCGCCACCACGCGCGGACCGAGGCGTCGAGCCGACGCATGGCGGCGAGGCCGGGAAGGCCGCGACGTGTCGGCCGGGGCGTTCCCTGCGGAGACCCGGCCGACAGGCCCGCGTCATCGAGGATGCTGGGAAGCGTCGAGGAGGATGGTGCCTGGGCGTCCATGAGTGTTCACGTCCCGATCCCGCCGCCGAAGCGGACGATGTCTGCGAAGAAGTCGCGAGCCTGGGCGTCGGGGACGTAGTCGGCCTTGCCGACGTGCCAGTCACCCCAGAAGAGCCCGTTGCGATCCCACTTCTGGGCTTCGCCCATGTCGGAATCGCGGGAGATCTCCCTCCACCGCGGATGATGCCAGTCCTCGTAGTCGACCATGATGTACGACTTGTTGCCGGCCTTCTCGTAGGCGCGGCTCACGCCGAACTGCGGGTTCTTGATGAACACGGCCTCGGCCGCGACCATGAACTCGCCCGCGAGGTAGCGGTAGCTCCAGCCGATCTGCGCCCACGTGGGACGCGCGTCGTCGCCGAAGCCGCCGTTGTCGGAGGGGCAGCGGAAGGGCTCGCTCACCACCCAGTCGGCGTTCTCGGTGGGCCTGAAGGGCAGCGGCGCGCCCAGGTACTTGGCCAGGATGTCGAGCAGCGTCGGGTCGTTGTCGTTGCCGCCCTCGTTGATGGGGCGAACCTTGGGCAGGATCTGCTGGCCGCGGGACTCGGCGTCCATGTACATCTGCAGGCCCTGCCCGATGCTGCGCATGTTCACCTGGCACTTCACGCGACGCGTGTTCTCCCGCGTCTTGCCCAGCGTGGGCAGCAGCAGCCCCATGAGCAGCGCGATCACCGAGATGACCACCAGCAGCTCGATGAGCGTGAAGCCGCCCGTGGCACGAAGGCCCCGCCGGCACGCCCCCCGCACGAGTCGCGAATCGGATTGGACTTGATCGACCACGAAGGCACTCCCAAACACGATCCGGACACGCTTGGAACCGGCCTGACGACACGGCCCCGGGATTGTACGGGACCCGCGGCTCCGCGTTTCATCGGTGCGAATGGGGTTCGCCCGTGAACGGGGGGCGGATGCCCGATGGCGGCGATGCCTCCCGCCCCGCGAGGGGCTGCAGCACCGCATCACGTCGACGGACGCAGTCGTCCCATGCTCGCCCGCACCGGGGCGGCGTCGGTTCAGCACCCCTGCTGCCAGAGCGTGAAGAACGCCTCGACGTCCATGCCGTCGACGCCCCCGTCGACGTTGAAGTCGACCGCGGGCGAGGCCTCGGCCCAGAGCGTGAAGAAGGCCTCGATGTCCATGCCGTCGACGCCGCCGTCGACGTTCACGTCGGCGAGGCAGGCGTAGAGGTCGATGGAGGCGAAGTCCATCAGGGTCGGCTCGCTCTTGCCGTGCAGCACCCACTGGTCGTAGGCGATCTGGCCCGCGTTGTTCGTCGTGTTGGCGTTGCGGAGGAACTCGATGTATTCCTTCGTCGTCGTCTGGTGATAGACCCGCACCTCGGCTCGCGACGCGCCGGCGGGCACCTCGAAGAGCGTGTCGTCCCAGTACTGACCGTCCGAGTACGTGTAGTTCACCGGCAGTGCCTGCACCGCCTCGAACGCCTCGTTGGTGAAGCCCATCGGCGGAATGCGATTGTCCTTGTACACCTTGTTGTTGATGGCGAAGTGGAAGCCCACCCCCTCGGGCTTGCCCGTCGCCGCGGCCGCCGCGGCATCGAGGCCCAGGTCGCACTCGTAGACCTTGGTGTCGGCCGTCGCCAGCGACGCCGTGGCGAGGTCGTAGGCCCCCCGCTCGGCCACCACGCGCCCCTGCGCATCGAGGAACCTCACGTTCAGCCACATGCGGCGGCCCTCGGCGTATCCGGTGGGCAGCTTGTGGCCGCTGTAGTTGATGATCCTCGTGTTGATGAACGGGCCGGCCAGCATCACCTCAAGGTCGCTGGCCGCGGCGAGCATCTGCCTCGCGCGGTCGATCGACGCGTTCACCGACGCTTCCGAAAGGTACGTCGTGGCGTCGTCGTGGAGCGATCGAACGGCGCGAAGCACCCACGTGTTGGCCCCGTTGAAGAAGTGCGACGGGAGGTTGTCGCGGACGACCGGACCGAGCTCGGGATGGCACCCCGTGCCGGTGGTCTTGGGCATGTGGCAGTCCTGGCAGGTGCTCACCGCCGACTGGTTGATGCCGAACCGGCCGTTCATCTCCACCGGTCCCTGCGCAAAGAGGCTCGACGCCCACTCGCTGTAGGTGCGCTCCACCGGGAACTGCGTGAACTTGTCGTTGCTCGGCGGACGCTCGTTCAGGGGCGTCAGCACGTAGCTCCCGTCCTCGGCCTTGGCGTAGACCGGATTGCTCACGTCGTGACACGTCGCGCACATCCGCGAGGAGGTATGAAACGGCGACTGCAGCCACGGGTGCGGGTTGAGATAGCTGATGTCGAAGGGCCCGCGACGCCGGTCGTACGGGTCCACCACGTACGACCCGCTGTGCGGCGACGTCGCCGGGGGCGTCACGCCGTTGAGGATCGTCTCGTCCTCCACCGGGCTCTCGCCCGGGTGGTAGACGGGATCCACCATCCGGTGGCAGAAGTTGCAGCTCACGCCCTCCATGTCGATGTTGTTGAGCTGGCCGCCCGTCGGATCGAGCGCGACCCGCCCGCCCAGCCAGCCGCCGGGGGTGTGACACCGCAGGCAGTAGTCGCCCGCGAAGTCAGCGTCCTGGTTCGCGATCGCCAAGGCGGCGTGGAAGATCGGGTCGCGCGCGGACTGCCCCATCATGCTCGCCGCCCACGCCGTCATGGGTTCGTGAACCTCGTTGTAGCCGCCGTGGCAGAACGAACAGCTGTTCACGCTCTGGATCCGCTGCTGCAGCTTGTTGATCTGCGTGCCGGGGACGAAGAAGTCGTTTCGCGTCGTCGGAATGCCGCCCATCGCGATGGCCATGCCGATGCCCGCCGCGACGATCGCCGAGAGCCAACCCGCCTCCGCCAGTCGCCACGACCCCCGACGCCGCGGCGTCGCCGCCGCCTCCGACTCGACGGCCGGTTCCCTGTCCGAGGTGTCTTGGGTTGTCGTCACGCGAGTGCTCCCGATTGAACCGTCATGACGCACGGCCGGGAGACGCCGCTCCCGCCGCCGCGCGTCGAAGAACCGGGCCGACGCGGCCGGACCGACAGCCCGGACGGTGGACCCGCTCCACACGATACGAGTGTGTGCCACCGTTCGGTTTCAGGCAACCCCTCGCCACGATTCACCTTGCCGCCCCTGGCCCCACCCGACCCGCCTCGGGCCCATAACCCCGGGCGGGCCTCCTTTCGGCCCCCGTGCACGCCGCCGCGACCTCGCCATGCTGTACACTCGAGGCAGCGATGCCGCGACCATGCCGCAAGATCCTGTGCCCGATGACCTTGCTGCTGATCGTCACCTCGCGGGCGTCGGCCACCGAGGCGTACACCGCCCTCGGGCTCGAGTTCAGCACCGACAACATCCGCTGGGCCCGCTCGATTCAGGTCCGGCCCGGCTCGCAGGTCAACGTTCGCGTCACGGCCTCGTACGACGGCCCCCAGACGATGCACGGCCTGGCGTGGGTCAACTTCCAGCCGCTGATTCGCGGCTGGTCGAGCGAGCAGGACCGGGTCCTCCCGTTCGTCGCCTCGGGCAGCCAGCAGACGGGACAAGTGGCCTTCGACAAGCCCGAGCCCGGCCAGGCCGGTTTCGGCCGCATCTTCCCCTTCGCGGCCACCACGCTGGGCCCTTCGCCCGGGGGCTTCGACACCACGCTGGCCACCCACGTCAGCCTCTCGCAGGGCGACCGCCTCGCGCGGTTGGCGCAGATCCGCACGACCAACGACATCGGCCAAGGCCCCCTCACCGGCCCCTTGGCGTTCAACAACACCAACGGCGCGGGGGGCATCGTGTGCGCGCAGGCCCCCGCCGAATCGCAGGCCCCGGGCCTTCGCAGCACCGCCACCAACGACCTGACGCTCTTCAAGTTCGGCATCATCGTCGATCCGTCGATCACCGACCGAACGCTGCAGGTGGAACTCCCCGCCGCGGGCATCTCGCGGTTCGGGACCGGCGGGGCCGTCGCGGGGTGGTTCACCACGGCCGCCCAGAGCGCCGGGGCCGTCGCGTACGTGCCGGTCATCTCGCGCGGGGGCGCCATCACCGTCCGGGGCGCGATCCCGGCACCCGGCCCGGCGATGGCGGCGGGCGCGCTCGCGGCGATGATCGCCGTGCGCAGGCAACGGCCCCGACCCGGCTCCACTGGCTTATCGGAGGTGCGCAGGGCGCACACGCCGCCTTGACGATCCGCTCGTCGACGTCGCGGGTCCACCCCGCACCGGCGGTTCGATCCGGCGTTCCCCTGAACCGATGACGGCTGAGCATGCACGACTCACTCGCCCGCCGACTCGCCTCCCGTCCATCGCACCGTTCGGGCCGGGTGGGCGCCATCCGCCCCCTTGAAGCGCTCGACCCTCGCGCGATGCTCGCCGCGAACCTGGGCATCGAAATGGCCACGACGCTTCCGCCCATCGTCGTGCCGGGCGACAAGGTGGTGCTGGCGGCCACGGTGACGAACAGGGGCGATGCGCCGATGTCGGGTCCCGTCACGGTTCGCTTCCTTGCGCCGGACGCCTCGGGCGCGCCGACGCAGGTGGCGGTGATCACCAAGTCGGTCTCGCTGACGCCAGGCAAGTCGGTCGTGCTCTCGACCCGGTGGACCGTGAACGACGCGGCCCCTCCCGGCGCGCACGACCTGACGGCGCGGCTCGACGCCTCGCCCTTCACCGGTTCGGCGGCCGACGACACCGCGACGCGGGCCGGCGGCCTGTCGCTCCGCTACCTCTTCGGCAACTTCGGCGCGCGTCGCAACATCGCCCTGAGCACGACCGACGACGACGGCACGGTGGTGACCTTCGCCCTCAAGGGCGCCGGCT
This sequence comes from Phycisphaerae bacterium, assembly GCA_037139735.1. Classification (GTDB taxonomy): domain Bacteria; phylum Planctomycetota; class Phycisphaerae; order Phycisphaerales; family UBA1924; genus UBA2402. The sequence goes on from JBAXFU010000008.1 coordinate 15,810, forward strand.
ACGGCGAGTTCCGGCCCGCCGAGTTCCAGGATCAGCGGGCGGGGCTCGACCTCATCGGCACCGACGGCTCGACGCAACTCACGATCACCGCCAAGGGCGGCGACAACGTCGCCACGCTCGAGAACACCATCAACGTCGCCGGCTCCCTCCGACGCCTTGACGCCAAGAGCGTGAACTTCAGCGGTTCGCTCGCCGTCGGCGGCACGCTCGGCGAGTTCGTGGCCCGCGACCTCGACGATCTCGACATGACCATCGCCGGCACGGGCGCCCCGATGCGGTTCACCGCCCGCGACGCGTCGAACGTGCGGCTGTCGACGGCCACGCCCGTGGCGCAGCTCGACGTCGCTCGCTGGCAGTGGCTCGTGGCGTCGGCCGACCCCTCGCCCGCCGCGACGTCGTCCATCTCCGCTCCGTGGATCGGCAAGCTCACCGTCAAGTCGGACTTCAGCGCCATCACCTCCATCAGCGGCGCGGGCGCGCCGGCCCAGTCGCTGGCGTCGGCCCGCATCGGCGGCATCTTCGGAGGCCAGTTGGCCGTCGTCGGCAACATCGGCTCCTTCGCGGCCGGCACGATCGACTCGGGGATGCTCATCGGCAGCGGCACGGTGGCCTCGTTCGCCGCCAACAACGCGACGATGGCCTCCGTCTGGGCGCGATCCATCGTGAAGCTGGACCTGGGCGCGGCCGACCGGATCGACGTCGCCGCGGGCTGCACCTTCGACGCGACGTCCCTGCCCGCGCTGGCCGCGGGCAACGGAGGCGTGATCAGCTGGGGCGCCGGTTCGATCGGCGCCATCGGCGTTCGCGGCTCGCTGGGCTGCGGCCGCTTCGCCTGCGGCGTCGATCCCGTCGACGGCAGCGTGCTCAACGCCGACGACACGATCGCGGGGCGCGGGACCATCGGCAAGATCGAGATCCGGGGCTCGGCCAACGACCTGATCATCGCGGCCACAGGCCTGCCCGCAACGGCCCGCATCGGCGGCGCGATGATCCGCACCTCGCTCGACACCCGCTTCATGTGGCTGGACGACTCGCCCCTGTCGCCCTGAGCGATCCGGCCGGCTTCACGGACGGCGGCGGACCCGGGCGATGCGGCGGACGACCAAGCCGATCACGTACGTCACCGCGCCGCACGCGCCAAGCGCAAGGCCCGGCGCCATGGCGGCGGCGATGCCGTCGCCCGTGGCGTTCGACTCGAGGGGGGCGTCGAGCGCCTCTCGATAGAGCGCGACCACGGGCGAGGCCGCGAGCCAGAGCCCGGCCACGATGCCCACCGCTCCCAGAAGCGTCAAGCCGAGTCCCGCGGTCGCCTTCATGGGTCATTGAAGGCGCGGCGCGGGGCCCGTGCGGACCTCAGGATCCCCGGGGGAGGACCGACGCCCCAGGCCCGACGCGTACAGTCCCCTGACGAATGTCGAAGGGACGGATGACCGATAGTGCGATGAACGCGATCCCTCCCAGCGGAGCCACGACGTGCTGAAAGAACTCCTCGAGAGCATCAATCCCCTCGCCGGGGCCCTTCCCGGCGCCATCGAGTCGCTTGAGGCCCGGGTGCAACCCGCGGGCGACCTGGCCGTCACGCTGGGGACGCCGACGCTCAAGTTCTCGCACCTGATCCAGAACGACCAGATCAGGGTCCCCGTGACCATCACCAACGTGGGCGACCAGACGGTGAACGCGCGGTTCCGGCTGACCATGTTCCTGTCGAGCGATCGCACCGTGGGAGCGGACTACGTCTACACGTCGATCGATCGGCTCCACCCGATCCGCGCGGGCCAGGCGTTCTCGCCCGACGTGACGGCGGCGATGCCGCACGACCCGCTGGGCATCAAGGGCGCCACCGCGCTGCCCGCGGGACAGTACTTCATCCGGGCGTTCATCTCGTTCTTCGACGGGGCCTCGGACGCCAACGCGGCCAACAACAACGCCTTCACCACCGGCTCGGTCGGGCTGAACTACACGATCGGCGAAGGCAGCAACAAGATGAAGCAGCGGACGGTCACGATCCCCACGGGCCCGTTCCAGGAACTCAAGTTCGAGATCCTCGGCCCGGGCAACGGCGTGGTGACCTCGTCGGGCACGGGCGCGTTCGGGACGGTGTCGGTCTCGACCACGGGCACCACCCGCGCCTCGAGCCTGCTCATCCGCACCGGCCAGAAGTTGCTGCCGGGCTCGGTGGCGAACATCACCGTCAACGGATCGCTGCAGCGCCTGCAGGTCCCCGAGATCGACGTGTCCGGGAACATCGCCATCTCCGGCGGCCTGCGGTTCATCGACGCCGGGGCCATCACGGGCTCGACCTGGTCGATCGGCGGCGCCGAAGCGCTCGACGCCAAGATCGGCGCGCTGGTCAACACCAGCCTGAGCAGCACGGGCGACATCGCGAACATGGTCGTCGGCTCGTGGATCACCAACGACGGCAGCACCGACGCGCTGGTGGCCCGCTCGATCCGCCGGCTCGTCGTCGACGGCGACTTCTCGCCCCGCATCCGCACCTCGGCGGGCGCTGGCTTCATCACCATCGGCGGGTCGGCCAACAGCTTCATGGACGTCACGGGCTCGGTGTCGGCGTTCACCGCGGGTTCGACCGGCTCGTCGTTCGTGCTCAACGCCACCGGCGACATCGGCACCGTCGAGATCAAGGGCGCCATGCAGGGTCGCATCGCCGCCCGCAACATCACCAGCGTCTCGGTGCTCGGCAGCATGAGCGGTGCGAGCATCTTCGCGGGCACCAGCCTGGGCTCCAACGGCGACATCGGCGGCACGGGCTCCGCCGCCGACACGTTCGCCGCGGGTTCGCTGGGCACGCTCCTCGTCCGCGGCTCGGCCACCAACTCGCTGATCACCTGCTCGCTCGATCACGTCGACGGCACGTACCTCAACGCCGACGACCGCTTCCGCAGCGCCTCGTCGCGCATCGGCCGCATCCGCATCGGCGGCGCGACCTTCAACACGTCCTTCGCCGCCGTCAACTTCGGGCCCAGCCACTGGATCAACGGTCTCACGATCCTCCCCGGTGCCGACGCGCGTCTGCGGTCGGACTTCCCCAAGCCCTGAGCGACGCCACACCATCGCCTCGAGCCGGTCCAGACGTCGGTCCAGACGCCGGCGAGACGTCGGCGAGCCAGGCAGCTCGATCGGATCGGCGGCCGGTCTGCGGGACGCGCGCGTCGGGCGCGAGGATCAGGCGCGCGGATCAGGCGCGCGGATCGCGCGAGCGAATCAGGCGTGCGCGGGCGTCGTCGGCGGCTTGATCTCGGTGATCGTCTGCGACGCCGCCACACCCTGCTTGGCGGCGGCACGCGGGGTCTCGATGCTGTCGCGCATCAGGCGACCAACCTTGAACTTGACGGCTCGCTTGGCGGGGACGGTGACCTTCTCGAGCGTCTTGGGATTTTGCGCCACCCGCATCGCGCGCTCACGAACCTCGAACACGCCGAAGTCGCGGAACTCGAGGCGATTGCCCTTCTTGAGCTCGGAAATGATCTGATCCAGCAGTTGCTGGAGGACTTCCTGAACGTCGGCCCGCTTGAGCCCCGTTCGCTCCGACACTTTCTCGATCATTTCGCGCTTGGTCACCGTGGCCATCGACGCCTCTCCATCGACCGGTCGGCACCGGTCCAGTGCTCGGAGACGGGTGGGGCTCCGAGGCCTTCACCCGCATCGTCCTCTACCCGCCATGTCCTGAAAGGCCATCCGCCGACCGAACAAGCCTTTCCGTCGAAAGGGCCGCCCGTGCGACCCTCGGTCCGCTCCACGTTCCCGAACGGATGGAACCAGCGCAGCCGAAGCGGAGTGTACGCCCTGCCTGCGGGCTAGCAAGCCGCCTCGGAAACAACCGATCAAAATCCGATCGTCGCCTCAGAATCGAACGCCCACGCCCGCGAAAAGCCCCTGGAGCGACGCCGAGCCCAACTCGAAGGACTCGTTGCCCTGCCCCGACGACAGGTCGAGGAACAAGGCCCTGTAACCGACGTTGACGCCGACGTTGGGCACCGGCCGCCACTGCCCGCCGACGACAATGTCAAAGCCCGATGAATCGGTCGTGCCGGGGAGCCACCCGCCGGTGATCTCGAGGGAGATCGAGAACCGCTCCTGGAAGTCGGCGTCGGCCCGCAGGCCCAGCAGCGGGTGGGCGGTCAGGGCGTCGGCCGAATCCTCCGTGACGCCCGTGCCGCCGCCGGGGAGCGAGACGCAGACCGACGAATCGATCAGCCGCACGCCGCCGACGAGCCGGAGGTCGACCGCGAGAGCGACGGCTCCCGAGGGCGCTGCATCGCTTCGATAGTCGGCCAGGGTGTGCCCGCCGGCCAACTCGACGGTGGCGACGTCGATGGTGGTCTTCAGTCGCTGGCCGGCGTTGAAGTCGACGTCGCCCAGAGACCCGGCGGCGGCGCGTTCGCTGACGGCGTCGGCGTCGAAGGCAAAGCCCCTCAGTTCGATCAGCCACGGCCCCTTGGACGCGCTGACTTCGCCCGAGGGCGTGAGCCGCGGGGCGTTGAGGTTGAGGGCTTGGGTCGAGAGGGTGGCGGCGGCCCCCGAGGCGGCGCGAGGCATCGTGACGTCGGCCGCGACGCCGGCGTACCAGACGCCCGCGTGCGCCTTGAACGTCCACGGGCTCGAATCGGGTTCCGAAGCGGCGAGCGAGGTCGCGGCACAGGCCGCGAGCAGGGCGGTGGTCAGCATGGGCCAAGCATACGCAAAAGCGTCGCTTCAGCGGCCGCTGGCGCGAGCACGGGCGTCGATGAAGACTTCGGGCAGGCGAAGCCGCTGGAAGAGCTGCACGCCCTTGTTGATGTCGGTGCGGTAGACGAGCAGTTCCTCGCTGCGTTCGTCGAGCACCAGGACGAGATCCTCGTTGTTGGCGTCGGCCGTGAGGATGGTGTGCTGGCCGGCCTGAGACACCATGCCGGCGCGGGCCGAACTCCCGCCCCCCACCGGCGGCGCGCCCCCGATGGCGTGCAACGCCAGGAGCGAGGCCAGCCCCGCGGCGGCGACCGTCAGCAGGCGGCGATGCGATGACGTGGTGCGGTCCATCGGTGGCTCCTCGACCTCAGCGGCCCGGCGAACTCCTGCCGTCGGCGTCGAGGTCTCGATACCCGACACCCGTCAACGATTGCTTCGCCGAATCCCATCGCAGCGCGATCAACTCGCGGTTGGCGGCGTCGAGCACGTACACGGCGTCCGAGCCGCCCGCGTTCACGCGACCGCTCACCATCGTGTAGTTGCCGGGGACGCGACCTTCCCGAGGCGGCGCGGCGTTCTGCGCGTCGGCGGGAGGCGTCCACGTCACCGCGACCAACGCGCCCACGAGCACGAGGTTGAGCACCAGCAGCGGACGATTGTCCTTGATGATCCGTGTCATGTCGGCCTCCGACGGGGTGGCGCCGCTCAGTCCTGGTGGCCGCGCTTGCTGGGAATCAGGTTGGCGCCGATCACGGCGGCGAGGATCACCAGCATCACGAAGTAGTTCATCACCACCGGCGGATCGTCGGGCTTGCCCAACGGCGGAGGCGCCGGCGGCGCGGCCGGGTTCGTCGCGGGAGGCTGGGCCATCGCGTCGGCCGTGGCGGCCAGCGGCATCGCCAGCGCCAAGGCGAGCAGGGCTGCGGTCATGAAGTGCTTCATCGAGTCAAGCGTATCACCCGGTCCGGGCCCGGCGACCCGCGACGGCCGCCGAACCGACCGAAATGCGTACGGAACTCACGCGGCCTTGCGGGCCTCGCCCCCCGCCCGCCGCGAACCGAGCACCAGCACGGTGATGTCGTCGGCCTGGTGCAGACTGCCGGCCGCCTCGTCGATCATGCGGCCCAGCCGCCTCACGATGAGGGCCGAGGCCTCGCCCGCGGCCCTGGCGGCGGCTGGGATGGCCGAGGCGTACCGCTCCACGTCGTCGAGCAGCTTCAGGTGCGGCCGCTCCCGGAGCTCCCGCGACCGCTCGCCTCGCGGCGCATCGGCCGCCACGCACTCGAGGCCGTCGGAATAGAGCAGCAGCGATTCGCCGGGCGCCAGGCGGCAGGCCACCTGATCGAAGGCGGCCTCGTGCGCGATGCCCAGCACCGGCCCCTGCGTCGAGAGCTCCCGCCGCGGCGAGCCCTCGGGTCCGCCGATCACCAGCGGCGGCGGATGCCCCGCGTTGGCCACCAGCACCTCGCCGGTGCGACAGTCCAGGACGCCATAGGTCGCCGAGGCGAACCAGCCGTAGTTCCTCGCGTGGGCGCAGATGCACGCGTTGAGCCGCGCGAGCACCTCCATCGGCTCGAGCGCGGTGTGCAGCCCGGGCTCGCGGCCGATCGTGTCGAGCGCGTGCACCAGCACCATCGTCAGCAACGCGGCCGGCATGCCGTGCCCCGCGGCATCGGCGAGAAAGAACGCGACCCGGTCGTCGCCCAGATCCCGCAGGCAACTGACGTCCCCGCTGACGAAGCTGATGGGCCGCGAAATCAACGCGTGATCGAGCATCGGCGAGACCGACGACGTCATGTCGATGAACTCGCGCTGCACCGAGGCGGCCAGCTGCAGCTCGTCGTGCATCCGCTCCATCTCCTCGCGGATCGCCATTTCGCACCGGCTCGTCAGTTCCACCTCGCGCCGCAGCGAACGCACGACCGACTGACGCTGCACCAGCGCGAAGAGCATCGGCGCCACCAGGCCCGCGTCGAAGGCCCGCGGCTCGAAGAGGATCCCGCCCGACTGGTGTCGGACCCGCCACCGCGAGGGCTCTTGGCACAGGCACACCGCCGCGAGGCCCGCCTCGCGGAGCGACGCCACGACGCCCTCGACGCGGGCGGGATGCGCCTGGCCGCCCAGCACGATGATCGCGCCGTGGAACCGGTCACCCGCGCCCGCCACCGTCAGCAGCGGCAACAGCGCGTCCAGCGAACATCGCTCCGCATGGTGCACGATGCCCTCGCGCGCCGAGGCGTCGGGCCAGCTCGCGGCGATTCGCGGCAGCGGATCCTCCTCGCCTGGGTCGAACGCCACGAGGAATCGGGGTTGTCGCAACAGACCGCTCATGCACCGGGGCGGTCGGGCCGGCTCCACGTCACCCCCCGGAACGGGGCATCCACGCGGGCGCGCCGACGCCGCCGCTCGCCGAGGGGAAGCATCGGCTCACTTGGCGAGCTTCTTCATGGCGGCGCGATCGAACTCGATCTGGTCGTTCTGCTTGATCTTGAGGGAGTCGAGCGTGTTGCCCGCCAGCTCGATCACGTACTGCGCCGCGAACTTGCTGGGGTACCGCTTCAGGCGGGCCTCGTACGCCGCGTTGGTCCACGTCCACGAGGGCGCGTCCTTGAACGGGGGCGAGAGCTGCTTTTCGGCCTCGCTGCGGGGGGCTTCGGGCGTCATCTTGTGGAAGGCCGTCACCCGCCCCGAGCCGTCGACGAAGATGATGTCGATGGGGATCGGGCAATCCCGCATCACGAACTCCAGTTCGGAGGGCTTCTTGAAGACGAAGAACATGCCGCCGTCCGGATCGATCTTGGTCCGGTCGGACAACCCGTGGAAGCGGGTCTTGTCGTCGGCGGCGACCTCGAGGCTGAAGGTCCGGCCCGCGATGGTGACCTTGGCGTGGGAATCGGGCGTGGTCTTGTCGTCGCAGCCGTTCATGAGGAAGGCGGCGAGCGTGCCGCAGAGAAGGAGTCCCGCCACCGTACCGGATCGGATGCCTCGCATGCTGATCTGCCGCCTTTCGATGGATCGTCTCGGGGGCTCGCGGCCCTCTCAGGCGCCGGACCTGGCACGCAGCCAACGGTCGTCCGACGCCGTGAAGATGATCGGCTGCCCGGGGATTCTATTGAGCTCGAATCCCGAGAGGAACTCGCGGGCGTCCATGGGGCGGGGGGAGGGCACGATCCCGCACCAGGCGCCGACGAGTCCGATGACGCGTTCGGCCGTCACGCCGGCGGCTCGGTACGCATCGAGACGGGTGTCGCCGTGGCGCTTGGCCAGACGCCGCCCATCCTCGCCGCGAACCAGCGGAAGGTGGCAGTAGGCCGGCTCCCGGGCGAGGCCCAAGGCCCGCATGATGAGCAGTTGGCGGGCGGCGGAGTCGATGAGGTCGTCGCCCCGCACCACGTGCGTCACGCCCTGTCGAGCGTCGTCGACCACGACGGCGAGTTGATACGCCGCCTGCCCGGGCTTGGCGGGATCGCGGCGGGTCCAGACGACGAAGTCGCCGATCGACTCGGCGGGCCGGATGGCCTGCGGCCCGGCGAACTCGTCGTCGAACCGCACCACCGCGTCGTCGTCGACGACGAATCGCCAACTGGGCGACCCGTCGTCGAAGTCGCGGGGACGCCGGGCGGGGCGGAGCGACGCCGGGAACCTGATCTCGCCCGACCCCTCCTGCGGGGCCGAGGCGGCGGCCTCGATCTCGGCGCGACTCATGGCGCAGGGGTAGGCGCGTCCGCAGGCCACCAGGCGTCGCATCGCCTCCTCGTGCGTGTCGCGATCAGCGGACTGGATGAAAGGCCCCTGGTCCCAGTCGATGCCCAGCCAGGCGAGCAGGTCGATCGTCAGGTCGAGCACGCCGGGCTTGACCCTCGGGGTGTCGAGGTCCTCGACGCGGAGCACGATCCGCCACCCCTTGGAGCGAGCCATGGCCCACGTCGCGAGGAACGTGCGGGCGTTGCCCAGGTGCAACGCCCCCGTGGGGGAAGGAGCCAGTCTCGTCACGCCGTGCGTCACGCCGGCAGGGTACGACACGGGCCGTTCCTACCATCGGGCGTCATGATCGAGTCGCAGGAACAGGTCATCCGCATCAGGCGTTTCATCGCCGGGCCCGCGGCGTCGGGAACGCTCGCGGGCCGGATCCTTTCCTTCATCCTCGCCTTGGCGATCATCGTGCTCGTGCTGGTGTTGATCGTGCCGATCCTTGTGCTGGCGCTCCTGGCGGGCCTCGCGTTCGTGCTGGTCGGCGCCGTCAGGTCGCTCTTCGCCAAGGCACGGGCCGACAACGGCCTCCTCGATGGACGACGCAACGTTCGCGTCATCAAGCGCGACTGAAGGCCGCGCGCGTGTATCATCCCCGCGGCCGATGACACGCTCCATCTCCATCCTCGCCGGATTGGCGCTCCTGCCGACGCTTCACGGCTGCTCCAGGCCCGAGATCCGCACCGACGCGCCCGCCTCGGTGCCCGCGAGGCCGTCCTTCGCGGCCAGCAACATGGCGGGCCACATGGCGGGCCAATCAGGTCGGGTGCAGGCAGATTGGCTCGCGCAGTTCGACGATCCCGCGTTGCGATCGCTCGTCGACGAGGCCCTGGCGAACAACCCCGACCTTCGGGCGGCATCGGCCCGCGTCGATCAGGCCCTGGCCCTTGCCGCCAAGGCGGGCGCACCACTGCTCCCAACGCTCGACCTTGGCGCGGGTGCGGCGTATCGCGACGTCGGCCGCAACGCGGACCCCGCCGGGGCCTATTCGCTGGGACTGCAATCGTCGTGGGAACTCGACGTCTGGGGGCGGTTGCGATCGGCGCAGGCCGCGGCACGCTTCGACGCCGAGGCGGCGCAGCTCGATCGCGACTTCGCGGCCGATTCGCTGGCGGCCTCCGTGGCCCGCGGCTGGTTCCTCGCCATCGGCGCGGGCGAACAGCTCTCGGTGGCCGAGGAGCTCCTCGCCGTGCGTCAACGAACGCTGGCGGTGGTCGGCGCGCGTCGAAGCGCGGGCGTGGCGCAGCCGATCGACCTGAGCGTCGCGAAGGCCGACGTCGACACGGCGAAGTCGGGCGTCGAGGCGGCCCGTGAATCGCGGCTCGACGCGCTTCGAAGCCTCGAACTGCTGCTGGGGCGTCACCCCGCCGCCGAGTTGGCGACGGGTCCGACGCTGCCGGCCCCTCCGGACCCCATGCCCGCCGGGCTGCCCAGCGAACTCCTCGAACGTCGACCCGACCTCGTGGCGGCGGATCGCCGGGTGGCGGCGGCGATCGGACGCCGCGAGAGCGCGAAAGCGGCGCGTCTGCCCTCCCTCTCGCTGACGGCCTCGCTGGGCACGGCCAGCGACGAGCTTCGCGACGTGCTGAACCCCGAGAACGCCGTCTGGAACCTGGGCGCCAACCTGCTGGCGCCGATCTTCGACGGCGGCCGGCGGCGGGCCGACTCGCTCGTGGCCGAGGCGCAGCAGCGCGAGGCGCTGGCCTCGTACGTGCAGGCGTGCCTGCGGGCGCTGGGCGACGTCGAATCGTCGCTGGCGGCCGAGGTCTTCCTGCGGTCGCGGGCCGAGCAACTCGATCGCGCGGTGGCCGAACTCGCCACGGCCCGCAACGCGGCGGAACTCCGCTATCGCCAAGGGCTCCTGAGCATCTTCGACCTGACGCAGGTGGAGGCGAGGCTGTACGACGCCAAGTCGCAGGCGGTCGCCGTGCGCACGTCGCAGTTCGTGCAACGAACCAAACTCTGTCTCGCGCTGGGCGGCGGCCACGGGCCGGTCGCCGACAAGGCCGAGACGGGGACCGGAGACCAGTGATGTCGCAACGCGATCGATCGCGAACCCAGTGCCGGCGATGGCCGGCGGCCCTGCTGTTGCTCTCGCTTTCCGCGGGCGGCTGCCGCGAACGCGAGCCGGAGAAGCCCGCCAAGCCGCCGCCGACGAGCGTCGAGGCGATGACGGTGACGGAACGCAACGTGCCGGTGTCGCACCCGTTCGTGGGCATGACCGACGCCTCTCGCCGCGTCGAGGTGCGGGCCCGCGTGCGGGGCTTCATCGTCGCCCGGACGTACAAGGAAGGGGGCATGGTCAAGTCGGGGGACGTGCTCTTCGAGCTCGACCCCCGCCCCTACGAGGCGGACCTGCAGATCGCCCGCAGCCAACTCGACAAGGCCACGACCGCGCTGGCGCACGCGAACGTGGAAGTGGCCCGGTTCACGGAGCTGGTGAAGGCCGATGCCGCGAGCCAGAAGGAACTCGACGACGCGACGGCGCGTCGCGACTCGGCGCAGGCGGAGATCAAGGCGGCCGAGGCGCAGGTGTCGAAGGCGGAACTGGAGCTCAGCTACACGAAGGTGACCAGCCCGGTGGACGGCCTGGCGGGCAAGGCCCTTCGCGATGTGGGGGCGTACGTCGACGCGGGCCTCAACAGCCAGCTCACCGAGACGATCGAGGTGAACCCGATCTACGTGAACTTCGCGCTGGCGGAGCGCGACCTCCTGCGGTCGCAGGCGATGATCGCCTCCAAGCGGCTCTTCCTGCCCGAGGGGGGCGTGATGAAGGTGGACCTGACGCTGCTCGACGGCAGCGAGTATCCGCACGACGGCGCGATCAACTTCCGCGACATCGCGATCGATCCGGCGACGGGCACGGCCAAGGCGCGGGCCGAGTTCGCCAACCCCGGCTCGGACCTGCGGCCCGGGCAGTTCGTGCGAGGGCGGATCAGCGGGTACGAACTCGCCGGCGCGGTGGTGGTGCCCCGCAAGGCCGTGCTGCAGAACCCCGGCGGCTCGTTCGTGTACGTCGTCGTGGACGGGGACCGCATCGACGCGCGTCCGGTCGAGCTCGGCAGCTGGATCGGCGAGGACGTGGTGGTCGAGAAGGGGCTGGCCGAGGGCGATCGGCTCGTGGTCGAGGGCGTGCAGCGAATCGCCCCGGGGATGACCGTCGAGGCCACCGCCGCCGCCGCGCCGGGCTCGTCGGCGAAGGCCCCGCCCGCCAAGGGTCGTTGACGGACTCGTGTTCGGCCCCATGGGTCTCCACCCTGGAGTGATTGCCTTATGTTCGCCAGGTTCTTCGTCGACAGGCCCGTCTTCGCCTCGGTGATCTCGATCCTCATCCTGCTGGGCGGGGTGGTGACGCTGTCGACGTTGCCGGTGGCGCAGTTCCCCGAGATCTCGCCGCCCACGGTGGAGATCGCCGCCAGCTACCCGGGCGCGAGCGCGGAACGCATCGCCCAGTCGGTGGCCGCCCCCATCGAGCAGCAGCTCAGCGGGGCCAAGGGCCTGCTCTACTTCCAGTCGCAGTCGGCCAACGACGGGTCGTGCCGCATCACCGTGACCTTCGAGATCGGGACCGATCTCGACATGGCGGCGGTCGAGGTGCAGAACCGGGTGAAGCTCGCGGAGCCGCGGCTGCCGCAGATCGTGCTCCAGCAGGGCCTGACGATCACGAAGAAGTCGTCGAACATCCTGCTGGTGGCGGTGCTGCGGTCCAAGGACCCGCGGTACGACGAACTCTTCCTGAACAACTACGCCTCGATCAACCTGGTGGACGCGCTCAAGCGGGTGCCCGGCGTGGGCGACGCGATGGCCTACGGGGCCAAGGACTATTCCATGCGGCTGTGGGTGAATCCCGACCGCATGGCGCAGAAGGGGATCACGGTTTCGGACATCTCCGCCGCCGTGCAGGAGCAGAACGGCCTGTACGCCGCGGGCCGCATCGGCCAGCAACCCAACCCGACGCCTTCGCCGAGCACCTTGCCGGTGATCACGCGCGGACGTCTGGAGGAGCCTCGCGACTTCGAGGAGATCATCCTGCGGGCCGAGCCGGACGGCTCGCTGCTGCGCTTTCGCGACGTCGGCCGCGCCGAACTGGGGTCGCAGAGTTACGACCTCTTCGGGCGGCTCAACGGCGCCCCTTCGACGCTGATGCTGGTCTATCTGCAACCCGGCGCCAACGCCCTGTCGACGGCCCAGGGCGTGGAGAACGCGCTGAAGGAACTCTCGGCGGGCTTTCCGCGAGGCGTCGAGTACGCGGTGCCCTACGACACCACGCGGTTCATCCGGGTGTCGATCGAGAAGGTGATCCACACCTTCCTCGAGGCGGTGATCCTGGTGGTGCTGGTGGTCTTCATCTTCCTGCAGTCGCTGCGGGCGACCATCATCCCGCTGCTGGCGGTGCCCGTGTCGATCATCGGCACGTTCATCCTGATGCAGCCGCTGGGCTTCTCGGTGAACACCCTGAGCCTCTTCGGCCTCGTGCTGGCCATCGGCATCGTGGTCGACGACGCCATCGTGGTGATCGAGAACGTCGAGCGATTGATGCACGAGGAGCACCTCGACCCGCGCGAGGCCACCATCAAGGCGGTGGGCCAGGTGACCGGGCCGGTCATCGCCAGCGTGCTGGTGCTGGCGGCGGTCTTCGTGCCGGTGGGCTTCCTGGGGGGCATGACGGGTCAGTTGTACCGGCAGTTCGCCATCACCATCGCCGTGTCGGTGGCCATCTCGGGCATCGTGGCCCTGACGCTCACGCCCGCCCTCTGCCGCCTGCTGCTCAAGGCCCACACGGGACCCAAGCTCCTCCCCTTCCGCTGGTTCAACGCGATCTTCGACGCCATCACGTCGGTCTACGCCCGCCTGGTGCGGCTCACGCTCCGAGGCTGGCCGCTGGGCATCGCGGCCTTCGGCGTCATCTGCTGGGGAATCCACTTCCTCGCCACGCACCTGCCGTCGGGCTTCATCCCCGACGAGGACCAGGGGTACTTCATCGTCGCGGTGCAGCTTCCCGACGGCGCGTCGGTCGAGCGGACCGACGCGGTGGTGCGTCAGGTCGAGTCCTTCCTCTCGTCGCAGGAGGAGGTGGCCGACGTCATCACGCTGGGCGGGCAGAACATCCTGGCCAACAGCGCGGCGCAGACCAACGCGTGCGCGATGTTCGTGACGCTCAAGCCCTGGGAGGAGCGGCCGGGGCGGGCGGGACACGTGCGGTCTGTCATCGGCCGCACCTTCGCCAACTTCCGCTCACTTCGCGAGGGCGTGGTGCTGCCCTTCAACCCGCCGTCGGTGCCGGGGCTGGGCCAGCGGGCGGGCTTCGAGTACCAGTTGCAAAGCCGCGCGTCGTCCGATCCGCGAGAACTCGCCAAGGTCATGAAGGAGTTCGTGAAGGAGGCGCAGACGCATCCCGAGATCACCAGCGTCTCGACGACCGTCAGCGTCGGGCAGCCGCAGCTGCTCGCCGAGGTGGACCGCGAGCACGCCAAGTCGCTGGGCGTTCCGATCAACGAGGTCTTCGGGACGCTGCAGGCCCTCTTGGGGTCGCTGTACGTCAACGACTTCGACAAGTTCGGGCGCGTCTACCGCGTGATGCTGCAGGCCGAACCCGAGTTCCGCCAGAGCCCCGACGACCTCTCCCGCGTGTTCGTCCGCAACGCCCAGAGGCAGATGGTGCCCCTGTCGACCATCCTCGACACCACGCAGCAGGCAGGACCGGTGACGGTGAGCCGCTTCAACGGGTTCCTCTCGGCGCAGATCGGCGGCGTGCCGGGGCCGGGCTTCAGCACGGGCGATTCGATCCGCCGCCTGACCGAGTTGAGCGCCAAGCTCCCGCAGGGGTACGGCTTCGAGTGGTCGGGCCAGTCGTACCAGGAGATCAAGGCGGGCAACGCCGCACCGATGGTGATGGCCTTCGGGTTGATCATCGTCTTCCTCGTGCTGGCGGCGCAGTACGAGTCCTTCTCGCTGCCGATCTCGGTGCTGCTGGCGGTGCCGCTGGGCCTGGTGGGCGCGCTTGGCATCACGTGGCTCATGAAGATGAGCATGGACGTCTACTTCCAGATCGGCCTGCTCACGCTGATCGGCCTTTCGGCCAAGACGGCCATCCTCATCGTGGAGTTCGCGACGCAAAAGCGTGCCGAGGGGCTGGGCATCCTCGACGCGGCGGTCGAAGCCGCCCGCCTGCGGTTCCGGCCGATCCTGATGACGTCGCTGGCCTTCATCCTGGGCGTGGTGCCGCTGATGAAGGCGACCGGGGCGGGCGCCGCGAGCCAGCACTCGATCGGCACGGGCGTCTTCGGGGGCATGGTGTCGGCCACCGTGCTGAGCTTCTTCCTGGTGCCCTTGTACTTCCTGATCGTCTGCTCGATCTTCCAGCGGCGGACGCCGCCGGCGGCGGCGACGACGGCAACGACCGCGGCGCCGACCCCGCCGTCGGCCCATTGATGCTGCGAACCGGGGAACGCCGTGGCGACCGGCACCCGCACTACACTCTCGCTCGATGGAGAGATCGACCGTGAGCGTGCTGCTGGTGGAGGGGGCGGATCCCGCCGCCGCTCGCCGGCTGACGGACCTGCTCGCCACGGAGGCGAGGCGGGTGTCGTTGGTGTCCGTGGTGGCGTCGGTTCGCGCCGCGTGCGAGACGCTCGCCGGGCCCGCGAACATCGACGCGGTGCTGCTGGACGGGACGATTCCCGAAGTCGACGCGTCGGCGGCGATCGCCGCCATGAAGGCCGCTCGTCCGCAGGTGTCCGTCATCCTGATCGATCACGCGTCGGGCCGGGACGGGGCGACGCTCCACGCGAGGGGCGCGGACGACCGACTGCCCGCCGCTTCGCTCGAGGCGGAACTGCTGGTGCGGACGATCGAGCACGCCATCGAGCGACGTCACTGGCTCGCCGCCTCGCACGGGACGCTGGCGAGGGCCGAGGCCTTCCTCGCCTCGTGCCCGGCGGCGACGTTCATCAAGGACGCCTCCGGACGCTACGTCTTCGCCAACCAACGCTTCGAGCGATCGCTGGGCCTGAGCCCGGGCGGGTGGCGAGGCCGTCGCGACGAGGACCTGCTCCCCGAGGCCGCGGCCGCGATGCTGCGGGCGCACGACGCGGCGGTGCTCGACGAAGGGCGGTCGCTGGAGTTCCAGGAGGTGATTCCCGGGCTCGACGGGGAATGCGAGTGGCTGAGCTACCGCTTTCCGCTGTCGACCTCGCCGGGCGTGATGCACGTGGCGGGCATGGCGGTCGACGTCACGCGGCGAACCCGGGCCGACGAGGCGTTGCGGGTGGCCGAGACGGCGCGGCTTGCCGCGGTGCAAATGCAGGCCGACGCCCTCGACGCGCTGCCCGACCGGGTCGCGCTCCTCGATGAACACGGCAAGGTGGTGGCCGCCAACCGGGCGTGGCGGCGACGGTCCGCGGAGCATTCGCCATTCGAGGCCGACATCGTGGTCGCTCAAGAGGACATCGATCCCGCCGACGCCCAGCGGGTCCTGCGGGCGCTGCACGACGTGCTGGCGGGGCTTCGGGAGGGCTTCTCGATCGCGTGCCGTCGCGGCACGACGCCGGGATCCCGCCGCCTGGAGATGGTCGCCCACCGCAGCGGCGGCGCGGGCCGGCCGCTGGTGGCGGTGATGATCCGCGAGGTGGAGGCGATCGCCCCGGTGGAGGAATCGGCCGCCACGCGTCTCTACCGGCGGGTGATCGAGACGTCGCACGAGGGCATCTGGGTGACGGACCGCGAGGGCCGCACCACGCTCGCCAATCGACGCTTGGCGGCGATGCTGGGACGCGACGACTCGGAGATGGCCGGACTGCGGCTCGCCGACGTGGCCCGTGCGTCGGAGGTGCTGCTCGCGGAGGCGGCGGAGCGATCGAGCGGCGGATGGCCCGTGCAATACGAACTCGAGCTCGCGGCCAGGGACGGTCGCGTCGTCACGGCGAGCGTCTCGGCCTGCTCGATGCTGGATGAATCGGGCATGGTCGAGGGAACGCTGCGGATGCTCGACGACGTGACCGAGCGACGCGCCACCGACAGGGCGGTGCGAGAGACACAGCAGCAGCTCGGCCGCATGCAGAAGCTCGAAGCCATCGGCCTGCTCGCCGAGGGCGTGGCTCACGACATCAACAACCTCTTGACGGCCGTTCGCGGCTACGCGGGCCTGACCCGCTCGGCGTTGGGGCCGGACCATCCCGCCCTCGAGTCGCTCGATCAGGTCGAGGAAGCGGCCAGACAGGCCTCGGGCGTGGCGTCGTCGCTCCTGACCTTCGCCAAGGGGGGTGCGTCGGAGAAGTCGCCGGTGCGTCTGGCGAGCATCGTCGAGGAGGCGGCTCGCCTCTTCCGTCGCACGCTGGGCGCCCGCATCGACCTCTCGATCGACACGCGGGAGGGAGAGGACCTCTGGGTGCTGGGCGACCGCACGCACCTGCATCAGGTGATCACGCACCTGGCCCTCAACGCCCGCGACGCCGTCCGCGAGCAGGGCGGCGCGATCTCCATCCGCGTCGAACCCGATCGCGGGGGCAAGCAGACGCAGACCTGGGCGGCCATCCTGGTCGAGGACGACGGATCGGGCATGCCTCCCGAGGTGCAGGGCAAGATCTTCGATCCCTTCTTCACCACCAAGCCCGCCGGCGAAGGCATGGGGCTCGGCCTGTCGATGATTCACGGCATCGTGAAGGACCACGGCGGTCGGATCGAGGTGCACTCTGCGCCCGGGGAAGGATCGCGATTCCGCGTGCTGCTGCCCTGCGTCGCCGCGGGTGCCGCGGGCGCCACGACCACCGTGTTGGCGTCGACGGCCCCGTCGGACTGGACGGCCGAGGGCCCCGCGACACGCCTGCCCCCCGGGCCGGCCATGGTGGTGCAGGAGAGCCCGATGATTCGGGGGGTGGTGGGCTCCATGCTGGCCTCGCTGGGCTACGAGGTGGTGTACGCCTCGGACATGGCCGGCTCGCTCGAGACCGCCCGGGGGCACGGCGCGGCCACGTGGCTGCTCGTGTCGGACGCCGTGCTGCGAGACGGATCGGCCCGGACGCTCCTCGAATCGCTCCGACGCACGGTGCCCGAGGCCTGCGGGGTGGCGATCGCCGACACCACGCCCGAAGAGGGGACCGAGCTGCCGGGGATGGCGACCCTCCGCAAGCCCTTCCGAATCGCCGACCTCGAGGCATGCCTGCGGACGCTCGGATCGGCCGCCGCGACGTCGAGCGGCTGAGGGGCCTGATACCGTTGAGCACTCCATGAACGATCTCATCCGGGTGGTGCTGGCCGACGATCACACGCTGGTTCGCCAGTCGCTCTCGCGCCTGCTCAACGAACACGCCGACATGCAGGTGACCGCCGACGTCGGCAGCGCGGACGAAGCCGTCGAGGCCTGCCTTCGCCAGGGGTCGACCGTCGACGTGGTGCTGCTCGACATCGACATGCCCGGCATCGCCGCCTTCGACGCGGCTCGGACGATCATCGCCCGCTGCCCGGGCGCCAAGGTCATCTTCCTCAGCGCCTTCACGCACGAGCGGTACATCCAGGCCGCGCTGGCGTGCGGGGCGATGGGCTACCTCTGCAAGACCGAGCCGCCCGAGAAAGTCATCAAGGCCATTCGGTCGGTCGCCGCGGGGCAGTCGTACTTCTCGCCCGAGGTGCAGTCGCGGCTGGTGGTCGACAGCTCGGGCGTTCACCTCGAGGTGAAGCCCACCATGCAGAACCTCACGCCCCGGGAGCTCGAGGTGCTCACCTACATCGCCAAGGGGCTCTCCAAGAAGGAGATCGCCAACCTGATGCACCTGTCGGTCAAGACGGTCGAGAATCACACGGCCAACGTCATGGGCCGACTCGACATTCACGACCGCGTGCAACTGACTCGCTTGGCGATCCGCGAAGGGCTGATCGAACCCTGAGGGCGTCCGCCAAGCCCCGAACGACGCCCTCGCGACCTCGCGCTCGCCTATCCACATTCAGGGGATATCCCCTCGCCGGGGCACATTCCCGGGTGCCCCTCTTCAGGGGATGCCTTTCGCAAACAGCTGAACTGCAGTCACTTGCAGTATTCACACGAGATCCCCCAGATGGACCACAGGTTTGGGGTCGAATTACCTATACACGCGTTCCGGGGGGGGTTCCGATAGTCTGCACGTCAGCGAATCACCCTCGATTCCGCACATGGCACGGTGGCACAGGCCGTGGTTTGGTGGAAAGGACTCTGTCGAATCACCCGGCGGTGGAACCGGGAAGTCCGAGCGGCATCGGGGTTGACTCGCACAACAAGGACGATCACATGACTTCTTCGATGCAGAGCGCAGTGGCGGCGGAACTGATGGGTGGCAACGCGACCGCGAGCCGGTTCGAGAACTCGGGCCAGCAGATCGCGGCGGGTCGCCCCGACCTGATGAGCCGCGTGAGCAACGCTCAGGCCCGCGTGCTGGAGTTCCTGCTGGCCGGCCTGACCGAGCCGCAGATCGCCGAGAAGATCGGCCGCAGCCGCCACACGGTGCACGACCACACCAAGGCGATCTACAGCTCGCTGAACGTCAACAACCGCGTGCAGTTGGTGCTGCTCTTCTCGCAGCAGCCCGCGCAGCCCGCCGCGGCCGCCCCGGTCGCCACGGCCGCCCCGGCGCCCGCGCCCCAGCAGGCCCGCCCGATCACCTCGGGTCCGATCAACGACGTCGTCTTCACGCAGGCCCGCCCGATCGGGCCGGCGAAGAACCTCGCCGTCGCCTGAGCCATCCGCGACTCATCGCGGGGGCATGGAGGCCGCCGCGTCGCGACACGCTCGTTCGTGAGCAGGAACCCGGTCATGACGACCGGGTTCCTTCTTTTTTGATCGCCCGACGACCGACCGCCTCCGCATCGAGCGCCATCGCGCGTCAGGGGCCCCAGAGGGTCACGGCCGGTCGAACGACCCGAACCTCGCTCCGGGCGACCTCGCGGGCGGGATCAACGACCCGAACCCACGCGGCGGGCCGGTCATGGTGCGACACCATGACCGGCGGACCGGGCCTGGCGTGCACCTCGAGCGCCCGCTGCGGCAGGTTGCACTGGCGCGACAGGTGGAGCAGCACGACGGTCTCGCGAGGCTCGATCCTCGCCACGGCCCGTGCCGATTCCTCGTTGCTCAGGTGGCCCTTGCCTCCCATGATCCGCTGCTTGAGCTGCTCGGGCCGGTTGCTCGCCAACTGCATCTTCGGGCAGTAGTTGCTCTCGATGGCCAGGACATCGACGCCCCGCAAGTGGTCGCACAGCTCCTGCGAGGGTCGCCCCGTGTCGGTGGCGTAGCCCAGCGTGCGGCCACTCGCCGGAAACTCGATCCGGAAGGCGGCGGTGCCCAACGAGTCGTGCGCCACCAGGAGCGGGTGCACCATCACCCCCGGCAGGAGTTCGAACGGCTCGCTGAAGACCTGCGTGCGGCCGGCCGTCACGCCCAGCCGGTCGGCCAGGCCCGCGTGGCGTCGGTGCACGTGGATCGTCGTGTGCTCGTCGCGGCCGTTGATCCACCCTTCATACCAGTGGTCGCGGTCGAGGTGCGTCAGGATGATGTGATCGACCGTCGAGACGGGGTGCCCGATCTCCGCGAGATGGCGGCGGGTCCGCCTGGGGGAGAGCCCGGCGTCGATCAGGATCGTGGTCGTCAGGTCGCCGCGGCGGACCGCCAACAGCGAACAGTTGCCCGAGGAACTGCTCGAGAGGACGCACAACCCGGCCTCGAGGGACGCCTGCTGCATCAGCGGGGAAACGGTAGCGGGGATCCCGGCCCCGCCCGCGTCCCTACCATCACGGTCCAATGCCCGACGACCTGCCGGAGAGCCTCCAAGCCGCCCCCATCCCCCCTCGCTCCTTCAAGAAGAGCGATCCGGGGCTGGTGACCGACTTCGCCATCGACGCGGCCCGAATGCTCTTCGACGACAAGTGCGAGGAAGTGACGCTGCTGGACGTTCGCGCCAAGAGCATGGTGTGCGACTACATCATCATCGGCTCGGGCACCTCCGACCGGCAGATGGCCTCCTCGCTCGAGCACGTGAAGCAACTCGGACATGGGCGGAGCTTCACCGCCTTCCACGTCTCGGCCGACGACGGCTCGACATGGCTGCTCGCCGACTTCGTGGACGTGGTGGTGCACCTCTTCGAGCCCAACATGCGGGCGCACTACGACCTCGAAACGCTCTGGGGCGACGCGCCCAGAGTCCAGTGGGAACGCCCCGATCAGCGTCGACGAGATCGCGCCGGCCTGGGCGGCTGACGCCCCCACTCGTTCGGGAGCCACGCCACTCCCCATGCGGTACCAGATCCCCATCCACGCCGGCGACCGAACCTGCACCGCGCACGTCGGGGCGGGACTCATCGCCAACATGGGACAGGTCGTCGCCGCGGCCTTGCGTCGCCAGGCCCGCCGCGCCTTCATCGTGGCTGATTCTCGCCTGCCGGGGTCGTTCACGCTCGCCGCCGCGGAATCGCTCAAGAGCGTCGGCCTCTCCTCTCGCGTGCTGGCCGTCAAGCCCTCCGAACAGGACAAGTCGCTCGCCTCCCTCGAACGCGTGCTCGTCGACATGGCCCGCACGCGGCTCGAGCGCGACGACATCGTGGTGGCCATGGGCGGCGGCGTCGTGGGCGATCTCGCCGGGTTCGCCGCCGCCATCTACCGCCGCGGCGTGCCCGTCGTGCAGTGCCCCACCACCCTGCTCGCCATGGTCGACGCCTCGGTGGGCGGCAAGACGGGCATCAATCTCGACCCGGCCGAAGGGCCGCTGACCGAACCGCTCAAGAACCTCGTCGGCGCGTTCCATCACCCGCACGTGGTCATCGCCGACGTCGACACGCTTCGTTCGTTGCCCCCCCGAACGCTCCGCTGCGGCCTCGCCGAGTGCATCAAGCACGGCCTGCTCGGCGGCAACGCCGGCGATCCGGGGCTGCTGGACTGGACGCAGGCGAAACTCGCCTCGATCCTCGCCGCCGATCCGGGCACGCTCGCCGAACTGGTCTCGCGGAACATCGCCCTCAAGGCCCGCGTGGTGGAGCGGGACGAACGCGAGCAGGCAAGCGACGAGGCCGGCGGCCGCGCCTTGCTCAACCTCGGCCACACCTTCGCGCACGCCCTGGAGACGCTGCCCGGCCTGATCGGCCACCCCGGATCGCTCCCCGGGGGGCTTCATCACGGGGAGGCCGTGGCGGTCGGACTCGTCGCGGCGGCGACGCTGGGCGCCACCCTTGGGATGACCCCGCCCGACATGGCCCCCACCCTGCGGACGCTCTTGGAGGCGGCCGGCCTCCCCACGCGGGTCGACCACCTGCCCCCCGACGAGCGAATCGTCGAGCGGATGCGCCACGACAAGAAGGTGCAGGGATCGGCGATGCGGTTCATCGTGCCGGTCGCGGGTCACGCGGCCAAGGTCGTCCGAGACCCCCCTCTTCAGGCGATCGGCACGGCCCTTCAATCGATCAGGTTATAAGACCTTGTACCTTTGTTCGGGTGACCTCGCGTACGCCTCAAGCGGGCATCGCCGGAGTTCCGATACACGCAACGACACCCCACAAGTCGGGTGTCCGGGAATGTCGGGCATGGTCATCCGCGAGGAGGCCAGGGTGTGCCTTGATCTTCACCGACCGGTTCTTCCTCTCCGGCGCGTGCGCCAACGGGGCCCATTTCCATGCGGACCATCGCGATCATCAATCAAAAGGGCGGCTGCGGGAAGACGACGACGGCGATCAACCTGTCGGCGATGCTGGCCCGCCTCGGGAAGCGAACCCTGCTGGTGGATCTGGACAGCCAGAGTCACTGTGCGGCGGGCCTGGGCATTCCCGAATCGAAGGTGGACCTCGACATCGGCGACGCGATGCTGGCGGCGGGCCACAAGCCCATCGACATCGCACGACTGCTGTGGCAGCCGGCGGCGAACTTCGACCTGGCGCCCAGCCGCATGCGGCTGGCGGGTCTGGAGGCCTCACGCGGCGGCTTGGCGAACCTGCCGGACAAGGAGCGTCGGCTGGAGGCGGCGATCGATCAGATCGGGGTGAACCACGACATCGTCT
Organism: Phycisphaerae bacterium; assembly: GCA_037139735.1. Classification (GTDB taxonomy): domain Bacteria; phylum Planctomycetota; class Phycisphaerae; order Phycisphaerales; family UBA1924; genus UBA2402. Next base: position 38,253 of record JBAXFU010000008.1, read on the forward strand.
GCATCGACTGCTCGCCGTCGATCGGCCTCTTGACGTACAACGCGCTGGTGGCGGCGGACGTGATCCTGATTCCGGTCGAGACGAGTTTCTTCTCGATGCAAGGGGCGACGCGGCAGGTCAACACGGTGAAGTCGCTGAGCCGCAAGCTGGGCATTCACCGTCAGGTGTGGATTCTCCCGACGATTCACGATCCGTCGAATCCGGTGGCGATGGACCTTCTGGACGAGTTGTACCGGCGGTTCGGCGAGCGGGTGATTCCGGCCGTGATCCGGCGTGACGCGAAGCTCCGCGAGGCGGCGAGCTTCGGCCAGACGATCATCGACTACGCGCCCGGGGGCACGGGCTTCGAGGACTACGCGCGGCTCGCTGACTGGGTGATCTCGCACTGGACGGTGAGCCAGGACCTTGATCGCGCGTTGGCGGCCGGCCCGGAGGACGAGGCGCCGTTGGAGGAGCCCACCGACGAGTACGGCCAGAACGACGGTTCGGAAGAGGCGTGCGATCCGGAGGAGGCGGAGGAGGCGATGGCGACGATGCAGCCGGCCTCGGGCCTGATGACGGCGACCGGATCGACGATCGAGGCCAAGCCGGGCATGCGGGCGGAGGAAGTGGCCCGGCGCGCGCAGGACTTCGTGCGACGCACGGTGCAGGCTCGCACGGACGAGCGTGCGATGCTCCGCCGCCCCGAACCGGCACGGCCGGTGGTGCGACCCGAGGCGCCGGCGGTGCGGCCGGTCAACGCGGCGGCGCGGCGGCTGCTGGGCGTCCGCGAGACGAACCAGGGCGTGCTCTTCGTGCAGCCGGCCAACAGCGGGAGCACGATCGCCGTGGCGGGCACGTTCAACGACTGGTCGACGACGTCGCACCAGATGAACCGCAACGACGAATACGGCGTCTTCGAGTTGTGCCTGCCGCTCCAGGCGGGCAAGCACTACTACCGCCTGGTGATCGATGGCGTCTGGACGGCTGATCCGTACAATAACTTCTGCGAGGTCAACCAGTTCGGCGAGGCCAACAGCGTGGTGTCGGTGAGCGAGCGGGGCGCGACGCTGCCGACCGCCGGCAGCGCGGTGTGATCGCGGCGACAGGATCGAAGAACGGGTCGAGACACGGAGTTCCGGCGGATGACCAACCCACAAAGTCGCATCGGGCCCCAAGGAGCCGGAAGGCCGTCCAAGCCGGGCGACGGCACTGCGCCGGGCAAGCCGCCGGCTCCCATCCATCGCCACCCGGCCGCGAGGGACGAACTCGGCCTCACGGACGACTCGTACCTGACCGGCGACAACGGCTGGCCCGTCACGGGTGAAGAAGCCAACGAACTTCAGCGCGAATACGACGCGCTGGCCGACCTGTTCCTGAGCGAAGACACGGACGCTCCGGCAGCCTCGCCCTTGCTTTCGGCCCCGTCTCCGACCGTCTCGAAGCCCACGCCGGATGCCCCGGCGCCTTCACCAGCGTCGTCGGCTCCCGTCCGCGTCGCGCCCATCGCCACGACGGCCTGCACCCAGCGTCATCAGCCCTCGCAGGGCGTGGACTGCCTCGTGGTGGGCCACCTGCCGGTCTTGGACAACCCCTGGACGCTGCAGTTCGCCCGCATGCTGGCCCAGACGACGGGACACGCCGTGGCGCTGCTGCGGCTTCGCTCGAAGGCCATCTCGCTGGAAGTGGTCTACGCCGACAACGACCAAGCCGTGGCCCTGAAGGCCGGCGGTCCGACCGCGCACTTCCACGACGCGCTCGCCCGGGCCCGCGCGGTGGCGCCGCGGCTGCTCGTTCGCGTCGACGAAACGTCGGAGCTCGAACTGCTCGCCTCTTCCGGCCAGGATGGCGCGGCACGCATCGATCACGTCTCGCTCCTGTGCGGAGGTGACGAGGCCGCCGTGGTCACCGCCTACCGGACGATCAAGCAACTCACCGGCAACCCGGCGCTCGGATTCGGCGGGGAGACCGACGGATCTTCGCAGGGCCGCGGGTCCGACATCGGCGTCGCGATCATCGGCGCCGAGCCCGAGGCGGCCGCTCGCGCCTTCAGCAAGCTCAGCCGCACCACCCAGACCTTCCTGGGCCGCACCATCGCCAGCTTGGGGTGCATCCGCCGCATGGATTCGTGCATCACCTCGACGCTCTTCCGCGGCGAGTGGGGACGAAGCGTCCGCGAGATGCTCGAGCAGGTGGGCGATCTGTGGCACGTCGGCCCCGCCGCCGCGACGCCCCGCGCCGAGCAGGCTCACGCCATCGCCACGCTCGCGGCCCCGGCCTCGAACTTGCCCTCAGCCTCGTCGTCGCCCCGCCTGCCCGCGCCCGTGGCACCCGCCCCGCCGCCGAGCGTCGTGGCCACCCCGAGCACCGCGGCCAGCCCGAGCGTCGCGGCCAGCCCGGCGCCGATCACGACACCCGCCACACTCCCGGCGGCATCGGCCCCGATCAGCAGCTCGGATCGCCCCACGGCCGCCATGCTGCCCGGCTTGATTCCCATGGGCATCCGCTGCCCCTACCAACCCAGCGTCGAACTCGCGCTCGACGCCGAGGGCGGACTGCACCTCGTGGCCATGCTGCCCGAACGTCACGGACCGGCTGGTCCGGCCACCGAGGCGGTGGCGACGCTCCTGGCTGCCTCGGCGTGGGCCAGCGACCACGCGGACCTGCTGTGCCTGGCGCGGCGAGAACTCCAGGCCGCCCGCATCAAGGCGGGGCCCGAGTTGCACCTGCTCACGGAAGATCCTCGCTGGGCGCGTCACGTGCTGAGCACGGGCATTCGCGTCCACCTGCTGGCCGTGGCGAACACCAACGGCCGCACGTCGTGGGTGTGCACCGACCTCAACTGAGGCGCCGTTCGCCCGCACGCGCCGCCACGGACCCGACCACTACGATCGTGGCATGGTCACGCTGATTTCGTCGTGGAATGGCGCTCCCGCCACTCGTCTGGCGGCGGACTTGCACCGCAAGGGCATGCATCTGCTCGATGCCATCGTCGAGGGCGTCAAGCTCGTGGAGGACGATCCGGAGGAACTCTCCGTCGGCTACGGCGGCTTGCCCAACGAAGAGGGCGACGTCGAACTGGATGCGTGCGTGATGGACGGTCCGCTGCACAAGGCCGGGGCCGTGGCAGGATTGCGTCGGGTCCGGCATGCCGCGGCGGTGGCTCGGGAGGTGCTGCGCCGCACGGATCATGCCCTCCTGGTGGGCGAAGGCGCCTTGAAGTTCGCGCGTCAATGCGGCTTCAAGGAAGAGGACCTGCTGACGCCCAAGTCCAGACAGGCGTGGCTGACCTGGAAGGCGGAGCTCTCGCCGCGTGACGGGTGGATCTCGCCGAGCGAACAGGCCAGCGACTTCGGGCACGCGCTCTGGGCAGGCCACAAGGACAACGCGACGCCGGGAGGCCCGCCTCCCAACGACTCCTCGACGGCGCCCAAGGCGCCCTTCACGTACGGGACGATTCACGTCTCGGGGCGGGATGCGGCGGGTCATCTCTATGGGTGCACGAGCACCAGCGGGCTGTCGTACAAGATTCCAGGCCGCGCCGGCGATTCGCCCATCATCGGGGCGGGCGTCTACACCGACGACGCCGCGGGCTCGGCCGGGTGCACCGGACGGGGCGAGAGTTCGCTGCACAGTTGTGCGGCGTACGAAGTGGTGCGGCTGATGGAGGCGGGTCGCACCCCGGAGGAAGCGGCCTTGCAGACGCTGGCCCGAATGGCCGCCCGCACGCGCGAAGCTCGCCTGCTCAGTGCGCCGGGAAAGCCCAACTTCAACGTGACCATCTACGCGATTCGCAAGGACGGCCTGGCGGGGTGCGCCTCGATGCACGAGGGGTACGAATACGTGCTCCAACAGGGGGAGACGACACGCACGCTGGCCGCGGCCTTTCTTTTTCCTAAGTCCTGATTCAGCATGGCCTTGCATTCCAGTGCCGCCGGCAAGCATGGATCATCCTTGAATCACCGGCGAGTTTCTGCTAGTGTGGCACTGTTCTTGGTGTCCACGAAGCCTGACGCGGGCGACCGCGGCGGGCGGGCGTGGGTGAAAAGGGAAGTGCGGTGAAAAGCCGCCGCGGACGCGCCGCCGTAAGGGGCCTGACGCGAAGCATCGGGAGTGGCGGATCGGGTGGAGGCCCGATCAATCGCTCCAGCCACTGGCAGGTGACCGCGGGCCGACAGAGGGCTCGCCACCAGCGCCGGGAAGGCGATGCGTCGCATGCCTCGAGCCGGAAGACCTGCCAAGAGAACGTCGGATGGCCCTTCGCGGGCTCGCCGGTTTGGATCATGCCTCGGGCCTGCATGGCGTCGAGGCGTGTCGCAAGCGGGCGGGCAAAGGGAAGAACCGGCATCGGCTTCGCCCCTCTGTCTCCGGGCGTGGTTCCGTGCTGTGTCTGAACTCTCGCCGCGTGGGGTCGCAATGGCCTTGGAGATGTCGCGTGCCGCGCGATTCGGACGCGACTGCCCCGCTTGAGCGGAGAGAGAACACCGCCTTGAAGACGACCTGGACCCTGGGACTGCTGTGGTGCACCATGCTGCCCGTCACGACGGCGCACGCCTCGACCCCCTTTGCCGATCACGTGGCGGGGTACGTGCCGGGCTCGCTCGCGAGCGGGAGCTACACCCGGCCGAGTGCGGCGGTGGGTTCGCCGACCCGATACACGGGTGCCGGGGTGTATCCCTCGGCGGTGACGCCCTTCAATCCGCCCTTCATGCCCGACGAGATCGTCGCCATCGGCGCGGGAGGATCGCTGACGCTGCGGTTCGACGAACCGGTCGCCGACGATGCGGCGAACCCGCACGGGCTCGACCTGATCGTCTTCGGCAACACCTTTTTCGCCGACCGCTCCTACCCGTCGGGCGTGGTGGACGGTGTCTTCGGTCCCTTCGCGGATTCGACGGTCGAAGTCTCGGCCGACGGCCTCGACTGGCGCCCCCTCGCCGGCGCGTCGCTCAACGGGTTCTTTCCGACGCTGGGGTACAACGACCTGACCGATCCGTACGCCGTGGTGGCAGGCGCGGTCGAAAGCGACTTCACGCGGCCGGTGGATCCCGCATTCGATCCGACGGGCATGGCGTTCACGCAGGTGATGGCGGCCTACGCCGGCTCGGGCGGCGGCACGGGGCTTGACATCGCATCAAGCGGCCTCTCGTCGATCTCCTTCCTCCGCATCAGCGTCACGTCCGGCGAACTGCTGATCGACGGCGTCTCCGACGTGGCGGCGATTCCCTCGCCCGTCACGATGGCCTCGCTGATCCTCCTGGGCGGCGTCGCCACCCTTCGTCGCCGTCGCTGAACCCTTCGATGCCCCACGCCGCCCGTCACTTCCATGTTCGCTCGGCGTGCTTGGTCGCATGCGCCGCGGCGTGGCTGGCCTCGGGGCCCTGCTTCGGCCAGGAATGGCCTCGCCCGACCTTCGAGGCGTCGTGGACGCATCTGGCGGGCGGGCCTTCGCGACGGTCCGCGGTGGACGCGCCCGCGCCTTCGATGGCGAACCCCAGGTGGGTGTGCACGTCCGACATCGACGGGAACCCCATCACGTTCCTGGGGCAGGCATGCCCCACCGTCTTCGCCGGCGAGGGCGTGCAGGATGGCCTGGTCTTCGCGACGGGGCTGATCGATGCGGACGCGGGCGGCGCGACGCTCAACCCGTACCGGCTCTTCGCGATCTCGCGTTCGACGGGACTGGTCGCCTGGCAGGCGGCGATCGAACCGCCGACGCTCGAGTCGAACCCCAGCCCGACGATCGACGAGCGTCGACGCACGGTGCTCGTGGCCTCAGGACGCGTGCTGCGGGCCTGGCGGATATCCGATGGATCGCTCGCGTGGAGCTTCACCTCGCCGCGAGACTTCGTCAATGTCTCGCCGCTGGTGACGCAGGACCGAGGGCCGGCCGACCGAGCCCTCGTGTGCAGCTACGACGGGGGATTGACCTCAAGCGGCGCGGCGGTGCTCTCGTGCATCAACGTCGCGGCGTTCGACGCCGTTCGCAACCCCTTCCAACCGGGCGATGTCGTCTGGCAGGCGTCGGTGTCGACGAGTTCGGGCAACAGCGTCGCCTACATGCCCCGGGAGGAGGGTGGCGAGGATCTGGCCGTGGTCGCGTCGCCGGGTCGATACCGCATGACCCCCGGGACGATTCGGGCGTGGCGGATCGATCCGCCGTCGCTCCCGCCTTCGCCGATGTGGACGCGGGCCAGTCCGCTCGTGCAAGGCTTCTTCGGGGGCGTGTGCCTGAGCCCCCCGCCGGAGGGTTCGCTGCCGGGCGTGGCGGGTTCGGTCTTGGCGGCGACCTATTCCTTCTTCGGGGGCATCGATTCGGCGACCCTGGTGAAGATCGACGCGCGAACCGGCGGACTGCGATGGTCGGCCCCGAGCAACCGCACGCAATCGATCCCAGTGCCCGTGGGCCCTGACCGCGTCGCGCTCGCGGGCGGCCTCGACGGGTATTCGACCCGCCCCACGCTCTCGCTGCTGCAGGAATCGGCCGGCAACGCGGCGACGGCGTGGAACACGCCCGACACGATGACGATCGGCGGCTGGACCAATCAACCGATCCTGTGGTCCTTCGGCGGCAGGACCATGCTGGCGGTGGGCACGCCGCCGGCCGCTCCCACGCCTTCGTTCGACAACCCCTACGAACTCTCGGGGGAACTGCTGCTGGTCGATCTCGACCGTGCGCCGACCGATCCTGGCTTTGTCGTGCGACGTTGGAGCGGCGTGGGCGGGGGTGCGGCGGCCACGGCCTCGTCGCTCTACGCCGTCGGACTGATCGGGCTGGCGGCCTTCGGTCCGACGCCCGCCGACCTCGACATCGACGGATCGTCGACGATCGGCGCGGACGATCTGTACGCGTGGGAATCCTCGCCCCAATCGCGTCGCGATCTCGACGGCGACGGCGTGATCGGGGCGGACGACCGTGCGGCGTTGATGGTCGCGTTGCGGTCGCGGGAACGGGCCCTCCTGAAGGGGGGACGACGATGAATCGCGGACGCCGCGGCTTCACGCTGATCGAACTGCTCGTCTCCATCGCGGTGATGGGCGTGTGCCTCGCGATCATGCTGCCGTCGCTGGGGGCGGCCCGGGAATCGGCCCGGTCGACGGCGTGCACGTCGAACCTGCGTCAGATGACGCTGGGCTGGACGATGTACGCCAACACGTGGCAGGATCGGGCGATGCCGCTGGCCTACACGCGGACGCCGGACGTGCCGCTGGGAGGCGAATCGATCTACTGGTGGGGCACGCACGGGACGACGGACGCGGGCGTGGATCACGCCAAGGGCTTCCTGTCGCCGTACCTCGACGGGACGCTGAGCGTTCGATCGGTGTATGAGTGTCCGTCGCAGCCGTGGGGAAGCTACATCCCGCAGGGCAATCCGGACCGTCCCCAGCCCACGAGCACCTTCGGCTACAACGGGTACTACCTGACGCCGTCGCGGACGCCTGGGTGGGATCGATCGATCGGCTTTCGGCCTTGGCGGCGGCTCTTCGAGATTCCCGTGCCCGGAGCGCTGCTGGTCTTCGCCGACACGCTGCTGCCGGGGTCGCCCCCGTCGAACTGCGCCCTGCTCGATCCGCCGCTCCTCTATTCGCGAAGGACGTGGACGCCGAACCCGGCGCCGACGACCGCGTTCCGTCACGCGGCACGACGCGACGGCGACGGAGGATCGGCGGCCACGGCGCGGGCCGACGGTTCGGTGCGTGCCGTCGTCGCGTCGCCCGATTGGCTCACGCACCCGTCGCTGGGCATCGGCTCGGTGGGCCAAGACAACGAGGCGTACGTCCCCGACGCGTCGTCGTGGCGGTGAATCGTCCGCGGAGTCGCGACACTACACTTGGCGCGATGATCCATTCGATCCTGCGCTGGACGTACATCCTCGTCTGCCTGCTCGCGATCGGTCCTGCGGCGGGATGGCTCGCGAGATCGCTTCACGACGGCGCGGGCGGCCACGCCTGCTCGCTGCTGGTCGGCGAATCGCCCGCACGTGGCGTGATGATCGGGCTGGTGGTGATCGCGGTCGCGGCCGTCGTGGGCACCATCGCCTCGCGGCTCTTCTCGCTCGGCACCGGACTTGCCGTCGCGGGCATCATCTTCGGCTGGACCTCGTGGCACCTGGGCACGGTCGAATCGATCATCCGCGCGACGGACGGACGAGTGGACCTGCTGCGATTCGCGGTGGAGGCGTTGGCGTTGACCCTCGCCGCGACGGGCATCGCTCACGCGACGACCGTGGCGGCGGCCTCGAGCCAGCCGGCGGCGGCGAGCCGTTCGGGGTCGTGGCTGGAACGGGCCTTGGTGAAGTCCGCCGATCGTCCTGCGTCGGGGGTGGCGGTGGCGGCGGTGGTGATCGGCGCGGGGGCGGCGTTTGCCGCGGCCTCGTTGGTCTGCCTGAGCGGACTGAAGGGCCAGTGCCTGATGGGGGCCGTGGTCGGGGGCATCGCGTGCGGCCTGGCGGCGTGCTATGTCGCGGGGGCCGCGAAGGTCACGCTTCATCCTGCCGCACCGGCCCTGGGCATGGTCGTGGCGGCGGTCGCGGCGCCGGTGGTGGCGAAGTTCATGCATGGCGACACGCTTCTTTCCGTGCTGTACGCCGATCGCCTGATGATGGCGGCCAAGCCTCTGCCGGTGGACTGGGCGGCCGGCGCGTTGCTGGGGGTTCCGGTGGGCATGGGGTGGGCGGGCGCCGTGCTGGACGTGCGGGCGATGGAGATGGAGCCCAAGCCGGGCAACTGACGCCCCGGGGGCGAATTCGTCCCCATCGCGACCCGGCCTGAATCAGGGTCCGCCCGGCGGGCGAATCCCTGTGCATGGCCCCTTCCCTACCCTCCACGTGTCTTGACGTTGCGGGAGCGAACTCCCGCCCCCTCGGGTTTGACGCCCGTTCGGGCCGCCTCGAGACATGCTGCCCGGAACCGATCATGACCATCCCCTCCATTCGCTCTGGCATCTCCACGACCTCGATGCCTGATGTCCAGGCGAGCCGGGACATTCGGCGGATCGCCATCGATCGCGTGGGCGTGAAGGACGTCACCTACCCCATCCGCCTGCGCACCAAGGACGGGGGCGAACAGACGACGGTGGCCTCGATCAACATGTACGTCGCGCTGCCCGACCACCAGAAGGGCACGCACATGAGCCGGTTCCTCGAGGTGCTCAACGAACAAACGTGCGACCCGCTCACGCCGGACAAGATCCCGGCGATCGCGCGGGCCATCTGCGAGAAGCTGAACGCCGAAGTGGCGCACTTCGAATGCTCGTTCACCTACTTCATCCGCAAGGAGGCCCCGGTCACCAAGATGCCAGGTCTCATGGACTATCAGGTGAAGTTCGAGTGCACGGCCAACGGTGCCAGCGAGTTCCTGATGTCGGTGGCGGCGCCCGCCGCGAGCCTGTGCCCGTGCAGCAAGGAGATCAGCGAGTACGGCGCGCACAACCAGCGTTGCCGCATCGAGGCCAAGGTGAAGTTCGAGGGCATGCTCTGGATCGAGGACGTGGTGGGCATCCTCGAGAAGGCCGCCTCGTGCCCGGTCTACGCCGTGCTCAAGCGGCCCGACGAGAAGTTCGTCACCGAGCGGGCGTACGAGAATCCCAAGTTCGTCGAGGACATCGTCCGAGATCTCGCGCTGGGCCTTGAATCCGAGCCCCGCGTGAGGTGGTACGAGATCAGTTCCGAGAACTTCGAATCGATCCATAATCACAACGCCTACGCCCAGATCACCCGCTCCAAGGCCTGAGCGACGCGGCGGAAGGGCCCTCGCGATCATCGGCGCGTCGGCCGCGGCCGGCCGCCTCTTGATTGCGTCGACGCCGTGTCTGCGGGTACACTTCGGTCGCCCGGGTCGGCATCGACCCCGCGCAGCGAGGAGCATCTCTTGTCGTCGGCGAGGACTTCCACGAGGTTGTTGGCTCTGGTCGCGCTCATCGCGTCGACCTGCGTCATGCACCGGTCGATCGCGGCCGGAGGCGACGCCGCCGGCGATCGTCGCTCGCTCGAACGCGAACGCCTCTCGATCTCGGCACGAGCGCAGATGATGACCTTCGCTCGAGCCCTCTGGCTGCGCGAACGGAGCTCCCCCCGCGGCGATGCCAGCCTCTGGCGACTGTGGGAGAGCGACTGGACCGTCATTCGCCGGACCGCCGTGAAGCACCTGCCGATCTGGTGCTGCGACGCCACGGCGATCGCACGACCGGTCGAAAGCCACCGGCTTGCCATCACCTTCCTGCTTCGAGAGGCGATTCCGGAGGCCTTGAACACCCCGTCCGCCGCGTCGTCCGCCGTCAGGCCGACGGTGGCGGTGCGATCGATCGCCGGCTCGTCGACGCCGCTCTTGGCGAGCCCTTCGCTGGTGATCCAGCGTTCGCTCGACGACATCCCGAGCATCGCCGTGGCGAGCGAGGCGAACGCGCGTCTCGCCAAGACCTGCATGCTCGAGAGCGGGTTGGGCACGAGGGTGCTCGAGCTCATCTCGGACGCGGACCGCGGCCTGCTGCAGTGAGCCGCGTCGCTCAGTCGCGTTCCTTGCGGACGCCCAGCGGCGCACGCTTGGGCTCGCCGTCACGCCTGGGATAGAGCTTGGGCGTCGCCGCCCCCTTGCCGAGCACGATGACGCGGCCCGTGGGCGTGTCGAACGTCCGCACGTGCACGGCCTTGAGGGCGTGCAAGGCGGGCTTGGCTTCCTCGAGTTCCTCGTCGGCCTGCTGACCCTTGATGAGCAGGATCTCGCCGCCGGGGTGCCCTTCGGACGGGGCCTTGGCGAAGGGGACCGTGATCTCCGCCAGCGACACCAGCCGCCCCACCGCTCTGGCCACCACGGCGTCGAAGGCCTCGCGATACCCGCCCTGCCGTCCCGCGCCGGTCCGCTCGCCCCGGTCGTGCGCGGCCTTCTCCGCACGCTCGCAGTGCACCGTGACGTTCGCCAGCCCCAGCGCCTGCGCGGTCGATCGGAGGAAGACCGCCTTCTTGCCCGTCGCCTCGAGGAGCGTGAATCGAAGGTGCGGCATGGCGATGGCCAGCGGCATGCCGGGCAGGCCGCCGCCCGATCCGACGTCGATCACCGTCGCGCCCTCGGGCAACTCCGCGAGCGCGGGCAGGAGCGTGAGCGAGTCGAGGATGTGACGCATCCACGCCGCCTCAGGCTCGCGGATCGCCGTGAGGTTGGTCGTCTGGTTCGCCTCCAGCAGTCGCTCGAGGTAGCCGCCCAGCCGCTCGAGATCGCCGTCTTCGAACTCGATCTCGAGCGCGGCGGCGGCATCGAGGAACTGCTGCGTCGGGGCGAGGGGCATGAACGATCATACCAGCCAACGACCGGCGGATGATCGCTCGATGCGCGATGGGCGTCCGCTCGACCACGCCGGACGGGTCCTCGTACGCTCAGGCCGTGGGCGACCAGCTCGATCCATCAGCCGCAGCGACTCGAGCGGGCGACGCCCACGGGGCCTCGCTGGCCGCCGCTCGCGCCCGCGTGTACGGGCTCCTCTCGTGCTTCGTGGCGGGGCTCGCGCTCGCCGATGCCGCGGGATCGAACCAGTCCTGGCCCTGGTGGGCGGCCGCCGCGGCGTGCGGCGTCGTCGCGGCGATCCTCGCGCCCACCCGGTGGTGGATCGCTCCCGTCATGGCCGCCACGCTCTGCCTGGGCGCGGCCTGGCATGTGTCGCGGGTGATCGAGGCGCCCACTCGCACCTTCGCCGCGTTGCTCGACGGCCGGAGCGACGCCCTCGTCCGCCTCCGCGGCATCGCGTTGTCGTCGATCGAACCCGCGCCGAATCCGGCGGGCAGGCTGGCGGGTTTTTCGCCTCGTCCCGCGGCGCACCGTTTCACGCTGGAGGTTCACTTCATCGAGGTCGACGGCGCGTGGCAATCCACCCGGGGCCTTGCGTGGGTGCGTGTCGCGGGCGCCACGCCGAGCGGGCTGGCCGCGGGAGACGAAGCGACGCTGCTGGGGCGATTCTCCCCGCTCGAGCCTCCCTCCAACCCGGGCGAGACCGATGTCGCCGCCATCGCCGCGTCGCGGGGGCTGTGCGGCAGCGTACACGTCTCCGACGGATCGCTGGTGGCATCGCTCGGTCGCCCCGCGGGCATGCTCGACCGGGCGAGGTCGTGGCGTCTTGGGGTGTTGGATTCGCTGCGGGGAAAGGCCAGGTCCGTGCTGATGCATGCCGCGGGCGAGGATGCGCAAGTGCGGAGTCTGCTGCTGGGACTGATGCTGGGGGAGTTCGACGCCTCGCAGCGGGAGACGATCGACGCCTTCACGCGACAGAGTCTGGTGCACGTGCTGTCGATCTCGGGCTTCCACCTTGGCGTCATGGCGGGTCTGGCGATCGTGCTGTTGCGGCTGACGGGCGATCGAGGGTGGCTCGAGCCGCTGGCGGTGGGCGTGCTGGTGGCGCTGTATGCGTCGATCGTGCCGCCACAATCGCCGATCCTCCGCTCGGCGATGATGACGGCGTTGATCATCGCGGGCGAGCTGACGTCGCGGCGGCATGATCGCCTGACGCTGCTGGGGTGGATCGCCCTGATGCTGCTGGTGCGAGATCCGATGGAGGCGTGGTCGCTGGGGTTCCAGCTCAGCGTGGGCCTGACGGCGTGCCTCTTCTGGCTGACGCCGCACGTGCGGGAGGCGATCCTGCCGGCACGGCTCCGGGGCACCCTTCGTCCCGGTCACGTCCGCATCCGGGACCGCATCGTCGACGGATTCGCGACGGCCACGGCGGCGAGCCTTTCGTGTTGGCTGGTGTCGGTGCCCGTGCTGGCGGCACGCGCGGGGCTCTTCAGCCCGCTGGCGGTCGTCGCCGGCCTGCTGCTGACCCCCGTGGCGACCATGCTGCTGTGGGTGGGCTTCCTCGCCCTCCTGACGGGCACGCTGCTGCCCGGGGCGGAGACATGGGCCGGCGGACTGATCCACCTGCTCGCGACGTCGACGGTCGGCCTGGTGCGGTGGTTCGACGCCCTGCCGGGTTCGAGCGTTCGACTGCCACCCGTCTCGTGGGCGTGGGCGTTGACGACCACGATGGCGTTGGCACTGGCCCTTCGATTCGGCCTGAACGGTTCGTGGCCTTCGCGTCGGCGCTGGGCGGCGACCGGGGCGGTGGCGGCATGCGGCTGCTGGATGGTGGTGGAATGGGCGGCGGGAAGCGGCCTTGCCGCTCGCACGGCCCTCCGAATCGACACGCTCGCCGTGGGCGACGGCACGTGCCACCTCCTTCGAAGCGGGCGGGATGCGGTCTTGTGGGACGCGGCCGGGGCGGACCTGGGCGGCCCCTTCTCGCCGATCGTGGCGGCTTCACGAGGACTCGGGGTGCGGGAGGTTCCGCTGGCGGTGATCACGCATCCCGACCTCGATCACTTCGGATCGATTCTGGACGTGGCGGGCCCCCTGGGGATCCGCCGCGTGATGGTGCCCCAGCGGTTCATGGTCGAGGCTGAGCGACGACCGACGGGTGCGGCGGCGACCGCGTTGGCGGGCCTGCGAACCGCGGGGATCGACGTCACCGTGGCAGGGAGAGGCGACCGGATCTCGCTGGGTTCGAGCGTGATCGAGTTCGTGTGGCCCGAACGAGGATTCGACGGAGCCGGAGACAACGATCACTCGCTGGCGGGGGTGGTGACATCGACGCTCTTCGGGGCCGAACCGATGTTGCTGTTGACCGGCGACGTGGAGGCGGCGGCGATTTCGCATCTCCGCGAGTCGCTCCCGGGCCTGCGTCCGGTGGTCGCGGAAGTCCCCCACCACGGCTCGGCTCGCCCGGAATCGATCGCGTGGATGGGCGAATCGCTGCGGCCCCGCATCGTGCTGCAATCCAGCGGGCCGAGGCGGCTCGACGACCCGAGGTGGGACGGCGTTCGACGGGACCGAACGTGGTACTGCACGGCCAGGGACGGGGCTGTCTTCGTCGAGTTCCTCGCGGGGGGCGGCGTGCGGCACGGGGCGTTTCGCGGGGTCGTACCCTGAGGGATGATGCTTCGCTCGCGACTGCCACACGCGTTCCTTTTCGCCGCCGCCTTGCTGCCGGCGGGGTGTGCCACCAACACGTGGAAGGATCACTTTCACGCGATGTCGGCGTCATCGCCAACCCAAGGCCAGGCGACCATCGAGCGGCGGACGTGGGAGGAGTTGGCGGCATTCAAGCCGGGCCCGGGAGAGCGGGTCGTGGGCGAGAGCCGTTTCGAGTCGGCGTACGTGCCGGAGGTGAAGGACCTGACGGCCTTGGCCAAGGAAGTGGGCGCCACCCGAGTCTACTGGTCGAGCGAGTTCAGCCGCACGGCGATCACGGAGGGATCGATGAGTCGGCCACGCGACATCAACAGTCGGGGGGTGACGACGATCCGCGGCGCGGACGGGAAGGAGCAGCGGGTGACGACGGACACGACGACGACAGTGTGGGAGAGCGTGCCGTACTCGCGAACGGACCAGATGTACCGGTACCTCGCCATCTTCACGGCGACGGGGCCTTGATCACGAGTCGGGAGCGGGGCTCCCTGCAGGCGGCAGCCCGGGGTTCGGGCGAGCGTCGTCGCGAGCCACCGGACCCCGCGAAGCGGGTGGAAGGATCCGGTCGCTATAATGCGTTTGCGTGTCCGACCTTCCAGTCACGACGACGCTCCTGCTCAACTCGCTCAAGAACGAGAAGGACGCTGCCGCGTGGGGCGCGTTCGACGCCCGGTACCGCCGCGTGATCGAGGACTTCGCCCGCTCGGCGGGCCTGTCACACGACGATGCGACGGAGGTGGCGCAGCAGACGCTGGTGGACTTCGTGAGCGCGTACCGCTCCGGGCGGTACGACCGCGAGCGGGGGCGTCTGTACTCGTGGATCATCGGCATCGCGCAGCACAAGGTCGCGGACTGCTTCCGCGCCATGGCCCGCGGCGGCCGCGCGGCGGGCGGCTCCATGAGCTTCGACCTGTCGGATTCGACCAAGGTGGCCGAGGTCTTCGAGCAGCACATGCAGAAGGTGATCTTCGCCGAGGCGATGGAGCGACTGCGCACCGAAGGGCAGACCGACGAGCGAACGCTCAAGGCCTTCGAGCTCGTCGCCATCCGCGAGGCGACGGTCGAGGCCGCGGCCCGCGAGTGCGGGATGAAGCCCGCGGAGATCTACGTGGCCAAGCACCGGGTGCTGGCCCGGCTCCGAAAGATCGCCGACGAGATACGGGCGGCGTGGGAAGCCTGAGCCCGACCTCGCGATCCGCGCATGCCGGTGGGATCACCGTCACTCGAGGACGAGGTTCACCATCTTGCCGGGGACGACGACGATCTTCTTGACGACCTTGCCCGCGATGAGCTCCTGCACCTTCGGATCGGCCATGGCGGCGGCCTCGAGGTCCGCGGCGGCGAGCCCGGGCACGACGCGAATGCGGTGACGCGGCCGTCCCATGACCGAGATGGGCACCTCGATCTCGTCGTCCTTGGCGAGTTCGGGATCGGCCACCGGGAAGGGTTCGTGCGCGATCGAGAGGGGCTCACCCATGCCCTTGCACACGACCCGGTACCAGAGTTCGTCGGCCATGTGCGGCGCGAGGGGTGCGAGCATGAGGATCATCGCCCGCGCGACGTCCATGGTGACCTTGCCGGGCGAGAGGCGGTTATTGAGTTCGATGAGCTTGCTGACGACGGTGTTGAAGCTCATCGACTGCATGTCGCGCCGGACGACGATGATGGTCTTGTGGAGCGCGCGGAGCGTGTCGCGGTCGGCCACGCCGTCGACGACATGGCTCGTGCCGGTCTGCTCGTCGATGAGGTTGCGCCACAGACGCTGCAGGAACCGGAACGGACCGGCGATGTCGCGGGTGTTCCAGGGCTTGCTGGCCTCGAGCGGGCCCATGGACATCTCGTAGAGACGGAGCGTGTCGCAGCCATACTGCGTGCAGATGTCGTCGGGGCCGACGGCATTGCGCAGGCTCTTGCCCATCTTGCCGTATTCGCGGGTGACTTCCTGCCCGTCGAAGAAGAAGGGACCGGGCTTGTCCTGGTTGTCCATGGCCGACGAGCCGTCGGCGAGGGCGACCTTGTCGGCCTCGACGTAGATGCCGCGGGCGTCCTTGTAGGCGTAGGCCTGGATGTACCCCTGGTTGAAGAGTTTCTTGAAGGGCTCGGGGGTGCTGACGTGGCCGAGGTCGAAGAGGACCTTGTGCCAGAAACGGGCGTAGAGGAGGTGGAGCACGGCGTGCTCGACGCCGCCGACGTAAAGGTCGACGCCGCCGGGCCGGGTGACGGGCGTCTTGGCGGCATGTTCCGAGCCGGCCATCCAATAGTGCTCGACCGCGCCGTCGCAGAAGGAGCCGGCGTTGGCGGGGTCGAGGTATCGCAAGTAGTACCAGCACGAGCCGGCCCAGTTGGGCATGGTGTTGGTCTCTCGCGTGTAGCGGCGGCGGCCTTGCCCCAAGTCGAGTTCGCACTCGACCCACTCGGCGGCGCGATTCAGGGGCGTGCGGACGGGCGCGTCGGGGTCGGTGCTCGACTCTGGCTGGAAGTCCTTGAGTTCGGGGAGGAGCACGGGCAGCATGGACTCGGGCAGGTCGTGCGCCACGCCGTCCGTGTCGTAGACGATGGGGAAGGGCTCGCCCCAGTAGCGCTGACGCGAGAAGAGCCAGTCGCGGAGCTTGTAGGTGGTGGCGTGCGCGCCGTGGCCGCTGTGCTCGAGCCACTGCGTGATGCGGGCGGCGGCCTTGTCGGAGGGCAGGTGATCGACGTCGAGGTGGGCGCTGGCGGAGTGCACGGCCACGCCCGGCTCGGTGAAGGCCTGGCCTCGCAAGAGCTGGTAGTTGCGCTCGACGAGCAGGTGGCGCCGCATGTCGTTGAAGTTCATGAAGCCCAGGTTGTCGATGGTCTCGAGCCAGACGGCGCGCATGGTGCCGCGACGTTGGCCCAGCGAACCAGGCACGTCGCAGGCGGGGCCTTCGGGCGTCGCGCCGGCGACCATGCCGGGGGTTTCGGGAACGACGGTGAAGCGACGGGTGCGAACGATGTCGAGCAGCGTGTCGAGGGACTGGTGGCTGTGGGCGGCGTTGGTGGCCAGGCCCAGGAGGTCGGCCAGTTCGTCGCGCCAGTTGGGGCCCGGCTCGCCATCCTCGCCGTAGGCCGCGCGAGCGAAGTAGAGCATCGTCTCGATGGGACGCGGATAGACGACGTCGCGGATGGGGAGTTTCATCGCCTGCGCGAACTCGAAGTCGCGATCGTCGTGGGCGGGGACGGCCATGATGGCGCCGGTGCCGTAGCCGCCCAGGACGTAGTCGGCGATGAAGATGGGGACGTGCTCGTCGTTGACGGGGTTGATGGCGTACGCGCCGGTGAAGACGCCGGTCTTGTCCTTGCCCGAGGCGCGATCGGCCTCGCTCTTGCCGCCGGCGTAAAGGCGGTAGGCGGCGACGGCCTCGCGGCAGGTCATGCGATCGTCGGCGCCGGGGAAGACGGCCCTGCGGAAGGGCGTCTTGGGCCGATCGCCGGTGGAGATGACGTTGACGAGGTGGTGGTCGGGGCTGAGGACGATGTAGGTGGCGCCGAAGAGGGTGTCGGGCCGGGTGGTGAAGACGGTGATGGGGTCGCGTCCCTCGACGCGGAAGTGGACGTACGCGCCGCTGCTGCGACCGATCCAGTTGCGTTGGAGGATCTTGATGGCCTCGGGCCAGTCGAGGTGCTCGAGGTCCTCGCTGAGGCGGTCGGCGTAGGCCGTGATCCGCATCATCCACTGCTTGAGGGGACGCTTGTAGACCGGGAAGTTGCCGCGTTCGCTCCGGCCGTCGGAGGTGACCTCCTCGTTGGCCAGGACGGTGCCGAGCATCGGGCACCAGTTGACGGGCACTTGGGCGCGATACGCCAGGCGACGGGCGTCGATCTCGGCGCGACGCTCGGCGTCGGTCATGGCGGCCCAGGCCTTGCCGCAGGTGGTGAGCATGTCGCCACGTTCGAATCGTTCGACGAGCTCGCGGATGGGGCGTGCGCGGCCCTTGTCGCGGGAGGCGGGGTCGAGGGGGGCGTCGTACCACGCGTTGTAGATCTGCAGGAAGATCCACTGCGTCCACTTGTAGAAGGCGGTGTCGGTGGTGCTGACGCTGCGGCGGGGGTCGTGGCCCAGGCCCAGGCGACGCAGCTGGGCCTTCATCGTGCGGATGTTGTTCTCGGTGGTGATGCGCGGGTGCTGGCCGGTCTGGACGGCGTACTGCTCGGCGGGGAGGCCGAAGGAGTCGAAGCCCATCGTGTGGAGCACGTTGTGGCCCGTCATGCGGAGGAAGCGGGCGAAGATGTCGGTGGCGATGTAGCCCAGGGGGTGGCCGACGTGCAGGCCCACGCCGCTGGGGTAGGGGAACATGTCGAGGATGTACTTCTTGGCCTTGGAGGCGTCGAAGCCGGGCTGCCCGGGGTTGGGGGCCTCGAAGACGCGGCGCGACTCCCAGACATCCTGCCAGCGGGACTCGATGGTTTGCGCGAGGGCCGCGCCGTACCTGTACGGGAGATGGTCGCCCGTGGCGGTGGATGGGTGCGCGGAACCTGCGTGGCCGGGGGTTGTCATGGCCCCAGAGGGTAGAGCGGCGGCGAGGATGGGACCGGCCAAGCGCCTGCGGCATCGCGAGGGGCCGGAACGCTCACGGCCGAGCCACGGGAGCGAGTTCGCTCAGTACAGCGCCCGCACGCGGATGGTCTCGGGCATGGCCTTGAGTTCGTCGAGCAGCGCGGTGCCCTCGAGGGGGTCGACGTCGAGCACGACGTAGCCCACCTGCTCGTTGGTGCGGAGGTACTCGGCCCAGATGTTGGCGCCAAGGCGGGCCACCACGCCGTGAAGCTTGCTCAAGACGCCCGGCACGTTGCGGTGGAAGTGCAGGATGCGGTGGCGACGCGGGCGGTCCGACTCGCGGGCCGCATCCTGCTCGGGCAGTTCCACCTCGGGCACGTTGACCGCGCCGGTGGTCGTGCCCACGTTGATGAACTTGATGAACTTCGAGGCCACGTCCTCGGCGATGGCGGCCTGGGCCTCTTCGGTGCTGCCGCCCACGTGGGGCGTGAGGATGACGTTGTCGAGCCCCTTGAGCTCGCTCTCGAAGGCCTCGTCGCGGCTCGCGGGCTCGTGCGGAAAGACGTCGAGGGCCGCGCCGCCGAGGTGTCCCGAACGGATCGCTTCGGCCAACGCCGACACGTCGACCACGCTGCCTCTCGCGTTGTTGATGACGAACGAGCCGGGCTTCATCCGCTTGATCTGCAAGGCACCCAGGAGGTGACGCGTCTGCTCGGTGGCGGGCACGTGGAGCGAGACGAAGTCCGATTCCTTGAGCAGCGTGGCGAGGTCCTTGACCTGCCTCGCGTTGCCCAAGGCGAGCTTGGGGACGATGTCGAAGAAGAGCACCCGCATGCCCAGGGCCTCGGCCAGCACGCTCACCTGCGAGCCGATATGGCCGTAGCCCACGAGGCCCAGCGTGCGACCGCGGACCTCGTGCGCGCCGGCGGCGGACTTGTCCCACACGCCCTTGTGCATGTTGATGGTCTGGGGCACCACGCGGCGCGACAGGGCGATCACCTCAGCCAGCGTCAACTCGGCGACGCTGCGGGTGTTGGAAAAAGGCGAGTTGAAGACCGGGATGCCCAGCTCGCACGCGCGGGCGAGGTCGACCTGGTTGGTGCCGATGCAGAAGCACCCGACGCCCAGGAGTCGCTTGCCCGCGTCGAGCACGTCGGGCGTGAGATCGGTCTTGCTGCGAATGCCCAGGAGGTGGGCGTCGTCGACGAGCTTGAGGAGCTTGGCCTTGTCGGGCGCGGCGGCGAGCGTCTCGACCTGATACCCCTCCTCCCGAAGCATGGCGACGCCCGCGGGATGGATGTTCTCCACGAGCACGATCTTGATGCGGTCCTTGGGGAAGGAGGTCTTCATGGGTGGGTGGGGCGTGGCGACCACCTGAGGCGGCGGGCGGCCGCCGTGGTCACTTCCACTGCACGCCTTCGACCGTTTTGGACTGGCTCTTGATCTGATGACCCTTCTCGGGGGGCGTGATGGTGGCCTTGCCGCTGAAGACCAGGCCCGCCACCACGAAGCACAGGGCCAGGCGGTACCAGCCGAAGGGGGTGAGCCCGTGGCGGTTGAGGAAGCTCACCAGCCAGCGGACGGCCACGGCGGCCGAGACCGCGGCGACGACGATGCCCACCAGGCACGGCAGGTAGCCCAGTTGCTCGAACATGTGGGGCGTGCCGTCGTGGTGGGCCCGGGCGATGTTCTTGGCGAGCTTGTAGACCGTGGCGGCCAGCAGGGTGGGCAGGCCTAGGAGGAAGCTGAACTCCGCGGCTTGGCGGGGCCGCATGCCGCACCAGATGCCGCCGGTGATGGTCATCATGGAGCGGCTGACGCCGGGCCACATGGCGATGCACTGGAGGAACCCGATGAAGAGCGCCTGGGCGGGCACGAGGTCGAAGATGCCGGGCTCACTGCCGTGTTTGTGGGGTAGACCTAGGCGACCGGTGGCGCGGAGGTCGGCGATCATCATGTAGATGCCGCCGAGCCCCAAGGCGAGCAGGACGGGGACGGGCCGGAAGAGGAAGTGCTCGATGGGGTCCTTGAGGAAGAGCCCGATGGCGGCGGCTGGCAGGAAGGCGATGAAGAGGTTGACCAGCAGCCGCAAGCCGGCCTCGTCTTGGCCGAGGAGCCCCTTGCCCATGCGGACAAGGGAGGGCCAATAGAGACCGACGACGGCGGCGATGGCCCCGCCTTGGATGACGATGTTGAAGTCGTCGATGGCCTGCTGCTGCTCGGGGGTGCCTCCAAGGCCCATGAAGGCGGAGGCGAGGATGAGATGGCCGGTGGAGCTGATGGGGAGGTATTCGGTGATCCCCTCGACCAAACCCAGAACGACGGCCTGCCAGAGCTCGAGTTGCATGATGGGCGGGAGTCTAGCGGGGGGCGGGCCCGGGTGAGGCCGGCGGGGCGGTGGAAGAGCCGGGCAGGGACCGGGAACGGGGCCGGAGCGTGGTCCCCGGGCGTGCCCGTGCGGGGGGCGAGGGGGTCCGTCGGGGGCTACCCTGTGCGGCCATGACGATCCGCTCCGAGGACATCCTGAACGTCGA